>JBHEPF010000030.1:0-33836 GCA_046260445.1 Dermatophilaceae bacterium | reverse complement strand
GTCCAGGCACGGCCGTCGCAGGGTACCGATCCCCGAGCGCCTCATCGACGAGCTGCGCCAGCACACCACCGGGCGACCGGAGACAGCGCTGCTGTTCACCTCACCCGACGGCGAGGGGCTACGCAGCTCGAACTGGAAGCGGTGGGTCGGCTGGCCCCACGCAGTCGCCACGCTCGGCGGCGGGATCCGCTTTCACGACCTCCGTCACACCTGCGCAAGCATGCTCATCCAAGCCGGCGCGACGCCCGTGGAGGTCCAGCGCATCCTCGGTCACAGCACGCCGGCAACCACGCTCAACCTCTACACACACCTGCTGCCGGACGCACTCGAAGGTGCCGCTGCCCAAACTCGACGGCTACCTGGAAGGCCGGCTGTGACGGCCTACATGACGGCCTACGGACAGTCTTCCACTCCCGCAAGGCAACCAGATAGCCGGCTGAAACCCGCTCTGAACTGCGAGGATAAACGAGTGGGCCCCGTGGGACTCGAACCCACAACCTACGGATTAAAAGTCCGCAGCTCTACCAATTGAGCTAGAGGCCCGGGGTCTATGCCAAGAACCGCCGAGAGTGCAGGCGGATCGTTTGCAACGACCTCCGCGGCCAACCCTAAGTCCCTGGATTTGGGGAGTCGAACCGTGAGGGGCTTTGGACTGTGCTGACGCGCCCGGGTCGACCCCGATGGGTCCGCTTCTCGAGGCCAGGTCGCTCGCCAACAACGCCGTTCTGCGCGGTGCGTGCCGTGGGGTCCGCAGGTCGTGGCCCGACTCCACCGGTCGGCATCTACACTCCGCTCATGCTCATCATCGCAATAATTCTCTTCGGGATGCTGGTCGGAGCCGGCGCGCAGCTGCTGCTCGGTCGCAGGCATCAGTCGATCGACTGGACCATGGCGTTCGTGGCAGGGCTCGTGGGTTCCTTCGTCGGTGGCCTGCTCAGCAGCCTGCTGGCCGGGGACGGACTTGCTCTCCGGCCGAGTGGCATCATCGGTTCCCTGGTGGGGGCCGTCATGGTGACTGCAGCGTGGCGCCTCCGAGAGGACCGCAAGAGCGCCTGAGCGACCGCAGTCCCAGTCCGGGTACGGCAGTCCGATCGGGACGACACCAGGAGCACTTCGCCGGGCGGTTCGAGGCAGCGCCAGCCTCAGTGGCCCCTGCGCCGGGCGACTTCACTCGGCAGCGGCTCGAGACCCTCTGACCCGGACGAGGCCTGGGCCGGGTCAGCGCTGTCGCCCACCTTGTGGCTCTTGCGGTCGACCGGGGCGCCGTCGGAGGGCTTGTCATCGGTACCTTCGGCCGGGGCCTTGTGCCCGGTGGCGCCGTCAGCGCGCGCGTGCAGCCGGAGTTGGCGACCCTCGTCGATCCGGTCCTGGAGCCTCTCCGCAGCCTTCTCCGAGTTGCGCGTGTCACGGGGCGGCAGCTGGAGCGTCTCCTCGGCCTCGATGCCGGCCTGCAGCTGGCGGGACCGTTCCACTTCGGCGTCCACCTCGGCGCCGAACAGGAGTGCGAGGTTGGTCAGCCACAGCCACAGCAAGAAGATGATGACACCGGCGAGCGAGCCGTAGGTGGCGTTGTAGTTGCTGAAGTTGGAGACGTAGAAGCCGAAACCCGCGGACGCGATGATCCACACGACGATCGCGACGAAGGCACCGAGACTGATCCAGCGGAACTTCGGCTGCTGGATGTTCGGCGTCGCGTAGTAGAGGATCGCGATCGCGAGGACGACGAGCAGGAGAATGACCGGCCACTTCGCGATGTTCCAGATCATGACCGTCTCCTCGCCGAGTCCGATCACCTCGCCGACGGTGCGGGCCACACCACCGCTGAGGACGAACCCGAGAAGGATGAGTGCCGCGAGGGTGAGGGTCACGAGCGTGACGAGCAGCATCTGGGGGCGCAACTTCCAGACCGGGCGGCCCTCGTCGACCTGGTAGACGCGGTTCATCGCCCGGCCGAAGGCGTTGACGTAGTTCGACGCCGCCCACAGCGCGCCGCCGATCCCCGTGACGAGCCCGAATCCGGCGAAGTTGGCGGTGGTGAGATCGGCGATGGGGTCCCGAAGCTCCTCCGCCACGTCGCCCTGGCCGACCTGTTCGAGCAGGTCGATGATCGCGTCCGCGGTCGCCTCGCCCTCACCGAAGACTCCCAGCACCGAAATGAGTGCCAGCATCGCGGGAAAGATCGACAGCACCGAGTAGTAGGTGAGCGCCGCTGCGAGATCCGTCGCCTGGTCGCGCTTGAACTCCGCGAACGCGTTCTTCAGGGCCTGCATGACCGATGGCTTCTTCAGGTCGGTCGGGTTCTCGGGCTTGCGCGGGTCGTCGGGACCGGGTGCGGTCTCGGCCTTGACGCTGCTCTCACCTTCGCGGGCCATAGGTCCTCCAGGGGTATGCCGGGGTCACGTGCCCCCCGATCAGCACTGATGTTCCTGACGAGGTTAGCGACTTCGCGGGCGAAGTCCGAGTCGGGTGCGACACTGGTGGACATGCCCAGCAGCGGACGCCCCCTGCCTCGTCGACCTGCACACTTCGGTCCGGAGGCCATGGCGGAGCACGGGGGTCTGACCCCGGATCCCGCTGACCTGGTCGAGGCAGCACATCAGAGCGCGGCGCTCGTCGTGACTGCCGGACGCGACGCCGAGAGTACCGAGCGGTTCGTCACCCTCGTCGACGAGGTGGGGCTCTCCACCCTCGCCGCGCTCTGGTCCGAGCGACCGGCGAGGACGCTGCCGGGGGTGTTGTGGCGTCTCTACGTCATCCGCGAGTGGATCCGACGCGACCCCGACCGGGCCAGCCGGGAGTATGCGGCGGGCATCCGGTTCGCGGAGGCCCACCACGCCGTGGCAGGTAGCGCAGAGCCGCCCGGACCGGTGGAGGTCGGGCTCGTCGCGGACGAGATCCTGCGTGGTGTCTACAGCGGGGATGTCGCGACCGCGCTCGACCGAGCCTCCGCCTTCTGCCATGTCGTCGCCTCGGGCCGTGCGGACCTGGCCGACGACGCCGACATCGACGACCCCTCGACCGGGACTCGTGAGACGAGTCAGGCGGCCGCCATGCAGACGACCGCGCGTGACCTCACAGCCTGCGCGCACCTCTGGCGGGCCGGCGCGCTGCGCTGAGCGGTCGGGCGCATCGTTGGCGTGAACGTGGTGGGGCGGGTACCATCGTCAAGCCGCGTCGGACTGCGGTAGCCCCGGGTCCCAAACTCAGCCGCCACGAGCGGCCTCGCGCCGTGAGGCGCTTCCCGGTCCGACGCGGCATCGTCATGCCGGGGGTGAGGTCAGGCGTGTGCAGGACGAGTGCGCAGACTCGCCGGGGCACACGTCGGCGTGCTCGTTCCCCTCCCGCCTGGCCGTCGCATACGCCCGTCGTGCAGGGGAGTGCCACCCACAGACCAGGCACGTGGCGACTGCGAACACCCCGCGTTCGACGATCTCCCACGAGGGCGGGTCGCTCTCCTGCACCGGCTCAGCATGCGTGTCGACGCCACTGTGGCGCAAGCCGGGTTCGCCTGGCCCGAACCGGTCAGCCGAAGCGACCCGACACGTAGTCCTCGGTCGACTTGTTCGTCGGGTTCGAGAAGATCTTCTCGGTGTCGTCGAACTCGATGAGCTTGCCCGGCTTGCCGGTGCCGGCGATGTTGAAGAACCCGGTGCGGTCCGAGACGCGGGCCGCCTGCTGCATGTTGTGGGTGACGATGACGATCGTGTAGTCGTTCTTCAGCTCGGTCATGAGGTCCTCGATCGCCAGGGTCGAGATCGGGTCGAGGGCGGAGCACGGCTCGTCCATGAGCACGACCTCGGGCTTGATCGCGATGGTGCGGGCGATGCAGAGCCGCTGCTGCTGGCCGCCGGACAGGCTCGAGCCCGGCTTGTCCAGTCGGTCCTTGACCTCTTCCCAGAGGTTGGCGCCGCGCAGCGATCCCTCGACGAGATCTTCGGCGTCGGACTTGGAGATTCGCGTGTTGTTGAGCTTGACCCCGGCGAGGACGTTCTCCTTGAGCGACATGGTGGGGAACGGGTTGGGTCGTTGGAACACCATGCCGATCCGCCGACGCACGCTCACCGGGTCGACGTTGCGGCCGTACAGGTTCTGACCGTCCATGGTGACCTCCCCGGTGCAGTAGGCGCCGGGGATCACCTCGTGCATCCGGTTGATGGAGCGCAGGAAGGTCGACTTGCCGCAGCCGGACGGACCGATGAGGGCCGTGATCGCCTTCGGCTCGATGGTCATCGTCACGCCCTCAACGGCGAGGAAGTCGCCGTAGTAGATGTCGAGGTCCTTGACTTCGATGAGCTTGGACACGTGGTCTTACGTCCTGTTCGTGGTGAGGGTATGCGGTGGTCCTGGCCGGTGGTCAGCGACCGGTCTTGGGGGCGAAGTACTTGGAGATGAGGCGGGCGACGATGTTGAGGGTCATGACGATGAGCATGAGGGTGAGGACCGAGGCCCACATCCGCTCGATGAAGGCCTCACGCGGAATGCCGGGTGTCGCGTAGCTGTAGTAGGCGAAGACCGGCAGGGTCTGCATCCGGCCGTCGAACGGGTTGAGGTTCATGCCGGTCGTCGTCCCGACCGTGACGAGCAGCGGCGCGGTCTCGCCGATGACACGTGCGATGGCGAGCGTGATCCCGGTGCCGATCCCTGCCGCAGCCGTGGGGAGGACGACCTTGGTGATCGTCAGCCACTTCGGCACCCCGAGGGCATAGGCCGCCTCGCGCAGCTCGTTGGGGACGAGGCGCAGCATCTCCTCGGTGGAGCGGACGACGACAGGGATCATCAGGACCATGAGTGCCACCGACCCGATGATGCCCATCCGCACTCCGGGACCGAGGAAGAGCGTGAAGAGGGCGACGGCGAACAACCCGGCGACGATGGACGGGATGCCCGTCATGACGTCGACGAAGAAGGTGAGCGCCCGGGCCAGCCGTCCCCGGTTGCCGTACTCGACAAGGTAGATCGCCGCGAGGATCCCGATGGGGACAGAGAGGAGCGTCGTGATGCCGGTGATGATGAGCGTGCCCATGATGGCGTGGTAGGCGCCGCCGCCCTCACCGAGAATGCCTCGCATCGAGTACGTGAAGAACATCAGGTCGAAGCGCGCCAGCCCGCGCGTCACCACGGTGTAGATGACGGACAGCAGCGGGGTCAGGGCCAGCAGGAAGAAGCTGGTCACCAGCCCGGTCACGACGCGGTTCGTCGCGTGCCGGCGCCCTTCGATCGCACGTGCGACGACGTAGACCGACGCGAGGTAGACCACGGCGCCCAATGTGAAGAGCGCGAACGGCCCGAGGGCGGACATCAGGCTGAGCAGTGCCGCCGCCAGTACGACCGACCCGACGAGGATCGCGGCGTGCTGAGCGCGGCTGATGCGGCCCGGCTTGATCCCGCTCGTCTCGTCGCTGAAGAGCGGGGGTGCGGGTCGTGCCGGAGTCTGTCGAGTCTGAGTGGGGATGGCCATCAGTTGGCTCCCGAGAACTCGGCGCGACGCGAGATGATCCAGCGGGCGGTCATGTTGACGATGAGGGTGACGAGGAAGAGGACCAGACCGCTCGCGACGAGCGTGGCCAGCTGCGGACCCTGACGCGACTCGGGGAACTGGAGGGCGATGTCGGCGGCAATGGTGCCAGGGTTGGCCGGGCTCGTGATGACGGCGGTGTAGCGGGCCGAGACGGAGAGGATGATCGCGACGGCCATCGTCTCGCCCAGTGCCCGCCCGAGCCCGAGCATCGCGCCGGAGATCACTCCGGATCGGCCGAACGGGATGACCGCCTGCTGGATCATCTCCCACTTGGTGGCGCCGAGGGCGAGTGAGGCTTCCTCGTGCAGCCGCGGAGTCTGGAGGAAGACCTCACGGTTCACCGCGGTCATGATCGGGAGGATCATGATCGCGAGCACGGTGCCGGTGACGAGCATCGACTTCGGTGACGCGGGGCCACCGATGAAGGGGAGGAAGCGGAGGTTGTCGACCGACCACGCCTGGATGCCCAGCATCATCGGTCCGATGACCGAGATGCCCCAGAGGCCGAAGACCACGGAGGGCACTGCTGCGAGCAGGTCCACGATGTAGCCGAGAGCCGCCGCCAGGCGGCGGGGCGCGTAGTGAGAGATGAAGAGGGCGATCCCGACCGAGAGTGGGAAGGCGATGATGAGCGCGATGACGGCGGCGACGAGGGTGCCGAACACGAGCGGGCCGATATACCACACGAGGCCCTGACCGCCGCGGACCTCAGAGGGGTCGGCGGTGATGGCCGGCCACGCCTGCCAGAGGAGGAAGGCCGCGACTCCGAAGAGGGTCGACAGGATGAGGACCCCCGACGCGGTCGAGAGGCCGGCGAAGATCCTGTCTCCCGGGCGGGTGACCGGCTTGTCCGAAGGGGGGACCGTGCGCTGCACCGTCGTGCTCATGGGTTCTCCGTCGGGCACTGAGGGGGGACGAGATGTGACGTCAGGGGTGTTGGGAGTCCGGTCACGGGGTCTCGATCGCGTCGATCGCTGTCATCGCGGTGGCTCGGAAAGACTCCGAGATGGGAGCCGATCCGGCATTCTGCTGTGCCACGAGCTGCCCCTCCTCCGAGACCATGAAACTGAGGAAGGCCTTGACGAGAGCAGCCTGGTCAGGGTCCTCGTACTTCGTGCATGCCATCGTGTAGGACGCCAGAACGATCGGGTAGGTGCCCGATGCCTCGGTCTTCCGATCGATGTCGATGGCGAAGTCGAACTCACCGCGTCCTTCGACGCGGGGTGAGGCGTCGAGGATCCTTGCGGCCGCCTCGGCGGACGGACCGACATACTCCTCCCCGACCTTGACCGATGCGGCCGGGAGTTCGCCGATCTGTGACTCGTCGGCATACCCGATGGCGCCGCTGGTCTGGTTGATCGCGGCCACGACCCCGGAGGTGCCCTGCCCACCGGTGCCGCCGCGAACGGGCCAGTCGTCGACTGCCCCGTAGGTCCAGATCTCGGGTGCCGCAGACGCGAGGTAGTCGGTGAAGTTCTTCGTCGTCCCGGAGCCGTCAGCGCGGTTGACCGGCGTGATCGCGGTGTCGGGGAGGGTGACGCCGGGGTTGTCGGCAGCGATGGCCGGGTCGTCCCACCTCGTGATCTCCTGGGTGAAGATCTGCGCGAGCGTGTCGGGCGAAAGGCGGAGGTCGGGGATGCCGCTGAGGTTGTAGGCGACGGCCATCGGGGAGATGTTGGCCGGCAGCTGGATGACCTCGCCGGCGCCGCACCGCTCCCCGGCGGCGACGATCTCCTCGTCGTCGAGATAGGCGTCGGATCCTGCGTACTCGACGGCACCGGTGATGAACTGCTCACGACCGCCGGAGGAGCCGACGGGGTCGTAGGAGACGGTCACCTGCGGATGGATGCTCTCGAAGGAGGCCTTCCATGCCTCCATCGCCGCGGCTTGAGCGGTGGATCCGGCGCCCGAGATCCACCCGGAGACCTCCGAGCCGCCGTCGGCGGGGAGATCGCGCTCGTTGACGGGCGTGCACGCGGCGAGAGCGAGCGCGAGCGCGAGGGCGACACCGGCCAGGAGGGCAGGGGAGCGGTTCACGGGCGAAGGGCCTCGGCTTCGGTTGACGGTGTCGGAGCGCAGCAAGACAGCGCCCGGCGCGACCTCCTGCGGGCGTGCGCTTGCGACGGTAGAGACAGAGGGTGACCTGGCGATGCGTGCAAGGTGAACATCAGATGAACGAAAGGCGTCCATCTGCTGGACGACCACCTCATGCCCGGGGCAGGTATCGCTCGACGGCGACGACCTGGGGCCCGAGCGTCACGGAGCGGCTGACGTGCGCGACGAGAGCCTCGCCCTTGGCCAGCCCGAGGTCGATCGCATCGTCGATGACCACCGATGCGGCCCGGCCTGACTCGCTGGCCGAGCAGCGGGCGGAGAGCACGTGCAGCATCGTGGGCAAAACCGGCCCGTGTCCGCACAGCACCCGGGCGCGGGGTCTGCCGAGCTGGGCGCGGGTGACCTCGGCGGCCGCCACCGGGTCGACCTCGTGGTCCTCCTCGCTCAACGAGGGGTGGCGCTTGACGCCACGGCCGAGCCGGGCCGCATACGGAGCGACGGTGTCGACACAGCGCACCGACGGTGAGCTGCCGACCCGCTGCACGCCGTATGCGGTGAGGAGCGTGACGAGTTCCTCCGCGCGCTCCTGACCGACCTCGTCGAGAGGGCGTTGCTGGTCGTCGGCCCCGGTGAAGGAAGAGCGAGACACGGACTTGGCGTGCCGGATGATGATGAAGGAAGTGGTGTCGAGCTCGCCTTCCTGGTCGGCCCGGACCAGGGCCCTGAGCTGGTCGCGATCGCGGGAGTAGTCGAGCCGTTCATGCGCCTCGCGGACCGTCAGCCAGGCGATCTCGTCGATCTCGTTGCGCAACGGGCCGCCCGCGCCCACCGGGGTCGCGGCCCAGTAGCGGACCTCTTTGGTCGCGGGAACACCCTTGTTGTCGAGAACCGTATAGGTCGCCGGCGGGAGCGGCCGGCCGAGGACCACCGGGATCGAGGTCTCCTCCGCCGTCTCCCGGGCGGCGGCTACGGGCCACTCCTCGTGGGGGTCGAGCTTGCCCTTGGCCCACGACCAGTCGTGGTAGCGCGGCCGGTGGACGAGAAGCACCTCGAGAGCGCCGGAGGAGCTGCGGCGCCAGGGCAGTGTGCCCGAAGCCGGGATGATCGACGGCATGTGCGTGCGGACCTAGCGCCGCCGGGCCTTGCGACGACGTCTGTCGTGCATCGCGATGAGCGCTGCCTGGAGGTCACCGAGCGGCTCGCCCTCGTCGTTCGTCGACACCCGGGTCCACCGGCCGTCCGGCCCGAGCCACCAGTGGGCGTAGTCAGGACTGCGACCCAGGGCCATGAGGTTGTTGACGTCGGCCAGGTGGCGTGGATCCGTGAGGCGGACCAGGGCCTCGACGCGCCGCTCGAGGTTGCGGTGCATGAGGTCGGCACTGCCGATGTAGACGATGGGCTCTCCCCCTCCGCCGAAGGCCCACACCCGGGAGTGCTCGAGGAACCGGCCGAGGATCGACCGCACCGTGATCGTCTCGGAGAGCCCGGGCACACCGGGCCGCAGGGCGCAGATCCCCCGCACCCACAGCTGGACCGGCACCCCGGCCTGTGAGGCACGGTAGAGCGCGTCGATGACCTGCTCGTCGACGATGGAGTTGACCTTGATCGCGATCGAGCCGTTGCCGGACCGCTCGTGGTGCTCGATCTCGTCCTCGATGTGGGAGACGAGTCCCGACCGGAGCGAGCGGGGAGCCACGAGCAGCCGCTTGAACCTGCTGCGCGGCGCCCACCCGGAGAGCTGGTTGAACAGCCGGGTGAGGTCTTCGCCGACCTCGGCGTCGACGGTGAGCAGGCCGAAGTCCTCATAGAGGCGGGCCGTCTTGGGGTTGTAGTTGCCGGTTCCGATGTGGCAGTAGCGGGCCAGGCCCTCGGGCTCCTGTCGGACGACGAGGGCGAGCTTGCAGTGGGTCTTGAGCCCGACGATCCCGTAGACGACGTGGACGCCGGCCTGTTCGAGCTTCCGCGCCCACGAGATGTTGTTCTCCTCGTCGAAGCGCGCCTTGATCTCGACCACGGCGAGCACCTGCTTGCCCGCCGCAGCAGCGTCGATGAGGGCGTCGATGATCGGGCTGTCGCCGCTGGTCCGATAGAGGGTCTGCTTGATGGCGAGGACATGGGGGTCGGCCGCGGCCTGCTCGATGAAGGCCTGGACCGAGGTGGAGAACGAGTCGTAGGGGTGTTGGAGGAGGACGTCCTGCTTGCGGACGGCGGCGAGGAGGTCGCGGGCCTTGGCGCTCTCGGTCGGGGCGAGGTCCGGGTGCGTGCGGGCGAGGAACCGGTCGAACTGCAGCTCTGAGCGGTCGAGGTCGGCCACGACGTCGAGGCCGCGGAGGTCGAGCGGCCGTGGCAGCCGGTACACCTCGGACCCGGACACCCCGAGCTCGCGCACGAGCATCGTGAGGACCTTGTCGTCCATCTCCTGTTCGACCTCCAGGCGCACCGGTGGCCCGAAGCGGCGCCGGGTGAGCTCGCGCTCCAGCGCCGTGAGGAGGTTCTCCGCGTCGTCCTCCTCGACCTCGAGGTCCTCGTTACGGGTGACCCTGAAGGTGAAGTGCTCCTCGATCTCCATGCCGGGGAAGAGCTGGTCGAGGTGGGCTGCGATGACGGCCTCGATGGGCAGGAGGCGAACGACGTGCGACGCGTCGTCACCGACCTCGAGGAGCCGGGGGAGCAGCGGTGGGACCTTGACCCGGGCGAAGTGCTCCTTGCCGGTCTTCGGGTTGGTGAGCAGGACCGCGAGATTGAGGGACAGGCCGGAGATGTAGGGGAAGGGGTGGGCCGGGTCGACGGCCAGCGGAGTGAGGACCGGGAAGATGTGCGTCGTGAAGAGCTCGGTCATCGCGTCCTGCTCGGCCTCCTCCAGGTCGGACCAGGCGACGATCGAGATCCCCTCGGCCTCGAGCGCGGGGCGCACCTGCTGGTGGAACACCGCGGCCTGCAGGTCCATCAGCTCGTGACTCACCTCGGCGACCTGCTCGAGAACGTCCCGAGGCTCGAGACCGCTGGCCGAGCGGACGGCGATCCCGGTCGCGATGCGACGCTTGAGGCCGGCGACGCGCACCATGAAGAACTCGTCGAGGTTGGAGGTGAAGATCGCCAGGTATCGAGCCCGCTCGAGCAGCGGCACCGACTCGTCCGCCGCGAGCTGGAGGACGCGCTCGTTGAACTGCAGCCAGGAGATCTCGCGGTCGAGGTAGCGGTCCGCCGGCAGCTCGTCGCTCGCCTGCTCCTCTTCGCCGCCCGGGGATCCGTCCCCCTTGACGAACCGGCCGTTGGCGGCACGGGGCTGGAACCGCGGGTTGTCGGTCGGTGAGGAGCTGGTGATGGAGATCCCCGGGACGACGACCGGCCCGTCGGCCGCGCGTTGGTCTCCTGACGGGGTGTCGGGCATGGTCGCGGCGGTACTCATGTGTTCATCCTGCCCTGCTCAGCCGGCGGAGTCATCGGCGGCGACCGGCGCATACATCCGATCCGTCGTCTGCACGGTCAGTCCGGCTCGCTCATAGGTCGCCCGTGCCGGGGCGTTCTCGCCGTCGACATAGAGGATGACCTCGGTGCAGCCGCGCTCGGCGAGGTGGGCCAGGCCCAGATCGGTGAGCGGACCGGCGAGCCCGCGGCCCTGGTATGCGGGCCGCACCCCCACGACGTAGATCTCACCGGCGTCCGTGCCCGGCTCGACCTTGGTCCAGTGGAACGCGACCGGCACCGAACCCGGGGAGTGGGCTCCGGTGCCGTCCGTGTCGACCACGAGAAGGAGTCCGTGCGGATCGAACCAGGGCTCATCCATCCGGGAGAGCAGGTCGGCGACCGTGAGCCGCCCCTGCTCGGGGTGGTCGGCGAAGGCGGCCGCGTTGAGCTCCTGGAGCTCGGCCACGGGATCGGCCACCTGAGGCGAGCGGTCCGCATAGGTGGTCGCCGCATACCCGTCGGGCAGGGGGCGGGCTGTGCGGTCGGCCTCGGTGAGCGGGCGGCCCATCTTGAGCAGCGAGCGGACCCCGACCAGGCCGCGGAACGCGGCGAACGCCTGCGCGGCAGCGAGGTCACCGTGTGCCCAGACCCGGGCGGCGCCCTCGCCGAGCGCGGCGGTCCAGAGCGCACTTCCGATGCCCCGTCGGCGGGCTCCCGGCGCGACGAGGAGCTCGGCGCTCGCGTCCGGCCAGACCTGGGCGTAGCCGACGAGCCGTCCGGGGCCGTGCACCAACAGGTGGTGCGTGCCGGCGGGGGAGGCGCCGAGAGCGAGCCGGGAGGCCTCGGAGAGGGCGCCGACGCCATCGGCGGAGGCGGCCTCGGTGGCGAGCGCGTGGACCTCCTCGGCACTGCGGCCGTCGAGCTCGTCCCGGGTCGTGACGGTCGCGGTCATGACCGCCGCGCGATCCGGTCCGGCGCGTCCAGATCCGGATGCTCCTCGGGAGCCTCCTCCGGCACGAAGCGGTATCCGACGTTGCGGACCGTGCCGATGAGCACCTCGTGGTCGGTGCCGAGCTTGGCCCGTAGCCGGCGGACGTGCACGTCGACGGTGCGGGTGCCGCCGAAGTAGTCATAGCCCCAGACCTCCTGGAGGAGCTGGCTGCGCGTGAACACGCGCCCGGGATGCTGAGCGAGGTACTTGAGCAGCTCGAACTCCTTGTAGGTGAGGTCGAGCGGCCGTCCCCGCAGCCGGGCCGAGTAGGCCGCCTCGTCGATGCTGAGCGCGCCGAGGTTGATCTGGGGGTCGTCCGGCTCATCCCCGGCCGTGCGCCCGAGCGCGAGCCGGAAGCGCGCCTCGACCTCCGCCGGTCCCGCTGCGGCGAGGATGACGTCGTCGACGCCCCACTCGGCGGTCAGCCCGGCGAGACCTCCTTCGGTGAGGATGGCGAAAACGGGCACCGAGATGCCGGTCGTGCGCAGCACGCGGCACAGGGACCTGGCGGACGCGAGCTCGGTGCGTGCGTCGACGAGCACGAGGTCGTGCCGGATCCGGCCGGGATCGATGAGGGCGCTCGCCTCTGCAGGCGCGATGCTGACATGGTGTGAGAGCAGGCCCAGCGCAGGGAGGACCTCGGTGCTCGGGCCGAGCGCGGAGGTGAGGACCACGATCTGCGCCATACCAGGCAGGATAGGTGAGACGGGCCCATCCCCGGACGAGAGGACGACGCATGAGACCGAGCGACGAGGGTCTCCTCGTGCGGTACTGGGCCGGGGCGAGAGCCGCGGCCGGCACCACCGAGGAGTATGTGCCGCTCCCCGACGGCGCGACCGTGGCCGACGTCGTCGCGACCCTCGAGGCCGCCCACCCGGACCTCGGGCCGGTCCTCGAGGTGGCCTCGCTCCTCGTCGACGGCCGCGCGGCCCGGGGCGAGGAGCCGGTCGGCGCCGCGACCAGCCTCGAGGTCCTCCCACCCTTTGCCGGAGGGTGAGCCGATGGGAGACTGGCGAGATGACCGCTGAGCGTCCGGGGCCGCCCGAGCCCCCCAAGGCACCCGACTCGGTGCAGGTGATGGACACCGACGCTCAGCCGTTCCTCACCCGGTCGGCCCGTCGCGCTGCCCGCGAGGCAGCTCCCGACGCCGAGCTGCCGCCGATCGCCCACGTCCCCCGGATCGTGACGATCACCGCCACGATCGTCGGTGCCGTCTTCGTCGGGGTCGCGGCCTCCGCCGGGGAGACGATCCTCGCGCTCGCGCTTCTGCTCGGCTCGCTCGTCATCGCCTGGGGCTGGCCCCGCGCCGCCGGGCTGCCGTCGCCGAAGGGGTCGAGCGCCGTCCTCACCCTCACCGCCGTGCTCCTCATCGGCTCGGTCATCGCGACGGCGCGAGCCCCCTACCTGAGGTGGGCGGCCGCGGCCCTCGCGATCGGCGTCGTCGCGATGTTCCTCCAGCAGCTGCTCCGGCGCGACGGCCGGCCCCGGCTCACCGAGTCCGTCTCGGGCACCGCGCTGGGGCTGGTCGTGCTGGCCTCCGGCATCGCCTACCTGCCACTGGTCCATGTCGACGACGGGCCGCAGCTCATCGCCTGCGCCATGGCAGCGATCGGTGCGGGGACGGCAGCCGATCTCCTCGTCCGCAACCCCGTGGCGCGCCCCTGGCTGCTGCCCCTCTCGATGGTCGTCGGAGGGCTGGCGAGCGCCGTGATGTCGGTGCTCGTGAGCGCTCCCGACCTTCCGCCCGCCGCGCTCATCGGCGTCTCCTGCGCTGCGCTCTCCCACGCCTTCCGTCGCCTCCTGTCCCCCGAGTCGGGCAGCTACACGAGTCAGGGCCAGATCGCCACCGGTGTCGCCTCCGTGGCCATGTCGGGCCCGCTGCTCTGGGCGGTCTACGAGCTCATCGTGCGGTGACGGGGGTGTCTCGCAGTCTCCTCGTCAAGGTCACCTGTGACCTCACCGACGCCGAACGTCTCAACCAGGCGCTCACCGTCCCGGCGACCGCCGCGGCGAGCGGGGTGGTGGTCAGCGTCTGGCTCTCCGGCGAGGCCACGTCCCTAGCCGTGCCCGGGTTCGCCGAGACTCTCGCGACCCTGCCGCACGCCGTCGCCGTGGCCGAGCTGCGCGACACCCTGCTCGAACTCGCTCAGGTGACGGTGTGTGCCCAGTGCGCGAAGCGGCGTGACCTCGCCGAGGTCGACCTCCTGCCGGGGGCACGGATCGCCGGCGCGGCCGCCTTCGTCGAGGAGAGCCTGCGCGAGGGCGTCCAGGCGCTCGTCTACTGACCCGGCGAGCGCCGCATACGATCGTCGGTATGCCGTTCCACCTCGACACCGACATGCCCCGTGAGCTCGCCCCACTGGCCTGGATGATCGGGCGCTGGGAGGGGGCCGGCGTCGTCGGCTATCCGACGATCGAGTCGGCGAACTTCGGCCAGGAGATCGAGTGCTTCCACGACGGCCGGCCGTTCCTCCACTGGCGCAGCCGCACCTGGCTGCTCGACGAGAAGGGCAACCAGGTCAGGCCGCTCGCGACCGAGATGGGCTTCTGGCGCCCGCTGCCCGACGGCGAGGTCGAGCTGCTGCTCGCGCACCCGACCGGCATCGTCGAGATGTACTACGGGACGACGAGCCCGGCCAAGGTCGAGGTCCGCACCGACAGCGTCGTGCGCAGCCCGCACGCCAAGGAGTACAACGCCGGCCACCGGCTCTACGGATACGTCGAGAGCAGCCTCATGTATGCGATGGACATGGCCGCGGTCGGACAGCCGCTGCAGAGCCACCTCTCCGCGGAGCTCAAGCGCGTGGAGTGACCCTCGGCGCCCCTCAGCCGATGGTCACCCCTCAGCCGATGGTCACGGCGTGACGCGGGCGTCGCTGTAGGTCTCCATCGTGTCGGTTCGGATGGAGGTGCCCAACCGGTCCATCGCAGCGTCGTCGACGATCTCGATCCAGCCGCCGTCGGGAGCGGTGCCGAAGCCGCTGAACGGTGCGGTGATGAAGACCACGTCGTTGCCCCGGAGGCCGGTCATCGAGAAGGCGAGTTTGCGCATCTCGTTGAGGTCGAGGTCCTCGTCGACGACGAGGTTCTGGGTGGCGGCATCGACGAACTGCGCGAGACGCACCGGGTTGGTGATGACCTCGCGGCTGAGGGCCTTGAGCATGAGTGCCTTGATGAAGGCCTGCTGGCGGAACCCGCGTGAGATGTCTCCCTGGGAGAGGGTGTAGCGCTCCCGGACGAAGACGAGCGCCCGCTCACCGTCGAGGTCGTTCCAACCCTCCTGGATGTCGCCGCGCTCGCTCGCCTCCTCCGCGTAGACCGTGACGCCGCCGACGGCGTCGGTCATGCCCTTGAAGCCCTCGAAGTCGGTCTTGGCGACGTGGTCGATCTCGATGCCGAGGAGGTTCTGCATCGTCTCCACGAGCAGCGAGGTGCCTCCGTAGGCGTAGGACGCGTTGATCTTGTCCATGTTGCGGCCGGGGATGGCGACGTAGAGGTCGCGGGGGAAGTGCGTGAGATAGACCTTGGAGCGGTCCTCGGTGATGTGGGCCAGGACGAGGACGTCGGAGCGCCCGACATCGCCCGGGCGGGTGTCGGCGCCGACGAAGAGGATGTTCATCCCGACGTCCTCTTGGAGGTCGAACGGCGTGCCATCCGCCTGGGTCGGCCCCATCGAGGGCAGCATGCCTGCCTCGCTCGAGACGTTGCCCTTGACGATTGAGGCGAGGTAGACCCCGAAACCCCCGACGATGGCCACCCCGGCGAGCAGGAGGATGAGAAACCCCGTGAACACCTTGCGCCCGGTCCGGCGAGGGGCGCGCTCCTGCTCCTCAGTGAATTCTTCAAGCACGGGGGCAGTGTACGTGCCCGGCCTGCGAGCCTTCGCGGCCGTGGGATGGGCGGGAGTCGTCTGAAGATTAGAGTGGACCGATGGCCACCACGTCGCGCGCGCTCTCCCAGCTCGCCGACACCCTGCGCGCGGCCGGGTTGCGCGTGACCGCGCCCCGGGAGCGGGTGTACGCGGCAGTCACCGAGGCCCCGCACTCCACCCCGGAGGCGCTCATCGAGCGGGTCAACGCGACCGCGCCCGCTCTCCCGGCGTCTTCGGTCTATCGCGCGCTCGAGTGTCTCGAGGAGGTCGGTGTCGTCTCGCACACCCACCTCGACCACCGGGCCCCGACCTACCACCTCGCCGACCACGCCGAGCACCTTCATCTCGTGTGCCGGGTCTGCGGAGCGGTCGTCGAGAGCCCGGCAGGAGTCGCCGACGGTCTCGTCGCCGACCTCGAGAGGGAACACGGGTTCGTCGCGGACGTCACCCACATGGCCATCCAAGGAGAGTGCGCGCAATGCCGGTCCTGACCTCACCCCTGCTCCGTCTGCCGGGTGCCGTGAGTACCGCCGTCGTCGAGACCGCGGGGGACGACCCCACGGAAGGACGCGACGACCGACGCGGTGGCGCGGTGGCCGCACACTACGGCGACCCCATGGGTGAGCAGCGCCTCCTCGCGCGCGGCGAGGCCCTCGTCGACCGGTCCGACCGCGGGGTCGTCACGGTCACCGGCACCGACCGCCTCTCATGGCTGCACTCGCTCACCTCGCAGGCCCTCACGGGCCTCGCGCCGGGAGTGAGTACCGAGACGCTCGTCCTCTCACCCAAGGGGCATATCGAGCACGCGCTGCATGTCATCGACGACGGGGATCGGATGTGGCTCACCGTCGAGCCCGGCACCGCGCCGGCGCTGGTCGCCTGGCTCGACTCGATGCGCTTCATGCTGCGCGTGGAGGTCGCCGACGTCTCCGATGCGTATGCCGTGCTCGCCTCGTTCGGCGACCTCCCCGACCTCGGGGTCGAGCCGGTCGCCCTCTGGCGCGACCCCTGGCCCGCGGTCGAAGCGGGCGCACTCGTCGGCGACACCACCGCATACGGACCGGTCGAGGGGCACCCGGGAGAGGGCTGGTCGCTCGTGGAGGCGATCGTGCCGCGCGCCTCGCTGGATGCTCTGGCTGCCCAGACCGACGTGCACTGGGCCGGCGCGTGGGCGCTCGAGGCGCTGCGGGTCGCCGCCTGGCGACCGCGGCTCGGCGCCGAGACCGACCACCGCACGATCGCGCACGAGGTCGACTGGCTGCGCAGCGCGGTGCACCTCCACAAGGGGTGCTACCGCGGCCAGGAGACGATCGCGCGGGTGCACAACCTCGGTCGGCCGCCGCGTCGTCTCGTCTTCCTCCACCTCGACGGGTCCGGGCACGAGCTGCCCGCCGCCGGTGCCCCGGTGCGACTGGGGGACCGCGCGGTCGGGCACCTCACGTCGGTCGCGCGTCACCACGAGGACGGGCCGATCGCGCTCGCGCTCGTCAAGCGCAACACCGACCCGACCGCCGTGCTGCTGGTGGGTGACGACGACGTCGTCACCGCCGCGCAGACGGTGATCGTCGCGCCCTGACCGCCGGCGCCGCGGGACCGCTGGCACGATGGGGGACATGGCCGCCACCCTCATCACCGTCGCGCCCACCGGCGCCGAGCTGAGCAAGTCCGACGTGCCCCAGCTGCCGACGACCCTAGACGAGCTGGTCGAGACCGCGCGCCGCTGCGAGACGGCCGGGGCGGCGATGATCCACCTGCACATCCGCGATGCCGAGCACCGGCCCACGCTCGACCCCGGCCTGCTCTCCGCGACCGTCGAGGCGATCCGCGAGCAGACCGACCTCGTCGTCCAGCTCTCGACCGGCGGCTCGGTGCACGACCCGCTCGAGACGCGGCTCACCGTCCTGGACGCCGAGCCGGACTCGTGCAGTCTCACCTGCGGCACGACGAACTTCGGCAACGACGTGTTCCTCAACCCGTGGGGCTTCATGTCGGATCTCTACGTGCAGGCTCAGGAGCGTGAGGTGGTGCCGGAGTTCGAGCTGTTCGAGCTCGGTCATGTCCACGCACTCGCTCGTCTCATCGACCTGCACGGACTCCCCTTCGGCGGCAGGGTGCACGTCGACTTCGTCACCGGTGTGCCGGGTGGGATGCCGGGGACACCGGCTGCACTCCTCGCCGGGGTGGCCATGCTGCCTCCCGAGGTGACGAGTTGGTCGGCGGCGGGCATCGGCCGCTCCCACCTGCCGGTCATGGCCGCGGCGCTGTCGGCCGGTGGCCATCTGCGGGTCGGCATGGAGGACAACCTCATGTATGCGCGGGGCCGCCAGGTCCAGCACAACGACGAGCTCGTCTCCCGGGCCGCGGAGCTCGCCACCCTCATGCAGCGGCCGCCCATGGACACCGCCGCCGCTCGAGAGCTGCTGGGCGTGAAGGACCGTCGCGCCCGCTGACCTCGCCCGGCCCGCATCGTGGACGCTCGCTCATGCCCGGGCGCGCACGTGTGCATAATCTGTCGTTATGGCGAGCAACATCTTTGGTTTTCCTTCGGTCGTGAATGAGCGAGCCGCGCGGGTGATCGCGGGATTCATCGCCGCCCTCGGGATCCTCGTCCTGGTCACGGGCTGGCACCTCCTCACCGCTTTCATGGCGGTCGGCTTCCTGCTACGGGCGGTCGGGGGGCCGCGGCTCAGTCCCCTCGGTCGCCTCGTCGCCGACCACATCGCACCGCGCCTCGGGTCGCCGATCCCGACCGCCGGCCCGCCCAAGCGGTTCGCCCAGGTGATCGGCCTGGCGGTCACCACGGTGTCCGCGGTCACCGCGCTGGGTCTGGGGCTCGTCGTCCTGCCGACCGTCCTGATGTCCGTCCTCGTCTTCTTCGCGATCCTCGAGTCCTCCATCGGCTGGTGCGCCGGGTGCTGGATGTTCGCCCGCCTCATGGCCTGGGGGCTGGTGCCCGAGGAGACCTGCGTTGCCTGCGCCAACATCGCCCTCGCTCCGCAGCTCGGCCGGCAGCCACAGGCCCAGGGATGAGCGGCGCGCGCTCGAGCGCACGCCGGCTCATCCCTGAAACCGGTCGCTGAGGAGCCCTCCCCGCATTCCCCATGGGCGTGTGATGATCCACACGCTTGCTCCAGTTTGCATTTTGCTAGCTAGAGCAAGCATACTAGAGGCATGACCTCACGAAACCCGATCGAGAACCTCGGTCAGAGCCTCGGGGAGTACCTGCGCGAGCAGCGCACCTCCGCCAGGCTCTCGCTGCGGCAGCTCGCGGATCTCGCGGGAGTCAGCAACCCCTACCTCTCGCAGATCGAGCGGGGTGTCAAGAAGCCGAGCGCCGAGATCCTCCAGCAGCTCGCCAAGGGCCTGCAGATCTCGTCCGAGTCGTTGTACGTCAAGGCCGGCTTCCTCGACGAGCACACCGTGAGCGAGCACCGCCCATGGGACGTCGAGGCCGCGGTCGGCGCAGACAAGGCTCTCTCCGAACGGCAGAAGGCCACCCTCATCGACATCTACCGGTCCTTCATCGGCGAGAAGCCGACCGGGCCGAGCGAGAGCGCCCCTGCACCCAAAGCCCCTGCCAAGGCCACCACGAAGAAGGCCGCCGCGCCCCGCGCGCCGGCCACGAAGAAGGCCGCCACCACGAAGGCAGCCACCCGGACGAAGACGTCCGGACCCAAGAAGACCAGCACCAAGTCCACCAACACCAAGGAGTGACCATGTCGATCATCGACGACGTCCGCAAGACCAACCAGACCACCTTCTACGCCGCTGTCGGCGTCCTCGACCTCGCCGTCGAGGAGGTCCGTGACGCTCAGCTGCGCGCCGCCAAGGTCCGCGCTGACCTGCACCCGACCCAGCTCCCCTCGCGCGTCGCCGCGCTTCCGGGCAAGACCGTCGACACGGTCATCACCCTCGCGAACGCCGCCGGGGACACCTACGAGGACCTCGCCGAGCGTGGCGAGAAGCTCGTGGACAGGATCCGCAACCAGAAGGCCACCAAGGACCTCGTGCACCAGGCCGAGAGCACCGTTGCGCTCGGCAAGGGTGCCGTGACCACGGCCCGCAAGGCGGCCAACGAGGTCGAGCGCTCCGCCAAGGCGACGCTCACCACGACCCGCAAGGAGGCGGCTCGCGTCGCCGACGTGGTCTCCGACTCCGTCGCCGACGAGGCGAAGGTTGCCAAGACCGAGGTCGAGAAGTCCGCGAAGCGGACCCGGACCGCTGCCAAGCGGACCAGCACGACGACCAAGAACGCCGCGAAGAAGACGACGCCCCGCGCGAAGGCAGTGCGGACCAGCGCGACGAAGACCGCTGAGGCTGCCCCCAAGGCCGTCGAGAAGGCCGCCGAGAAGGTCGGCGACTGACCCAGGCGGCGCGCTACGGTGCGCCGACCCGCGAGTGACCCACTCGCATCCACAAGCCAGCTGGCCCCGTCGGGAGACCCCCGCCGGGGCCCGCTGTCGTCTGGGCCCGGCGGCGCCACGATGAGGACGGCCGTCCGCGCCCGACTACGCTGGCGAGCCATGACCGACCGCACCCACGGCTCCCGGCTCGTTCCCGGCCCTGTCCTGACCGAGGCCCCGATCCTGGCGCACTACACCCGGGGCGATCTCGTGGAGTCGGTCCACCGCGCGAGCCTCGTGGCCCTCCAGCCGAGTGGAGCCGTCGCCTTCCAGCACGGCGGCATCGACTCGCCCACCTACCCGCGCTCATCGCTCAAGCCGCTCCAGGCCGTCGCGATGGTGCGAGCCGGGCTCGACCTCGCGCCCGACCTGCTCGCCCTCGTCTGCGCGAGCCACAGCGGTGAGCGCTACCACCTCGACGGGGTCGAGCGCATCCTGGCCGGCGCCGGGCTCGAGGTCGACTCCCTACAGAACACACCCGGGTTCCCCATCGACGAGGAGGAGCACGCCGCGTGGACCCGCGTCGGTCGACCGGCCTCCTCACTCGGACAGAACTGCTCGGGCAAGCACGCGGGGATGCTCGCCACCTGCGTCGCCAACGGCTGGGACACGGACACCTACCTCCAGCGCGACCACCCGCTCCAGCGGGCCATCGTCGAGACCGTCACCGACCTCGCGGACGAGGCTCCCGCAGCGGTCGCGACCGACGGCTGCGGCGCGCCCGTCATGGCCTTCTCCCTCTCAGGGCTCGCCCGAGCGTTCGCGCGGATCGCCACAGCCGGCGAAGGCATGCCCGAGGGGCGCGTGGCAACCGCGATCCGAAGCCACCCGCAGTACCTCGGTGGGACCGGACGCGACGTCACCGCCCTCGTCGCGGGCACCCCCGGGCTCATCGCCAAGGACGGCGCAGAGGGCGTCTACGCCGCAGCGCTCGCCGACGGCCGGGCCGTCGCCCTCAAGATGGCCGAGGGCGGCGGGGGAGTCGGCGGTGGTCCGCAACGGGCCCGCCCGGTCATCATGGCCGCCGCCCTGCGCAGGCTCGGGGTGGCGAGCACCGCATACGAGACCCTCGAGGACGTCCCCGTCCTCGGCCACGGGCAGCCGGTCGGCGCGGTCGTCGCCGTCGGCGTCTAGGAGGTATGCCGTGCGCGCCGTCCTCCAGCGGGTCACCCGGGCCCGGGTGCGGGTCGCCGGGGAGACCGTCGGGGAGATCGAGGGCCCCGGCCTCGTCGCGCTCGTCGGAGCCACTCACGACGACGGGCCCGAGCAGGTCGACCACATCGTCCGCAAGATCGCCGAGCTGCGCATCATGCGGGACGAGAGGTCCGTGACCGACCTCGGCGCGCCGGTGCTCGTCGTCAGCCAGTTCACGCTCTACGCCGACACCCGCAAGGGCCGCCGCCCGACCTGGAACGCGGCGGCCCCCGGCGCGGTCGCCGAACCGCTCGTGGACCAGGTCTCCGCCGGCCTGCGCGGGCGCGGCCTGACGGTGGCGTCCGGCCGGTTCGGTGCGGAGATGGAGGTCGAGCTGACCGGAGACGGCCCGGTGACGATCCTCCTCGAGACGTGAGGGAGCACCGCGAGCACCCGGTTACCCTTGACTCATGAACCTCATCGGGTCGGCTCAGGGAACGATCGCCCTCGTGCTCTCCATAGCGATCTTCGCGATGCAGGTCTTCGCGTTCGTCGACGCCCTCCGCCACCGTCCCGAGGCCTATCTCAGCGCGGGGAAGCGGACCAAGCAGATCTGGCTCCTCGTCACCGGCCTGGCCATGCTGCTCGGGTTCCTCACCCTGGGCCGGCCTCTCAACCTCTTCGCTCTCCTCGGCGTTCTCGGCGCCGGCGTCTACCTCGCCGATGTCCGGCCCGCGCTCCAGTCCGTCGGTGGGGGCCGGAGCACGACCGGCGACACCTGGTGACGGCCGCACCACACCCCTGACGAAGGACCCGCCGACCCATGCACGCCGACGCGACGACCCGCCACGTGACCGATGTTCGTCCGTGGGGTCGCTTCGAGCAGTACTGCCACAACGAGGTCACGACGGTCAAGGTCATCACCATCGAGCCCGGCCACCGGCTCTCCCTGCAGCGGCACGCCCGGCGCAGTGAGTACTGGGTCGTGCTGGACGGGCCGATGGACATCACGGTCGGTGATCGCAGCTGGCGCGCCGAGCCCGGAGAGCGGATCTGGATCCCGCTCGGCGCGACGCACCGCGTGGGCAACCCGGGCACCGCCGCGGCCAGGGTGCTCGAGCTGGCCTATGGAGAGTTCGACGAGAGTGACATCGAGCGGCTCGAGGACGACTACTCCCGATAGCCGACCTCGCACTCCCGATCGCCTCGATCCCGCCGGCCCACACCCGGATCGAGGCGCGACGCGTGAGAGGCTGGAGCGTATGACGAGTGCGGTCCATGACACCCTCATCGCCTATCTCGACGCGACCGGGCTGACCCATGAGCCGGGGGGGCGGGACGGAGAGGTCGTCGTGGACCTGCCGGGGGAGAAGAAGCTCAAGACCGTCGCCTCGGTCGTCGTCGGTGAGAGTGCCCTGTCGGCCGTCGCGTTCGTCGTCCGCAACCCGGACGAGAACCACGAGCAGGTCTATCGCTACCTGCTCCGCAAGAACCTCCGCCTCCCGGGAGCCGCCTATGCGATCGACTCGAGCGGGGACGTGTATGTGGTGGCTCGGCTGCCGCTGTCGGCCGTCGATGAGGATTCGCTCGATGCGCTCTTCGGTTTGGTCCTCGATGCCGCCGACAGCCACTTCAACGAGCTCCTCGCGCTCGGATTCCTCTCCTCGATGAAGAAGGAGTGGCAGTGGCGGATCAGTCGGGGGGAGTCCTTGCACAACCTCGCTGCATTCCGGCGCCTACTCGAGGAGGAGACCGGCCTCCCAGCCCCGGACGGCGCGCTGCCCGGCTGAGTCGCAGTCCCTGGTTCAGCAGCGGGGACGGGTCGCTAGGCTCGGGGTATGAGCGCGCCCTACACCCTCATCCTCCTCCGTCACGGACGTTCCGACTGGAACGACAAGAACCTCTTCACCGGCTGGGTCGACGTGGACCTCATCGAGGCCGGTCGTGCCGAGGCGGTGCGCGGTGGTGAGCTGCTCGCCGAGGCGGGACTCCTGCCGGACATCGTGCACACCTCGGTGCTGCGCCGCGCCATCACGACCGCCAACATCTCCCTCGACGTCTGCGACCGGCACTGGATCCCGGTGCGCCGGGACTGGCGGCTCAACGAGCGCCACTACGGCGCCCTCCAGGGGCTCGACAAGGCGGCGACCAGGGACAAGTACGGCGACGAGCAGTTCATGCTCTGGCGTCGCAGCTTCGACACCCCCCCGCCGCCGATCGACTCGGACAGTGAGTTCTCGCAGGCCGGCGACCCACGCTACGCCGGCATCGAGGTCCCTCGGACGGAGTGCCTCAAGGACGTCATCATCCGGATGATGCCGTACTGGGAGGGACCGATCCAGGACGACCTGCGGGCCGGACGCGTGGTCCTCGTGACCGCCCACGGCAACAGCCTGCGGGCCCTCGTCAAGCACCTCGACGGGATCAGCGACGAGGACATCGCCGGGCTCAACATCCCGACCGGCATGCCACTCGTCTACACGCTCGGCGAGGACTTCATGCCGACCGAGCCTGCTCGCTACCTCGACCCCGAGGCCGCAGCCGAGGCCGCTGACGCTGTGGCGAACCAAGGCAAGTAGTCAGGCCAACCATCACGGGATGTGGTCGGACCAGGCGTCCTCGGACTCCTCGTGGTCGGTGAGACCCTCCGGCTCCCACTCGCCGGTGACGAGGAAGACAACGCGGCGGGCGACGGAGACGGCGTGGTCGGCGAACCGCTCGTAGTAGCGGCCGATGAGGGTGATGTCGACCGCAGCCTCGGTGCCGTGTGACCAGCGGTCATCGGCGAGATGGGTGAACAGCTCGCGGTGGAGGTCGTCCATCGCGTCGTCGTCCTTCTCGAGGGTGAGGGCGGCCGCTGCGTCCTTGCCGGCGATGATCGAGCCCGCTTTCTCGACGATGCGCTCGGCCACCTGACCCATCTGCAGGATGGTTGCGCGCAGGTCGGCCGGCACAGCCGAGCGGGGAAAGCGGAGCCGGGCCACCTTCGCCACGTGCCGGGCGAGGTCGCCCATCCGCTCGATGTCGGAGCTCATCCGCATCGCTGTGACGACGATGCGCAGATCGGTCGCGACCGGCTGCTGACGCGCGAGCAAATCGATCGCGCGCATGTCGAGCTCCTCACGGAGCGCGTCGATCTGGTCGTCGGACTCGATGACGGACTCGGCAAGGGTGATGTCGGCATCGAGTAGGGCGGTCGTGGCTCGGGACATCGCCGAGCTGGCGAGCCGGGTCATCTCGACCAGCTGGTCGGAGAGCCGGTCAAGGTCCTCGTGGAATGCGTCACGCATGACGGGCGTCCTTCGGTATGTGTCGCTGGGCTGAGTCTGAGCTGTTCGGGTCGGTCGTCGGTTCGCACCTGGCAGGCGCTGGTCCTCGGGTCGCTGTCTCCAACCTAGTTGGGTGGCAGCGACCGCGCGCAGATAAACACGCGCCGACCGCACGGTGCCATCCGCACGTGAACACGGAAGGGAACCGAGGTGAACACTTGGGGGACACCTTGCGAGCGGCGGTCTTCGCAACGGGGAGCCGGTCCCACCGCTGCGTACCCTAGGGGGGTGACCGTCCACGTCCTGCTCGGTGCTCTCGCGGGTGCTGTCATCACCGCCGCGGTGATGTGGCTCCTGCTGCACCGTCGGGTCACCACGGGCGAGGGCCACGGTGGACCGTCGGCCGGCGAGCTGTCCGGCTCCGCCCTGCCGGCCGGAGTGAGCGACGTCCTCGGCGTCCTGGCCTCGACGGCGATCGTCGTGGACGTCTCCGACGTGGTCGTCTCTGCATCGCCCTCGGCCAACGCATACGGATTGGTCCGTCGCAACGGCCTGGTCCACGAGGACATCCGCCGCCTGGTCCGACTGGTCCGCGAGGACCAGATGATCCGCGAGGAGGTCCTCCTCATCGGGCGGGGGTCGCTGGACCGGCCCACAGAGTCGGTCGCCGACCGACTCGTCATGGGGGTCCGGGTGGCGCCGCTCGGGGAGCAGCACATCCTCGTGCTCGTCCAGGACAAGACCTACGAGCAGCGCGTGGAGAAGGTCCGCCGCGACTTCGTCGCCAATGTCAGCCACGAGCTCAAGACTCCGGTCGGCGGACTCTCCCTCCTCGCCGAGGCGGTGCTCGACGCCAAGGACGATCCTGCGGCCGTCGAGCGCTTCGCCTCTCGGATGCAGCTGGAGGCCCGTCGGCTGAGCCGCCTCGTGACCGACATCGTCGACCTCACGCGGCTACAGGTCGCCGACTCGCTCCATGAGCCGGCGCCGGTCGACGTGGCCGCCGTGGTCCGGGAGGCCGTCGACTCACTCTCCGTTCCCGCCGAGGCCAAGGGCATCGCGCTGGACGCGGTCGTCGGGACGGGACTGACGACCTTCGGTGACGAGGACCTCCTCGTCACCGCGGTCCGCAACCTCGTCCTCAACGCCGTCAACTACTCCGACCCCGCGACGCGGGTCGCCATCCGCGCTCACCGGCGCGGCGAGACCGTCGAGATCGTCGTCGCCGACCACGGGAGCGGCATCCCGCCCGCCGAGCAGGACCGGATCTTCGAGCGCTTCTACCGGATCGACCCGGCCCGCTCCAGAGCCACCGGCGGGACGGGCCTGGGCCTGTCGATCGTCAAGCATGTCTGCGCCATCCACGGCGGCACGGTGTCCGTGTGGAGCCAGGAGGGCAAGGGTTCGACCTTCACCATCCGGCTGCCGCTCCGGCTCGAGGCCGATGCGCCAGAGCCCGCAGCGCACCAGGTGGGCGCGACGCCCGATCCCTTCGCGCCCTCGGGGGCCACTGCTGTCGAGCGCGACAACCACACCCGTCAGATCGCCCCACGCCAAGGAGTCCCCAGCGCATGACCCGCATCCTCCTCGTCGAGGACGAGGCGTCCTACTCCGAGCCGCTCTCCTACCTGCTGGCCAAGGAGGGATACGTCGTCGTCACCGCAGAGACCGGTCCGGACGCCGTGGCGCAGTTCGAGGCCGACGGCGCCGACCTCGTTCTCCTCGACCTCATGCTCCCAGGGATGTCGGGCATCGACGTGTGCCGCGCACTGCGGGCGCGCTCACACGTCCCGATCATCATGCTGACCGCCAAGGACAGCGAGATCGACAAGGTCGTCGGCCTCGAGCTCGGCGCGGACGACTACGTCACGAAGCCGTACAGCTCCAGAGAGCTGCTCGCTCGGATCAAGGCCGTGCTGCGTCGGCTGGCCGAGCCGGAGGAGCTGCTGCCGGCGACGATCGAGGCCGGACCGGTGCGGATGGACATCGAGCGGCACGTCGTCACGGTGGCGGGGGAGTCGGTCAGCCTCCCCCTCAAGGAGTTCGAGCTGCTCGAGCTCCTGTTGCGCAACTCGGGGAGGGTGCTGACCCGTGGGCAGCTCATCGACCGTATCTGGGGCAGCGACTACGTCGGGGACACCAAGACCCTCGACGTCCACATCAAGCGACTCCGCGCCAAGGTGGAGTACGACCCTGCGAGCCCGCGGCACATCATCACGGTGCGCGGACTGGGCTACAAGTTCGAGGCCGACCACCAGCCGGCGACGCCGGCCTAACCGAGCGCCTCATCTCGAGGCGCCACCTTGCGGCGTGAGCGCGAGGGTCAGCCGCCGCTCGGGGCGAGGTCGCTGTACATCGGCGTGCTCGCCGAGACGCTGGGCACGTCGACCTGGGCGGGCGCGTTGCCGTCGACCTGGAACTGGAGCGGCACGTTCGCGCCCAGCTGCACAGGAAGACTCTCGAGGGTCAGCCCCTCCTCGCCCACGGGCGAGGCCTGGATCGCGGAGTTGGCAG
This sequence comes from Dermatophilaceae bacterium, assembly GCA_046260445.1. Taxonomy (GTDB): domain Bacteria; phylum Actinomycetota; class Actinomycetes; order Actinomycetales; family Dermatophilaceae; genus F2B08. The sequence continues at coordinate 6,673 of JBHEPF010000030.1, read as the reverse complement.
GGACGTCCAGAGATGCGGGAGCGTTGCCCTCGCTGGAGATGTTGATGGTGACGTCGTCGTCGGACCTGTTGACCACATATGCGGACACGGTTGCGGGCTCGCCCTGGGCGGTGCCGATGATGATGAGATCGCGGACCTCCACGTCGCCCAGACTCACGGCGACACCGTCGCCGGGGTTGTAGGCGATCTGTGTCGCCATCGGCGAGAAGGTTGCGCACCCGGACAGCGCGGCGGCCAGGGTGAGGGCGCTGAGTCCAGCGAGGAGGCGGCGGCCGCGGCGGGGGGCGGAGATCTGCGTCGTGGTCACGAGGGACACCCTACCGCGCGCGAGGTGGGGGCGGCCGGCACCCGGACTCCGGCTTGGGCCGCCGCAGGAATCGTTGCCTCAAAGCGCTGTCGGAGCGGCCCGCTAGGCTGATCTCAGGAGTCGTTGAAGAGGTGGCTCGAATGCATGAATTCCACCTGTAGTCAAGGGTGGCCGCAACGCGCGAGACGGTCTCGGGAGAGGCCGGAGCAGGGGGTGTGCGTCGGCGACGGGACAACGCGGCCGGGCGTGGCGTGTTAAACTGGGTACCCGCGAAAGGGGAAAACACCACATGGTTTTCAAGGTCGGCGAAACGGTCGTGTACCCGCACCACGGTGCGGCACTGATCGAAGAGATCAACATCCGCTCGATCAAGGGCGTTGAGAGGCAGTACCTCAAGCTCAAGGTCGCGCAGGGTGATCTCACCATCGAAGTACCTGCGGAGAACTGCGACCTCGTCGGAGTCCGCGACGTCGTCGGCAAGGAGGGCCTCGACCGCGTCTTCGAGGTTCTGCGCGCCGCCTACACCGAAGAGCCGACCAACTGGTCGCGCCGCTACAAGGCCAACCTCGAGAAGCTCGCCTCCGGCGATGTCATCAAGGTGGCCGAGGTCGTGCGCGACCTGTGGCGCCGCGACAAGGACCGGGGCCTGTCCGCGGGCGAGAAGCGCATGCTCGCCAAGGCCCGCCACATCCTGGTCTCCGAGCTCGCGCTCGCGGAGAAGACCGACGAGGAGAAGGCCGAGACCATCCTCGACGAGGTCCTCGCCTCCTGAGCGGGGATCTCCACTCACACCACGTGACCGACGTCGGCGCTGCCTCTCGCAGTGTCGGCGTCGTCATCGTCGCCGCCGGCAGCGGGATGCGACTCGGGGCCGCTCTTCCCAAGGCCTTCGTCGAGCTCGGCGGCCGGACGCTGCTGCAGCGGTCGATCGAGGCCGTGCTGGCGGCGCAGGCGGCATCGCTCGTCGTCGTGGTCCCGGCCGAGCTGGTGCGCGAAACGACCACGACGGTCGATCCGATCGTCGAGCGCGGTGAGATGAGCGTCCGCGTCGTCGCGGGCGGGGCCGAACGGACCGATTCGGTCCGTGCCGGTCTGGCTGCGCTCGACCCACGGTGCGACGTCGTCCTGGTCCACGACGCCGCGCGGTGCCTGACTCCCGTCGCGGTCTTCGAGCGCGTCATCGCGGCGGTCGCCGCCGGTGCCGCAGGTGCCGTCCCCGGGCTGCCGGTCGTCGACACGGTCAAGACCGTGGACGCGCGCGGTGTCATCACCGGCACTCCGGTCCGCTCCACCCTGCGCGCGATCCAGACGCCGCAGGGCTTCGCCGCGGACGTGCTGCGCGACGCATACGCATCCGCCGATATTGCAGGCGGCCAGGCGACCGACGACGCGGCCCTCGTCGAGCTGGGGGGCCATGACGTCGTCGTCGTCGAGGGGGACCTTCTGGCGTTCAAGATCACCACCCGCGAGGACCTCGAGCGTGCAGAGCGGCTGTTGTCGGAGGGAGACCGATGAGCCATTCCGCACTCCCGCGGGTCGGCATCGGCACGGACATCCATGCGTTTGCCCGGGCCGGCTCGTCCCGAGAGCTATGGATCGCAGGGCTGCACTGGCCCGGTGAACCCGGACTCGACGGCCACTCCGACGCCGATGTCGCCGCTCATGCCGCGTGCGATGCGGTCTTCAGCGCCGCAGGGATCGGCGACCTCGGTGCCCACTTCGGCACCGACCGGCCCGAGCTCGCGGGCGCATCCGGGGTGGCGTTGCTGACCGAGGCCGGGCGGCTCGTTCGCGAGGCGGGCTTCGAGATCGGCAACATCGCCGTCCAGGTGATCGGCAACCGCCCCAGGATCGGGCCGCGGCGAGCCGAGGCCGAGGCCGTGCTCAGTGCCGCCGTCGGCGCTCCGGTCTCGGTGAGCGGAACGACGACCGACGGCTTGGGATCGACCGGTCGCGGCGACGGGATCGCTGCCGTCGCGACGGCGCTCGTGGTCCCGCTCGACGGCTGATCGACGTCGCGCCCGTCCCGCCGCGCGGCAGTGCGGAGAGTCAGGAGGGAGATGGTCAGCGGACGCGCCCGCGTGGGGAGACGACGCGGGCGAGGCGTTGGAGCTCGGAGACGTGGCCGCACACGGCCTCCCGACCGGCGGGGGTGATGGAGACCGAGGTCCGCACTCGACCGTCGAGAGGCTGCTTGTGCAGGACGACGTAGCCCGCCGTCTCGAGGGCTCTGAGATGTTTGGAGAGGGCGGCGTCGGCGAGTCCGAGCTCGTCGCGCAGGGACGCGAACCCCACGGACGGGTGCGGCGTGAGCAGCGCGCAGATCTGCAGCCGGTTGGGCTCGTGAATGACGCGGTCGAAGCGTGGGTGGGGGCTCACAGCCATGATCGTAGGCCGCCGGTTTCCTCCGAGGAAAGGCAGGGTCGGGTCAGCCTGGGCGGTGATCGAGTCGTCTCGTCGGCCCGCTCTTGCCGAGGCGTGCGCCGCAGACGAGAGTGGTGGTCAGCCATCGCCCGGATCACGACCAAGGAGCCGTCATGCCGCAGACCGTCAAGGGAGTCATCTCGCGCAGGAAAGGGGAGCCGGTCGAGCTGGTCGACATCGTCATCCCCGACCCGGGGCCGGGCGAGGCCGTCGTCGCGATCGAGGCCTGCGGCGTGTGCCACACCGATCTGCACTACCGCGATGGTGGCATCAACGACGACTATCCCTTCCTGCTCGGGCACGAGGCCGCCGGCGTCGTCGAGGCCGTCGGGAAGGGTGTGACCGAAGTAGCGCCGGGAGACTTCGTCATCCTCAACTGGCGGGCCGTCTGTGGGACGTGTCGGGCGTGTGCCAAGGGCAGGCCGTGGTACTGCTTCGCGACCCACAACGCAACCCAGAAGATGACCCTGACCGACGGCACCGAGCTGTCACCCGCACTCGGGATCGGGGCGTTCTGCGACAAGACCCTGGTCGCCGCCGGGCAGTGCACCAAGGTCGACCGGGAGGCCGATGCGGCTGCGGTCGGCCTCCTCGGGTGCGGTGTCATGGCGGGCTTCGGTGCAGCCGTCCACACCGGCGGGGTCGGGCTCGGTGACAGCATGGCCGTCATCGGTTGCGGGGGAGTCGGTAACGCCGCCATCCAGGGCGCCACGGTCGCCGGCGCGACGACGATCATCGCGGTCGACATCGACGACCGGAAGCTCGAGCTGGCGAGGTCGGTCGGGGCGACGCACACAGTCAACAGCGCCGACGAGGACCCGGTGGAGCGGATCCGTGAGCTGACGGGAGGGTTCGGCGCCGATGTCGTCATCGAGGCGGTCGGTCGGCCCGAGACCTACGAGCAGGCCTTCTATGCGCGGGATCTCGCCGGCACCGTCGTGCTCGTCGGGGTTCCGACGCCCGAGAAGCGGGTCACCCTGCCCATGATCGACATCTTCGGTCGCGGTGGCGCGCTCAAGTCCAGCTGGTACGGCGACTGCCTGCCGAGCCGTGACTTCCCGGTGCTCGTCGATCTGTACCGCCAGGGCCGCTTCGACCTCGACGCCTTCGTGAGCGAGAGGATCGGGATCGGCGACGTCGAGGCGGCGTTCGAGAAGATGCACCACGGTGACGTCCTGCGCTCCGTCGTCATCATCGACACGAGGGCGGGGGAGTCGGCATGAATATGCTGCGGCTGCCCACCTCCGATGCAGGGGTGCATATCGACAGGGTCGTCACATCAGGCGTCTTCGAGCTCGACGGCGGCTCATGGGAGGTCGACAACAACGTCTGGGTCATCGGCGACGACCGTGAGTGTTTCGTCATCGACGCGGCTCACGACGCAGGGGCCATCGCTGACGCTGTCGGTGACAGGGTGGTCGCGTCGATACTGTGCACCCACGGCCACAACGACCACATCAACGCCGTCGCCGCACTGCAGCACCTCACCGGTGCGGAGGCTCAGATCCACCCCGACGACCGGATGCTCTGGGACGCCGTGATGGAGACCGAGCCCGATCACGACCTCGCCGACGGGGACCGGCTGATCGTTGGTGACGTAGCCCTCGAGGTTCTCCATACTCCCGGTCATGCGCCGGGCGCCTGCTGCTTCCATGCCCGATCGCTCGGGGTGGTCTTCTCCGGCGACACCCTCTTCGAGGGCGGCCCCGGCGCGACCGGTCGTTCGTACAGCTCGTTTCCGACGATCGTCGCATCGATCACCGACCGGCTCCTCTCCCTCCCCGACGAGACGATCGTCCTGCCCGGCCACGGCGACCACACGACGATCGGGGCCGAGAAGCCGCACCGCCAGGAGTGGATCGACCGTGGCCACTGAGGGCGTTCAGTCGACAGCCTCTCGGGGGCACAAGACCGTGACCTGCGGAAATTGGGGTCGGCCTTATCCCTCTGGTCGGGTTGTATGTCGCTACGGTCGAAGAGAAGGGTGTCCCGGACGCGACCGTATGGTGGCGACAGAACAGCATCGTCCGCCGCACATCAGCGTCCCGGCCACCCTCGACTCCTGAGCACACACGATCCTGAGCACACACGACTCGAAAGGACTGCACATGGCTGACCAGCAGACCCAGCAGAAGATGGCCACCCCATCGACAGGGAAGGAGCTCGACAGCCCGCTTGTGACCGAGAAGGGCCGCACCACCATCTCGGACACCGTGGTCTCGAAGATCGCCGGCATCTCGGCTCGCGAGGTCCACGGCGTCCACTCGCTCGGCGGCGGCGGAGCGCGTGCCATGGGGGCGCTGCGCGAGCGCATCCCCGGCGCCCGGACCAACCACAGCCAGGGAGTCTCGGTGGAGGTCGGTGAGCGCCAGGCGGCGGCCGATCTCGACATCATCGCCGAGTACGGAGTGTCGATCGCAGACCTCGCCGAGGACGTTCGGCGCAACATCATCGCCCAGGTGGAGCGGATGACCGGCCTTCAGGTCGTCGAGGTCAACGTCAACGTCAACGACGTCCACGTGCCCGAGGCGGAGAAGTCCGAGGACCAGCAGGACGAGCCCGCCGCGGAGCCCCGGGTCAAGTGACGGACGCTGTGACGGATGCCGTGCAGCCGCGTCGGGAGGGCGAGGACCACCCTCTCGACCGGCTGGCGGCAACCGTTCGTGCAGTCCCCGGCGTCGCCGAACTCTACGGCGGCGCGATGGGTGAGATCGGAACCCACCTGCCAGGTCGCCGTATCGCCGGCCTGCGCACCCGTGGCGAGCGCACCGAGATCACCGTCGCAGCGGAGTTCGGTCGTGACCTCCACAATCTCGCAACGGCCGTGCGGACCGCAGCAGCGGCGCACACCACCGGAGAGGTCGATGTCACGATCGGTGACATCGTCTTCCCCCAGCAGCCGCACGCGAGCGAGGACTAGGCGAGACCATGAGCACGTCATCCGGTCCGGTTCGAGACGAGGCGTGGCTTCGGCGAGAGCGGGGGCGGATCGCCCGGGAACTCCACCCCGACAGGGGCGGCTCCGTCGAGGACTACCTCGCAGCGCTTGCCGAGCTGGAACGGCACGCGGCTGGGTTGGGCGCTACCGAGCCGGGGCGGATGTCGATCGAGGTCCGGACCACACTGACCGGGCGCGTGCGTCGCGGGCGGCGCAGGATCGCCGCCACCAGCACGGCAGTCGGCCGCGGCGCATCCCGAGGGGTGACCCTGGGGCGACGTCTGGTCGGTCGCCCGGCCCGTCCGCCACGCGTGCTGTGACCGGCGCCCGCCGGCCACAGGGCAGAACATTCCCGCTATCTGACCGAACCACCAGACCAACCACCGCACCACCAGCGGTGTGTCACAAGGAGACACCATGAACATCCCTCTCAGCGGCGCGATCGTCGGCATCCTTCTCGCTCTCGCGGCACTCGTCGGCGGTTGGACCGGATTCCTTCTCGCCCTCGTTCTCGGCCTCGTCGGCTATGTCGTCGCAGGGAGCCTGTCCGGTGACGTCGACCTGAAGGCGCTTGGGGGGCGCGAGCGTGGCTGATCTGGCCCCCGCGGCGCAACGGGGCACGACGACCATCGCCGACGACGTCGTGGTCAAGATCGCGACCGTCGCCGCGAGGGAGTGCACAGAGACCACCTCGGCACCGAGCGTGATGGGAAAGCTCACCGGCCGGTCACTCCCGTCCGCTGACGCCGTCGTCGCCGGCGGGCGGACGCGACTTCAGGTGCGCATCGCCGTGCAGTGGCCCACTCCGCTCGCAGAGGCGGCTGCTCGGGTGCGCGACCGGGTCCGGGAACGGGTCAGCGAGCTCACCGGTCTGCACGTGGACGCCGTCGACGTCGACGTGGACCACGTCGTCCTGGCACCCGATCCCACAGCGAGGAGGATCCGATGACTGCCGAGTCCACGGGCGCACCGGAGAGCACCGAGCGTCCCCCACTGCCCACCCG
>JBHEPF010000158.1:0-48321 GCA_046260445.1 Dermatophilaceae bacterium | reverse complement strand
CTCCTAGCCGGCGGCACTGGCTGCAGCGGCGATGTCGTCGAGGAAGATCGCCTCGATGAGCTGGGCGGCCCACTCGAGGATGGCCCGGTCCCGCACCGGCCGACCACCGACCTTCGCGGTGCGGGGGTGCGGCACGAGGATGGTGCCGAGCGAGTCCTTGACGAGCGAGCCCGGATAGACCCGGCCCAGCCGCAGCCGTTGGGACTCCCGAAGGTCCCCCACCGGGCCGAACCGGATCGTCGTGCCCTGGGCGGAGATGTCGGCGATGCCTGCGCTGCGGGCGACTGTGCGCAGCCGGGCCACCTCGAGCAGGCTGACGACCTGCTCCGGCAGCGGGCCGTAACGGTCGATGAGCTCGGCCTCGATCTCGGCGAGCTCGGCCTCATCCTTGACCAGCGCCAGCTTCTTGTATGCCTCGAGCCGAAGCCGCTCCCCCGGCACGTAGTCGTGGGGCAGGTGCGCATCGACCGGCAGGTCGATCTTGATCTCGGCCGGTGCCTGGTCGCCCTCGCCCTTGAAGTCAGCGACCGCCTCGCCGACGAGCCGGACATAGAGGTCGAAGCCCACCCCGGCGATGTGCCCGGACTGCTCGCCGCCGAGCAGGTTGCCGGCGCCGCGGATCTCGAGGTCCTTCATCGCCACCCGCATCCCCGAACCGAGGTCGGTGTTCGAGGCGATCGTCTCGAGCCGGTCGTGGGCCGTCTCGGTGAGCGGCTTCTCGACCGGGTAGAGGAAGTAGGCGTAGGCGCGCTCGCGACCACGCCCGACCCGGCCGCGCAGCTGGTGCAGCTGGGAGAGCCCGAGGAGGTCGGCGCGGTCCACGATGAGGGTGTTGGCGTTGGAGATGTCGAGCCCGGTCTCGACGATCGTCGTGCAGACGAGGACGTCGAACTTCTTCTCCCAGAAGTCGACGACGACCTGCTCGAGGCGGTGCTCGTTCATCTGCCCGTGGGCGGTCGCGACCCTCGCCTCGGGGACGAGCTCGCGAAGGCGGCTCGCGACCCTCTCGATCGAGGAGACCTTGTTGTGGACGAAGAACACCTGGCCCTCGCGGAGCAGCTCGCGCCGGAGCGCGGCGACGATCTGCTTCTCGTCGTACCCGCCGACGTAGGTGAGGATGGGGTGCCGCTCCTCGGGAGGCGTGGCGAGCGTCGACATCTCGCGGATGCCGGTGACCGCCATCTCGAGCGTGCGTGGGATGGGGGTGGCGGACATCGCCAGGACGTCGACGGCGGTCCGCAGCGCCTTGAGCTGCTCCTTGTGCTCGACGCCGAAACGCTGCTCCTCGTCGATGACGACGAGGCCGAGCTCCTTGAAGCGCACCTCCTTGGCGAGCAGCCGGTGGGTGCCGATGACGACGTCGACCGAGCCGGCGGCCATGCCCTCGAGCACCTCCCGCGCCTCTCGGTCGGCCTGGAAGCGCGAGAGCGCCTTGACGACGACCGGGAACCCGGCGTACCGCTCGGAGAAGGTGTTGTAGTGCTGCTGTACCAGCAGGGTCGTCGGCACGAGGATCGCGACCTGCTTGCCGTCCTGGACGGCCTTGAACGCTGCCCGCACCGCGATCTCGGTCTTGCCGTAGCCGACGTCACCGCAGATGAGCCGGTCCATCGGGACCGGCCGCTCCATGTCGGCCTTGACCTCGTCGATGCTGCTCAGCTGGTCCGGGGTCTCGATGTGGGCGAAGGCGTCCTCGAGCTCGCGCTGCCAGGGCGTGTCCGGGCTGTAGGCGTGGCCCGAGGTGGCCATCCGGGCGGAGTAGAGCCGGATCAGCTCGTTCGCGATCTGCTTGACGTAGCGCTTGGCGCGGCTCTTGGTCTTGTGCCAGTCCGAGCCGCCGAGCTTGTTGACCGTCGGCGACTCGCCGCCGACGTAGCGGGTGATCTGGTCGAGCTGGTCGGTCGGCACATACAGGCGGTCGCCGGGTTGCCCTCTCTTCGCAGCCGCGTACTCGATGACGAGGTACTCGCGCGTTGCACCCTGGACGGTCCGCTGGGACATCTCGATGAAGCGCCCGACCCCGTGCTGCTCGTGCACGACGTGGTCGCCGGGGCGCAGCTGGAGGGGGTCGATCTGGTTGCGCCGCCGGGACGGCATCTTGCGCATGTCCTTGGTCGATGCGGACCCCGGCGCGCTGCCGGTGAGGTCGGACTCGGTGATGACCGCGATCTTGTCCGAGGTCGCGAGGAACCCGTTGCCGAGGGCCCCGCAGGTGACCGCGACCGAGCCGTGCGGGGGCGGCGGCGCGTCGTCGGTCTGGGTTGCGGCGATGTCGTGCTCGGCGAGGAGCTCGACGACGCGCTTGCCGAGCCCGTGCCCCTCGGTGACGACGAGGACTGACCAGCCGTCGGCGAGGAGGTCTCGCAGACTCGCCACTGCCTCATCGGTGTTGCCGCGGAAGGTGGGGGCGGGGACCGTGCCGGTCGGGATCGCCTCGTGGTCGAGCGTCTCGCCGAGCTCGTCATCGACCCCGAAGGGCGTGATGTCGACCCACATCCGGTCGTGCTGGGCGGCGTGCGCCCGCAGCTCGGCGAGCGACCAGAACGAGGAGGAGCCGAGCAGCTCCTGCAGGTCGATCGGCACGGCGTTGCCGGCGGCGGCGTTGGCCCAGCCGGCGTCGAGGAACTCCTGGCTGGTCGCGACGAGGTCGTGGGCGCGGGTGCGGACCCGCTCAGGGTCGAGCAGGACGACCGCTGCGTCCTCGGGAAGGACGTCGAGCAGGGTCTCCATTCCCTGGACGAGCGCCGGTGCGAGGGACTCCATACCCTCGACGGCGATGCCCGCGGCGACCTTGTCGAGCAGGTCCATGGCGCCGGGCAGGTACTCGCGCAGCGCCGCCGCGCGATCCCGGACAGCGTCGGTGAGAAGCACCTCGCGGCACGGCGGGGCCCACAGTCCATGCTCGGCCATGTCGAGCGAGCGCTGGTCGGCGATCTTGAACCACCGCACCTCCTCGACCGTGTCGCCGAAGAACTCGACCCGGATCGGGTGCTCCTCGGTCGGGGGGAAGACGTCGAGGATGCCGCCGCGGACGGCGAACTCACCTCGTCGCTCGACGAGGTCGGTGCGGGAGTATGCGGCTCCCGCCAGCGCCTCGACGACGTCCTCGAGCGGCTGCTCGTCGCCGACCCGCAGCCACACCGGAGCGAGGTCACCGAGGCCTTTGGCGATCGGCTGCAGGACCGAGCGGATCGGTGCGACGACGATGTCGAGCCGGCCGTGCGTGACGTCGTCGGCGTCGGGGTGGGCGAGGCGGCGCAGCACGGCGAGGCGGGCCCCGACGGTGTCGCTGCGTGGACTGAGGCGCTCGTGGGGCAGGGTCTCCCACGAAGGGAAGAGGGCGACCCGGTCCCGGTCGTAGATGTCACCGAGACTGCGGGTGAGGTCCTCGGCGTCGCGGCTCGTCGCCGTCACGACGAGCAACGGGCGTCCGGCCAGCGCAGCCGTGAGGAGGGGCTGGGCCCCGCGCGCGCAGGCGATGTCCACGCGGTCGGGTCCCGCCGCGACGGAGGTCCGCGCCCGCGCGAACGCCTGGGACCGCGCCATCGCCGCCGCGAGCCCGCTCAGCGAGGCGTGGGCCACGCCGCCGGTGGCCTGCTCAACCGTCGTCGTCACGGCATACATCCTCTCCTGCTGGACTGACAGTGGTGCGCTGACCGCCGCGGACCCGCGGTCAGCGGGGTGAGTGGAAGCGCTGCTGGGCGGCGAGCAGACCCTCCTGGGTCACGAGCTCGACCGCCTCCGCGGCGTCGTCGAGGAGGAAGGGCAGGTCGGCACGCTCGGCCGACCCGAAGTCTCGCAGCACGTAGTCGGCGGCTTCCATCCGACCCGGCGGCCGGCCGATGCCGACGCGGACCCGGGTGTACTCCCTCGTCCCGAGCGCCCGGCTGATCGAGCGCAGCCCGTTGTGGCCGCCCTCTCCCCCGTCCAGCTTGAGCCGGACGGCACCCGGGTCGATGTCGAGCTCGTCATGGATGACGACCAGACGGTCCGGCCCTGCCCCGTAGAAGGAGAGCAGCGCCTTGACCGGGCCGCCGGACTCGTTCATGTAGCTCTGAGGCACGGCGATGACCGCGGCCGGGCCGGGCCGGCCACCCGTCATGCCGAGGCGGACCTGGGCTGCCGCGCACCGCGACTTGTGCGTCCGCAGGTTCACCGCGCAGCGACGCGCGAGCTCGGTGACCACCATGGCGCCGACGTTGTGCCGGTTGGCGGAGTAGCGGTCCCCGGGGTTGCCGAGGCCGACGACGACCCACGGTGCCGTCGACGCGCTCTCGGTCATGTGCGGAACGTGCGCCGGGCCTACTCGGACTGCTCGCCCTCGGCCGCAGCCTCGGTGGCATCGCCCTCGGCGGCGTCGCCCTCGGCGGCGAGGGCCTCGTCGGTCGGCTCCTGGACGATCCCGACCTCGGCCTCCGCCTCGGCGAGCTCAGCCTCGAGCGCGTCCTCGGAGATGGTCTGGGTGATGTTGACGACGAGTGCCTCCGGGTCGGTGGCCAGCGTGGCACCTTCCGGCATGGTCACGTCGCTGGCGTGGATCTGCGTGCCCGCCGGCAGCCCCTCGACCGAGATCGTGACGTACCCGGGGATGTCGGTGGCCTCGGCCTCGACCTGGATGGTCGCGTGCTCGACGTTGACGAGCGTGTCGGGGCCGGCGTCGCCCTCGACGTGGATGGAGACGTCGACGATGACCTTCTCGCCCTTGCGGACGATGACGAGGTCCACATGCTCGATGACCGGCTTGATCGGGTCGCGCTGAACGTCCTTGGCCAGGGCCAGCTGCTCGTCGCCATCGAGGACGATCGTGAGCAGGGCGTTGGGGTTCTTCAGGGCCATCATCGTGTCGTGGCCCGGGAGGGTGATGTGGATCGGGTCGGCTCCGTGGCCGTACATGACCGCGGGGATCTTGTGGTCACGGCGGATCTTGCGGGCGGCACCCTTGCCGAACTGGGTGCGAGTCTCGGCGTTGAGCGTGAGGTCGGTCATGGCAGGGGGTCTCCTCGAGAGCGAGCTGGTCGTGAGTGGTCGAGTGCGGCAGGTGAGCTCGCGATGAGCTCGGGCGGTGGCCTCGACGCGGGGCGCGGCACGATGACGGGCGCCGGTGGTGCCCAGGCCCGCGCGTGCGGGGTGGGCCTCGTCGGCCACCGCGTCGATCACGGACGTGCACTGCGAGCCGTGGTCCCGCACCTGCTGGTGGCGCAACCGGTCCTCGTGCATCGTCCCTCGCCGAGGCAACCCCAGGAGTCTACGGGACCGGCTCGTGCTGGGCGAAATCCGTGATGTGAGTCGCGTCCTCCGTCCGGAGTCCGTCAAGGTGAATGAGGCCGGTGGGCGTTAGGCGGCCGAGGCTTCGGTTTGAGCTGGGGGCTGGTTGATTCACGCCTGGTCGACAGCGTCCAAACCCTGACGTCCCTGGAGTCCGAGTCCGGCAGGCGGGCTCGAGGACAGCTGGGCCGAGCGGAGCACGTTCACCGGAGATGAGGGTTTCCAGCTACAGGGGCCCCTTTGGCAACCGTATAGAGCTCATGACCACCGCAATGTGGACAGTGACGAATCGCCGCCATCCACTGGGCCCGAACACAGGTGATTCGGTGGCCAAGCAGGGACGTTAGCAACCCACCGGTCCGCAGGTTGGGGGTCTCAGATCATTGCGAGTCCGTTCTCATGCACGGGCTTGGCGAGGACGAAGGCGTCCATGCGGACCGCAACCCGATCTGCGTCTGGGACCGTGTCGTACAGGTGATGCCGGCCAGAGAGAAGTCTCTTGAGGTGACCAGTGATGTCAGGCAGCGTTGAGGAGATCTTGCAGCAGGCTGAAGAGCTGGCGGCACTGTTCGAGAACGACGGGCCAGACCCGCGTGATCAGCTAGGCACCGCGGCGGTGACTGCGCTGCGCTCGGCCGTGATGAAGCGCTCGGAGGCCGAACGCCATCTCATCGGGCTCGGGGTTGCAGGAGTGTGTGGACTGGCTCCAAGAGTGGGGTGTGACGAGGGTGGTGATGGAGTCCACGGCTCAGATCCGGCTGCGTCAGCTGACCCGGTACCGGGCCGACCTGGTGCATGACCGAACCCCGGGAGAAGAACCGGGTCGAGAAGGTCCTGGATCAGACCGGGGTCAAGCTCTCGGTGGTGATGAGTAACCTGTTCGGGGTCTCCGGGCGGGACATGCTCGCGGCCCTGATACGCGGGAACGTGACCCTTGCGTGCTGGCCGACCCGGCCGGGGTCGGATGCGAGCCAAGAACGATGTCCTGGTCCAGTCGCTGCACGGACTGTTCTTCACCGAGCACGACGCGTTCGTGCTGTCCCGGATGCTGACCCGGGTCGATGCCATCACCGCCGACATCACCGCGGTCGAGGAACGCATCGAGGAGCTGATCGCCCCTTTCGCTGAGGCGGTGACCCGGCTGTGCACCATCCCTGGCGTCGGAGAGAGCACCGCCATCGCGATCCTCGCCGAGACCGGCCTGGACATGAGCCGCTTCCCCACCCCGCAACACCTGGCCTCCTGGGCCAAGGTCTGACCCCTGGCCAACGAGTTCCGCCGGAAAGACCCACGGGTCCCGATCCACCGGCAAGGGCAACACCTACCTCGCCGGCGCCCTGGAACCGCCGTCAAACGCCTCCACGAACTTGGCCGCCGCGTCACCCTCGACGCAGCCTGAACCCGCTCGCGTGGTCACCTCATTGTTTGACTAGGACGCAACCACTGCGCGCTCGACGTCTTGTGCCGAGAACACCACCAGGTGCGCCCACGGGTATGGGAAGGCATCGAAGAAGGACAAGGGCCGGATCCTCCCCCCACCTCCCAGCCACCGTTCTTCCTCGTCAACGGCCGTAGAGCGCCCGGGCGGCCCGCTTGTCGCCCCGTGTCGGCTCGGTCACGTCGGCGTTGCCCATGATCGAGTAGTAACCGGGGTTGTCACCCAGCCCGATGCAGTGGCCCATTTCGTGGGTGACGACCTTGCGCTTCAGACGCTGCGCCGCACCGCGCATCTCCTCGTCAATCTGAATGTGGCAGCCGACCATGCGGGTGCCCGCGTAGGCGACCCACGCAAGACCCGCAACGTGGTCGCCCAACTGGGCGTACGTGACCTTGATCGGCGCGCTGGTGCTCGTGGTCATCTTGACGGATACGCCTGCCTTGGCCCACTGGTTGACTGCGCGGGACACGTCCAGGCTTGGGTCGCCGGTCTGGTCCGAGACGGTGGCCGGGGTCTCCCACTTCGGGCCGAGGTAGGTGTCGGCCTGTGCGGGCGCGGCGGTGAGGGTGAGGGTGACTGCGGCGGCGAGGGCCACGATGATGCGCTTCATGATGCTTCCTTCTGTGAGTAGCAAACGTGCAAACGCACGGTCATGGCAACGGCGGCTTTGGTAAAGGACAGGTAAAAACTGGCCTGATAATGGCCGCTCCCGAACGGAAGGCCCCCCAAAGTGGTAAGGGAACAGTAAAGGCTAAGTCTGCAATTGACAACCCACCGATGACTCACGAAGAGTGACCGCCCCAACGAAGACCCTGCTCGGGGCAGGGGAAGTGAGCTGTTTGATGTCGTCTCGTACCAAGGTCGCCACCAAGCACGCCAGGTCATGCGCGGGCCTAGGGACAACGCGCGTCAGGCTGGCCGCAGCCATGACCAGGCACAGTCTGGGCGGCAGGTCGCTGCCCAGATCTGGAAGCGCCGGGCCTTGAAGTACTCCTACGACGCGCTGGCGGTGCTGCAGCGGGCCTGGCGGCCATCGGTGGCCAAGGCGAAAGGTATCCGGCGGTGTCGATGCCTACCCAGCTCAACCTGCTCGGGGCTCACGGTGAGCTCGTCTCGGTCAGGGCAGATACAGCCGGCAGGTGCCCGAGATCTGATGTCGATGAGCGCGGCATCGATCGACCGGTCTCTGGCCGCGGCCAAGGACGCGCTGCGCTCAGTCTCCACGACCAAGCCGTCACCGTTACTGCGGATCTCGATCACGATCCGCAAGGCCGCGCCGCCACTGCGAGATCAGTGGGAGTACAGACCCTCAGCACGCAGGTAGGCGCCACCCTGGCCCTGCTGGCAGGCGGCCTACGTACTCGGACAGATGCGCAAGCGTCTTAAGCCGGTGTGGATCACCGACGTGACGGGCCACCGGCCCGAGGAGAACTCGCGCCCATCGTCAAGAACCATGCTGGACACAGATCAAGTCGGTCCTTGATCTCACCCTGCGTCAGGCGGTCTTGCTAGAAACCACTCGACTCGCCTCCTCCTGGCGCGCAGGGGCCGCCGCGACTGAGACGCGCGCCTCTCGCGCCGCCTCCCCGAGGCGGACCGCGACCACACCCCCCAGGATGAGGGCACCGCCGAGCAGCTGGACCGGGCGGGGCAACTCGCCGAGGAGCACCCAGGCGAACAGGATGGCGAAGAGCACCTCGGTGAGGCCGACGAACGACGCGAGCGTCGAGCCCAGCCTGCGGGCCCCGACGATCCCGAGCACGTAGGCGAGCGCCGCCGCGACGAGGACGAGCTCGCCGAAGGCCACCCAGCTGGGCGTCTCCGTCCCGGCGAGCTCGACCGTGGCCGCGCCCGCCCGCATCGGGAGCAGTCCGACCAGCCCGAGGACCCCGAGCGCCACGGCGCCGGTGACCAGCCCGAGGCACGCGAAGGCGATGCTCGGGACCGGGTTGGGGCGTCCGGCGAGGAGGAAGTGGCCAGCGAGCCCGACCGCGGAGAACAGCCCCCAGGCGACGCCGACGAGGTCGGGCGTCGAGGCGCCGAGGACGTCGAGGACGAGGGCGAGGCCGCCGAGCGCGAGGCCGATCCCGAGGAAGGTGAGCCGGTGCGGCGTGATCCGGCTGATGAACCACAGGACGAGCACGACGAGCACGATCCCGAGGAACTCGAGCAGCAGCGCCACGCCGACGGGCAGCCGCTGGACCGCCTGGAAGTAGCCGAGCTGAGCCGCGCCCACGGCGAGCAGGCCGTAGGAGACGATGAGCGGGACGTTGGCCCGCACCACCCGCCAGTGCCGCAGGAGCGGCCGCAGGGCGAAGGGCAGCAGCACGAGGGAGGCGCCGAGCATCCGGAGGAAGACGACGAGCGGCGGCGACCAGCCGGCCTCGATGAGGGACTTCGCGAACGGACCCGAGGTGCCGAACGCGGCACTTGAGAGGAGGAGGGCGAGCAGGCCCGACCCCAGCTGACGACGCACTGCCTCGACCATGGACACGACTCCTCTCCCGACGCGACTCCTGCGCTGTCAGGAGCAAAGTATGCTGATGGCCGTGACAGTACTCCTCGCCGACGTCAGGAGTCAAAATTACTTTCACTCATGACACCGAGGTGGCGCTGCAGTATGCGGCGGCCCTCATCAACACCGCCCCGGCCGCGACCCGAGCGGAGGGCCTCGCGAGCATCGAGGACCTGCACGTCCAGATGGACGGCTGGGGCTGGACCGGCCCCGCGCCGGAGTCGGCCGACGACCTCGAGGCGGCCCGTCGGGTCCGCGAGCGCCTGCGTGAGTACTGGGCCGCCGACGTCGACGAGGCGGTGCGCATCACGAACGACCTGCTTCGCGACGGCGATGCCCGGCCCCGCCTGGTCAACCACGAGCCGATCGGCTGGCACATCCACGCGACCGAGGACGATGCTCCCGTCGCCGTGCGGATGGCCGTCGACACGGCGCTGGCGATGGTCGACGTCATCCGCGCCGGGGAGCTCGAGCGGCTCAAGGTCTGCGCAGCCGACGACTGCGACGACGTCTTCGTCGACCTCTCCCGCAACCGGTCCCGGAAGTTCTGCGACGGGACGTGCGGCAACAACGCGAACGTCGCCGCCTACCGCGCACGCAAGGCCTCGGAGGGCTCATAGGCGTGGCCTCGGAGGGCTCATAGGCGTGGCGGCCGAGGAGGGTCAGGCATTCCCGTCGAACATGCTCGTGACCGAGCCATCCTCGAACACCTCACGAACGGCCCTGCTGATGAGCGGGGCGATGGAGAGCGTGGTCAGCCCCTCGAAGTACGACTCCGGCCCGATGGGTAGGGTGTTCGTCACGATGACCTCCTGCGCCGCGCACGCCGCGAGCCGCTCGATCGCCGGGCCGGAGAGGATCGCGTGGGTCGCGGCGATGACGACCCCGGCGGCGCCCTCGCGCAGCAGCGCATCGGCCGCCTTCGTGATCGTGCCACCGGTGTCGATCATGTCGTCGACGAGGACACAGAGACGTCCCGCCACCTCACCGACGACCCGGTTGGCAGCCGACTCGTTGGGCCGGGTCATGTCGCGCGTCTTGTGGATGAAGGCCAGCGGCGCTCCGCCGAGCCGTTGCGACCACTGCTCAGCGACCTTGATCCGGCCGGCGTCCGGGGAGACGATCGCGAGGTTCTGGTCGCCGTACTTGCCCCGCACGTAGTCGGTGAGGATCGGCAGTGCCATGAGATGGTCGACCGGCCCGTCGAAGAAACCCTGGATCTGCGCGGTGTGCAGGTCGACGGCCATGAGCCGGTCGGCGCCGGCCGTGGCGAACAGGTCGGCGATGAGCCGAGCCGAGATCGGCTCGCGGCCGCGGTGCTTCTTGTCCTGACGCGCATACCCGTAGAACGGCAGCACGACCGTGATCCGCTTGGCCGACGCCCGCTTGAGGGCGTCGATCATGAGCAGGTGCTCCATGATGCTCTCGTTGATCGGAGCGGTGTGGCTCTGGATGACGAAGGCGTCGCAGCCGCGCACCGACTCCTCGTAGCGCACGTAGATCTCACCGTTGGCGAAGTCGTAGGCCGAGGTCGGCACGAGCTCGGTGCCCAGCTCCGCGGCGACCTCCTGGGCCAGTCCGGTGTGGGCGCGGCCGGAGAAGAGCATGAGGTTCTTCTTCGTCCGCTTGTGGATCCCCATCCTCTTGTCCTTGCTCACGATGCGTCGTCACCTTCCATGGCTGCGTCGGTATGCGCGGCGCGGCTCTCCCGCTGGGCCGCCTCGGCCGCGGCATGGGTCCTCGTGCCGCTCCTGGCCCGCGCGACCCAGCCGTCGATGTTGCGCTGGGTGCCGCGCGCCACGGCGATCTGCCCCGGCTCGACGTCCTTGGTCAGCGCCGAGCCGGCCGCCACATACGCGCCGTCTCCGACTGTGACCGGCGCGACGATGACCGTGTCGGAGCCGATGAAGGAGTGCCGGCCGATCGTCGTGTGGTGCTTGGCGACCCCGTCGTAGTTGGCGAAGATCGTGCCCGCGCCGATGTTGGCGCCCGCACCGATCGTCGCGTCCCCGCAGTAGGTGAGGTGCGGGACCTTGGCGCCCTCGCCGATGTCGGCGTTCTTGGTCTCGACGAACCCACCGATCTTGCCGTTCGCGCCGAGGATCGTGCCCGGGCGTACATAGGAGTAGGGCCCGACCGTCGCGCCGTCGCCGATGACGGCGAGGTGGACCTCGGCGCGGGTGACCTTCGCGCCGGAGCGCACCTCGGTGTCGGTGAGGGTGACCTCGGGGCCGATCGAGCAGCCCGGCCCGATCGACGTCGCGCCGAGCAGCTGGGTGCTGGGCAGGATGACCGTGTCGCGCCCGATCGTCACGTCGACGTCGATCCACGTCGTCGCCGGGTCGATGATGCTCACGCCCTCGCGCATGTGGCGCTCGCAGGTGCGTGCGTTGAGCACCCGCCCCAGGTTCGCAAGCTGGACCCGGTCGTTGACCCCCTCGGTCTGCCAGAGGTCGTCGATGACGTGCGCCCGGACCGAGTGCCCGTCGCTGCGCGCGATCCTCACCACGTCGGTGAGGTACTTCTCGCCCTGAGCGTTGTCGGTGCCGATGCGCTGCAGCGCCCGACGCAGCACACCCGCCTCGAAGGCGTAGATGCCGGCGTTGATCTCGTCGATGGCCCGCTGCTCGTCGCTCGCGTCCTTCTCCTCGACGATCGCCTCGACCGAGCCGTCGGCGCCGCGGACGACACGGCCGTACCCTGCCGGCCTGGGGACCCGAGCGGTGACGAGGGTGACGGCACTGCCGTCCGCTGCGTGTCGCTCGGTCAGCTCGAGCAGCGTCTGCCCGGCGAGAAGCGGTACGTCACCCGAGGTGACGAGGACGGTGCCCTCGATGTCGTCCGGCAGCGCGTCGAGTCCGCACTCGACGGCGCGGCCCGTGCCCATGACGTCGTCCTGGTCGGCGAAGAGCAGGTCGGCGTCAAGGCTCTGGCAGTGCTCGACGACCCGGTCACGCTGGTGGCGCACGACGACCTCGACATAGCGGGCCTGCGTGGTGCGCGCCGCCCGGATCGCGTGACCGACGAGCGTGAGACCGCCGATCGGATGGAGGACCTTGGGGAGGTCCGACTTCATGCGCGTGCCCTCACCAGCAGCGAGGATGACGACGGCGGCCGGTCGAGTCGCGTTCACGCGGGATCTCCGAAGGATGGGGGCCGTGCTGACGCGCTCACTCTACCCACCGCCGGGTATGCGAAGGCCCGCGCGTCAGAGGATGGCGACGAGCTCGGAGTTGGCGACCTCGCGCACCGCCTCGAGGGCGTCGCGCGCGGTCCGGGCCGCTCGGGCGACGGCAGCGATCCGCTGGCACTCCGCGAGGGTGTGCATCGAGAGCGCGAGCCGGACGACCGGAACCTTCGACGGAGCCATCGACAGGCTGGAGACACCGAGCCCGGTGAGGACGAGCGCGAGGAGCGGGTCGCCACCGGCCTCGCCGCAGACGCCCATGGGCTTGCCGGTCTTCGACGCGCCGGCACAGGCCGCCGCGATGACGTCGAGGACGGCCGGTTGCCAGGGGTCGAGCAGGTCGGAGAGCGCCCCCTGCATCCGGTCCGCAGCCATCGTGTACTGCGCGAGGTCGTTGGTGCCGAGCGAGCCGAACTCGACCTCGGAGAGGACGTGCTCGGCGCGCAGCGCTGCCGCGGGCACCTCGATCATCACCCCGGCCTTGGTCAGGCCGTTCTCCTTGACCCGCCGGTTGAACCAGGCGGCCTCCTCCGCCGTGGCGACCATCGGTGCCATCACGCGGACGTCGGCGCCGGTCTCCTTGGCGGCGATCGCGAGCGCCTCGAGCTGGCTGTCGAGCAGCTCGGGGCGTTCGGCTGAGAGGCGTAGTCCGCGCCGTCCCAGGGCAGGGTTCTCCTCGGGGCCGAGGTCGGCGAACGCGAGTGGCTTGTCGGCACCGGCGTCGAGGGTGCGGACGACGACGCGGCGCTCACCGAATGGAGCGAGCACACGGCGGTAGATGTCGGTCTGCTCCTCGACCGTGGGTGCCTTGGCCGCGGAGAGGAAGACGAACTCGGTGCGGAACAGCCCGACACCTTCGAGATCCTGGGCGGCGGCCGTCTCAGCGTCCTCGGGGCCGCCGATGTTGGCGAGCAGGGCGACGGCGTGGCCGTCCTTCGTCGCTCCGGGTCCGGAGAGGTCACCGAGGGCGGCCTCGCGCTTGACCCGGCGTTCCTCCTGGGCGGCGACGTACTCCGGGCTCGGGTCGACCATGACCTCGCCGCTGTCGCCGTCGAGCGCGACCAGCGTGCCGGGCGCGATCTCGGTCGCGTGGGACACCTGCACCACGGCGGGGATGCCCATCTGGGCGGCGAGGATCGCGGTATGGCTGGTGCGCCCCCCGGCCTCGGTGATGATGCCGACGACGAGAGAGCGGTCGAGGGTCGCGGTCTCCGCGGGGGCGAGGTCCTCGGCCACGATGACCGACGGCTCCTCGAAGGGCGGGACCCCGGGCGGTGGCACCCCGAGCACCGCGGCGACGGCGCGCGATCCGACGTCCCGCAGGTCCGTGACCCGCTCGGCGAAGTAGCCGCCGAGCGCCTCGAACTGCACGGCCACGTCCTCGATGGCCGCGCAGATCGCTGTGGCCGGCCCCTTGCCCGCGGCGAGGTGCTTCGCGGCACCCTTGACCAGCGACTTGTCGCGGGCGATGAGGGCGGTCGCCTTGAGGATCTGCTGGGCGGTGTCCTCGGCACCGGCGGCCCGAGACTCGAGGTCCACGGCCACCGACTCGAAGGCTGCGCGGATCTCGGTCGTCGCCTGCTCCTGGTCCTTCGGAGCGGGCTCGGAGGCCGGGGGCCGGACCGGTGGCGAGACCTGCACCACCGGCCCGGCCGCGGTACCGGGGCTGACCCCGATCCCCTGTCGTGTCTCGAGCTCAGCCATGGGTCCTACTCCGCGTCGAGGTCGCGGGAGAGCAGCGCGACGAGCTCGTCGAGGGCCTCGGCGGCCCCGTCGCCCTCGGCGGAGAGGACGACCTCCTCGCCGTGCTTCGCGCCGAGGGCCATCACCCCGAGGATGCTCGTCGCGTCTACCAGGTCCTCTCCGGGGCGGCCGATCTCGACATCGAGGCCGGTCGCCGTGGCGGCCTCGACGAAGAGTGCTGCGGGACGGGCGTGCAGGCCGACGGATGAGGCGATGCTCACGGTGCGGGTAGCCATTGGAATGGACTCCTTTGTCTGGGGTTTCGTGCAGTCTGGTCGAGAGGTGGTGCGTTCGCTGGTCTCCCAGTCCTGCTGGCTGGGGGACCCGCTTGCGGCCTTGGGGTGAGAGTATGCGCTCGCTGGGCGGGCGCATACCCTCACCGACGTGCGGGGCTCAGGCGGCGACCGCCTGGACCTCGACCCGCCGGTCATCCCTCGACTTGAGGGCGACGACGATCGTCGCCATGACGAGGACACCGATGGCGAGGGCGAGGAGGAAGAGCAGGAAGTTGCCGATGAGCGGGAGCACCCAGATGCCTCCGTGCGGTGCGCGCAGGGTCGCCCCGAACAGCATGGCCAGACCGCCGGTGATCGCCGAGCCGACCACCGACGAGGCGATGACTCGGGTCGGGTCGGCGGCAGCGAACGGGATGGCGCCCTCGGAGATGAAGGAGGCTCCGAGCAGCCACGCAGCCTTGCCGTTCTCGCGCTCCGGTTCGCTGAACAGCCTCGGACGGACCGTTGTGGCAAGCGCCATCGCGAGCGGTGCGACCATGCCGGCGGCCATGACCGCAGCCATGATCTTCAGCTGCGGTGCGTCGGTGGCGACGCCGGCCCCGGCCAGTCCTGCGGTGGCGAAGAAGTACGCCGTCTTGTTGACCGGACCGCCGAGGTCGAAGCCCATCATCGCGCCGAGGATGAGACCGAGGATGAGCGCGTTGCCGCCGGAGAGGCCCTCGAGCCAGGTGTTGAGTGCCTCCATGACCGCGGCGATGGGGCGTCCGAGGACCGTGATGAACAGGCCCGCCGTGAAGAGCGTCGACAGGAGTGGCGTCACGACCACAGGCATCACACCGCGGACGCCCTTGTGGACCTTCCAGCTCGAGATCCAGCGGGCCGCGAACCCGGCGATGAAACCGGTGGCGAGGCCGCCGAGGAAGCCTGCGTTCATCGTGTTGGCGATGAACCCGGCGACGATGCCGGGCACGAGCCCTGGCCGGTCGGCGATCGCGAAGGCGATGAAACCGGAGAGGATCGGCACGAGGAACCCGAAGGCCGCACCACCGATGACGAAAAGTAGCGCTGCCCAGGCGGTGAGGCTCAGAGCGTCGAAGTTCTGGGCGATGTTGTACTGGTCGTCACTCGTGAGGTTGTACTGCACGATCTCGATCGCGCCGTTCTCGCCGATGGAGACCTGGGCGAGCATGAACGACAGGGCGATGAGGATGCCTCCGGCGGCGACGAACGGGATCATGTACGACACACCCGTCATGAGCCACTGGCGGATCTTCGTCCCCGTGCCGACGTTGTCCTCGACCTTCGTCGCCAGCCCGCCCGCAGGGGCGGCGGCTGCCGCGGCGGCGGCCTTCGACGGGTCGGCCGCCCACTCGGCGGCGAGCCGCTCGGCCTGGGAGACGAGCGCCGGGCCGTCGGAGATCGCCTTCTTGACGCCGACGTCGATGGTCGGCTTGCCGGCGAACCGTCCGATGTCCTTGACGGGCAGGTCGTGGGCGAAGATCACCGCGTCCGCGTCGGCGATCTGTGCCGAAGGCAGGGGCGTCGAACCCGCCGACCCCTGGGTCTCGACGACGATCTCGTGGCCGGCCTCGCGGGCGGCGGCCTCGAGGGCCTCTGCTGCCATATAGGTATGCGCGATGCCGGTCGGGCACGACGTCACACCGACGAGCTTGAGCGCCCGCGCCTGTCTGGCACCCGTGTCCACGCCGGCGCCAGGAGCCGACGCGGCAGTGCCGGCTGATGCTGCCTGCTCCGCCGGGGCTGCCGCCGGAGCATCGAGAGCGACCTCACGCGAGACGATGTCGACGACCTCGGCCTCGGACGTTGCAGCGGCGAGAGCGGCCTTGAAGTCCTTCTTCATCAGCGCGCGGGCGAGCTTGGGCAGCATCTGCATGTGCGCGTCACCGCCACCCTCGGGGGCGGCGATGAGGAAGATGAGCGTCGCCGGGCCGTCCTTGGCGTCCCAGTCGATGCCGTCCGAGGACCGTCCGAAGACGAGTGACGGCTCGGTGATCGCGGCGCTCCGGGCGTGGGGGATGCCGATGCCGCCGGGCAGGCCGGTCGCCATCTTCTCCTCACGTGCGCGGACGTCGGCGATGAAGGTGTCGATGTCGGTGCATCGACCGCTGGCGACGAGCCGCTCGGCGAGAAGCCGGGTGGCCTCGTGTCTGTCGGGTGCGGTCAGGTCGAGGATGACCTGACCTTCGGTGATGAGTGCCATGGTGGGTGGTCCTTTCGGGGGGTCAGCGCCGCAGGCTTCGCGAGAGGTCGGGTGAGGTGTTCACCCGGACGGGGATTCCTTCCAGGTCAGCCGGGCTGGGGACCCGGCTGCCGGGGAGGGTCACCGCCGCGGCACCCCAGGTGACCGCTGCGGCGAGGGCGTCGGCGGGGGGGACTCCGCTCGACAGGCCGTGGAGAAGGCCGGCGAGCATGCAGTCGCCCGCTCCCACGGTGGATCGGGGGGTGGTGATCGTCGCGTTCGCGTGGACGAACGCGTCCTGGGTCACCAGCAGGGCGCCGTCTCCGCCGAGGCTCACGGCGACGGTCTCGATGCCGTCCTGGACTAGCGTGGTGGCCGCATCACGGACGTCTGCGAGCGTGTCGAGGCGACGCCCGACGAGCTCCTCGAGCTCCTCGTGGTTGGGTTTGATGAGGTCGGGGTGTGCCGCGACCGCCTGGGTCATCGGCCCGCCCGAGGAGTCGATGGCGACCTTGAGTCCAGCCGCGTGGGCGGTGGAGGTGAGCGTCGCATACAGATCGATGGGGGCACCCGGCGGCAGGCTGCCGCAGCCGACGACCCAGCCCCCCGGGGTGGCCGAGGCGAGCGTGGCGGCGAGCAGCTCGGAGACGGTCCGGTCGGTGAGGGTCGGACCGGGCTCGTTGAGCTTGGTCGTCGTCCCGTCCGGCTCGAGCACGCTGATGTTCATCCGGAGCGAGCCCTCGACCGGGGTCGTCACGTGGCGGACCCCGGCCAGGTCGAGGAGGTCCTCCATCATGTGCCCCTCGGGGCCGCCGCTGGGCAGGACCGCGATGGTGTCGGCTCCCTGCGCCGCGAGGGCACGGGCGACGTTGACGCCCTTGCCGCCGGGGTCGACCCGGCTCGAGGTCGCCCGGATGACCTCGCCACGGCGCAGATCGGGGATCGTGATCGCGCGGTCGAGGCTGGGGTTGGGGGTGAGGGTCACGATCATGCGAGTACTACTTCCGGTCCGAGGGTCCTGATCTCGGTCGCGACCTCCGCGTCGAGATCGGTGTCCGTGATGATCAGGTCCAGCTCACCGAGGTCGGCGAACCGATGCAGGTGGTCGTCGCCGGACTTCGTCGCGTCCGACACGAGGATGCGACGGCGCGCCGCACCGACCATGGCGCGCTTGACGAGCGACTCCGACTGGTCCGGGGTGGTCAGCCCGCGCGCGAAGGAGAAGCCGTTCGTGCCGAGGAACGCGACGTCGACGTAGATGTCGCGCAACGCGGAGACGGCCCACTCGCCGACGGCGGCCCCGGTCACACCGCGGATCCGGCCTCCGATGAGGTAGAGGTCGACACCCGGGTGGTTCGTCAGGATGCCGGCTGCGGCGACGCTGTTGGTGAGGACGGTGACGTCGAGGGTGCGAGGGAAGAGCTCGGCGACGGCGAGCGTCGTCGACCCTGCGTCGAGGATGACGGTGCCTTCAGCGGGCAGCTCCTCGATCGCCCGTGTCGCGATCCGACGCTTCTCCTCGGTGAGCCGCCTGGTGCGGGTCGCGAGCGTCGGCTCGAGCTCGAGCCGTTCGACGGGGATCGCACCTCCGTGGACCCGGCGGAGCGTCCCCCGCCGCTCGAGGACGGTGAGGTCGCGGCGCACCGTCTCCGGGGTGACCCTCAGCACGTCAGCGAGGGCGGCGACCTCGACGCGACCTGCGCTCCTGGCCTCCGCCATGATCCGCTGTTGCCGTTCTGCTGCGTACACCGGGACTTCCTCGTCCTAGGGGCGCTGTCCGCGCCGCGATACAGACATGAAACCACAGAAACAAAGCAATGTAAACAGGACTCGAAGATCTGGACCCCGAGACGCCTGACGGTCCGAGGCGCCGTGCGTCTCGGGACGCTGGCACAGTGGGCCCCATGCCCTATGACGCCTTGCATCCCAGCTTCCGCGACAACTTCCAAGCGGTCCTCGCCCGCAACCCCGGGGAGAAGGAGTTCCAGCAGGCCGTCTACGAGGTCCTGCTCAGTCTCGCTCCACTGGGCGATCGCCGACCGGAGTACAGCCAGTGGTCGATCCTCAGCCGGATGATCGAGCCGGAGCGGCAGATCATCTTCCGCGTGCCCTGGGTCGACGACGAGGGTCGGGTCCACGTCAACCGGGGCTACCGCGTGGAGTTCTCCTCGGCCCTCGGCCCCTACAAGGGCGGCCTGCGCTTCCACCCCAGCGTCAACCTCTCGATCGTCAAGTTCCTCGGGTTCGAGCAGATCTTCAAGAACGCCCTCACCGGAATGCCGATCGGCGGCGGCAAGGGCGGGTCGGACTTCGACCCCAAGGGCAGGAGCGACGGCGAGATCATGCGCTTCTGCCAGTCCTTCATGACCGAGCTCCACCGTCACCTCGGCGAGTACACCGACGTCCCCGCCGGTGACATCGGGGTCGGTGGACGCGAGCTCGGCTACCTGTTCGGGCAGTACAAGCGGATCACCAACCGCTACGAGTCCGGCGTGCTCACCGGCAAGGGGCCGTCCTGGGGCGGATCGCTGGTACGGACCGAGGCGACCGGCTACGGCACGGTCTTCTTCGCCCAGCAGATGCTGCGCGCCCAGGGCCAGGACCTCGAGGGCAAGAAGGTCGTCGTGTCCGGGTCGGGCAACGTCGCGACCTACGCGATCGAGAAGGTGCACCAGCTCGGCGGCACGGTCATCGCCTGTTCGGACAGTGCCGGCTATGTCGTCGACGAGTCCGGGATCGACGTCGAGCTGCTCAAGGAGGTCAAGGAGGTCCGTCGCGGCCGACTGACCGAGTACGCCGAGCTTCGAGGCGACTCCGCCCGGCACGTCTCCGGCTCCTCGATCTGGGAGGTGCCGTGCCAGATCGCTCTCCCGTGCGCCACCCAGAACGAGCTTCACGGAGACGACGCCAGGCGGCTCGTCGACAACGGCGTCGAGGTCGTGGCCGAGGGGGCCAACATGCCCTGCACCCCGGGAGCCATCAGCATCCTCCAGGAGGCCAAGTGTCTCTTCGGGCCCGGCAAGGCGGCCAACGCCGGTGGAGTCGCCACGAGCGCCCTCGAGATGCAGCAGAACGCGAGCCGTGACTCGTGGACGTTCGACCGGACCGAGGCCCGGCTCGAGGAGATCATGAGTGCCATCCACACCCGCTGCGTCGAGACGGCCGAGGAGTACGGCGAACCCGGCAACTACGTCACCGGGGCCAACCTCGCCGGCTACATCAAGGTCGCCGACTCCATGGTGGCGATGGGCGTCATCTGAGTTCTGGCTCCCCGGGTAGGAATCGAACCTACGTCGCTTATCCTGATTCAAAGTCAGGCGGGCCCTACCAGCAGACCAACCGGGGAACGAGTCTCGCGCCGTAGCGACTCGACCCTCCAGGGTAGTCCAGGCGTCCGCCGACCCGATGCTCGGACGGTGCAGGCATGATGGAGGAGTGACCTCGACCCCCGCACCGACCCGAGCAGTCGTCGCGCGTGCCCGGATGACCGGCAAGCAGCGCCGCGAGCAGCTCGTCCAGGTCGGTCGCAAGCTCTTCGCCGAAAAGGGCTTCGAGGGCACCTCCGTCGAGGAGATCGCGGCAGCGGCCGGAGTGTCCAAGCCGGTCGTGTACGAGCACTTCGGCGGCAAGGAGGGCCTCTATGCGGTGGTCGTCGATCGTGAGATCGAGGCCCTCCTCTCCGTCATCCAGGCCGCCCTCACGTCAGCCGGCACCTCACGACAGATCATCGAGCGAGCCGCCCTCGGCCTCCTCGACTACATCGAGGGATCGACGGACGGCTTCCGGATCCTCGTGCGCGACAGTCCGCCCGGGCAACAGACCGGGACGTTCGCGAGCCTGATGTCGGACGTCGCGAGCCAGGTCGAGCACATCCTCGTCGCGGCGTTCAAGCGGCACCGTCTCGACCCCGAAGCCGCGCCGATGTACGCCCAGATGCTCGTCGGCATGATCGCGATGACCGGGCAGTGGTGGCTCGACTCGCGCAGGTTCACCAAGCACGAGGTGGCCGCGCACGTCGTCAACCTCGCGTGGAACGGCCTCACCGACCTCGAGCGCCGGCCGACTCTCACGGAGCCGTTCCAGGACTGACCTGCGTCAGTCGGGCTTGCGCGCCACGGCGAAGGTCCGACGGAACGGCAGCACGACGCCGCCCAGCGTGCGCGGGTAGGCCTCTGGCAACCGCTCCAGCACGGGGTCCTCGAGCCGACCGTCCGGATCGAGGACGTGGAAGTAGGTCGTGCTCCACACGTCGACATCTGTGGCGAACTCATCGCCCACTCCCTCGTCAAGTATCTTGAGGTCAAGATACTTGACGAGGGCTACAGTGTCCACATGTCCTCGGAGCGGCACGACACCACAGCGGGCGACGACGTCGACCGGCTCGTCGCCGCCTGGCAGCACGAGCTCTCCGACCTCGACGTCGCCCCTTTGCATGTGCTCTCGCGCATCGCCCGACTGGCCAAGGAGCACGACCGGATCCGTGCCGCCGCCTTCGCCGAGCATGATCTCGACGCCTGGGAGTTCGACGTGCTCGCAGCGCTCCGGCGCGCCGGCGAGCCCTACGAGCTCACCCCCGGCCGGCTCGTCGCCGAGACCCTCGTCACGAGCGGGACGATGACCACCCGGGTGGACCGGCTCATCGAGCGCGGCTTCGTGCGTCGCCGCCCCGACCCACGAGACCGTCGCGGTGTCCTCGTCGGACTCACCTCGACCGGTCGGGACGTCGTCGATGGCGCGCTGAGCACCCTGCTCGACCATGAGCACGCACTGATCGGGGCGCTGACCCAGAGTGATCGCACGGCCCTGCCTGCGATGCTCCGTCGGCTCCTGCGCGTCGCCACCGAGCACGCGACCCACTGACTACTCGACCAGCTCCGCCGACTCGAGCCACTCCAGCTCCAGCACCTCGCGCTCGTCGACGATCTCGCGCAGCTCGCGGTTGAGGGCGAGCACCCGCGCATGGTCGGCCGCGGCCTCCGCCATGGCGTCGTGGACCCGCGTCTCCCGCTCGGCGAGGCGCGAGAGCTGACGCTCGACCCTGGCCATCGCCTTGCGAGCCTCGCGCTGCTCGGCGGGGGCGGCTCCGGAACCTGGCTGTGTCGCTCCCCCTGACGCGGCCGAACCCGCGCGGGTGACCACCGGGGGGGTCGTGGCGAGCATCTCCCGGCGCAGCCGGAGATACTCCTCCACCCCGCCTGGCAGGTCCCGCACCTTGCCGTCACCGAGCAGCGCGACCTGCCGGTCGCATACCCGTTCGAGCAGGTAGCGGTCGTGGGAGACGACGAGCAGGGTTCCCGCCCAGCCGTCCAGGACGTCCTCGAGCGAGGTGAGGGTCTCGATGTCGAGGTCGTTCGTCGGCTCGTCGAGCAGCAGGACGTTGGGCTCGTCCATGAGGATCCGCGTCAGCTGGAGCCGCCTGCGCTCCCCGCCGGAGAGGTCACCGACGCGGGTCTGCTGAGCGGGACCGCTGAAGCCGAGCCGCTGCGCGACCTGTGACGCACTGAGCTCCTTGGCGCCGAGCCGGACGAACGAGCGCACGTCCTCGACCGCGTCGATCACCCGCCAGTCGGCGAACCGGTCCAGCATGGTGACGTCCTGGGTGAGGTGACCGATCGAGACCGTCACGCCCTGCTTGCGCTTGCCGGAGGTGACGGGCAGCTCGCCGGCGATGACCCGCAGCAGCGTGGACTTGCCGGCACCGTTGACCCCGACGATCCCCACCCGCTCCCCTGGCGCGAGCAGCCACGTCACACGGTCGAGCAGCGTGCGCCGGCCCCCGTCCTCGGTGGGGACGACGACGCTGGCGTCGTGCAGGTCGACGACGTCCTTGCCGAGGCGCGCGGTGGCGAACCTCAGCAGCTCGGCATTGTCACGGGCAGGCGGCTCCGCGTCGATGAGCGCGTTCGCCGCGTCGATGCGGAACTTCGGCTTGCTCGTCCGCGCCGGGGGTCCGCGGCGCAGCCAGGCCAGCTCCTTGCGGAGCAGGTTGGAGCGCCGTTCGGCGATCACGCCCGCCATCCGCTCCCGCTCCGCCTTCGCGAGGACGTATGCGGCATAGCCCCCGTCGAAGGGCGTCACCTCGCCGTTCACGACCTCCCAGGTCTGTGTCGCGACCGCGTCGAGGAACCAGCGGTCGTGGGTGATGACGACGATGGCGGAGTCCGCCCGCGCATACTGCGTCACGAGGTGCTCGGCCAACCAGGCGACGCCTTCGACGTCGAGGTGGTTGGTCGGCTCGTCGAGGAGGAGGATGTCGGGTGCCCGGACGAGCTCACGGGCCAGCGCGACCCGTCGACGCTCGCCACCGGACATCGTCGTCACGGAGGCGTCGAGGTCCACCGCGCCGCCGCCGAGGGGGCCGAGCAGCCCCGTGACGACATCGCGGATGCGGGACTCCCCCGCCCAGTCGTGCTCGGCCCGGTCGCCGAACACGTTCTCCCGCACCGAGAGCGCGTCGTCGAGGTCGTCGTCCTGGCTCACCGCCCCGACCGTGACGCCTGCCGTCCGAGACACCCGGCCCGAGTCCGGCGGCGTCGTCCCGGCGATGACGGACATGAGGGTCGACTTGCCACCCCCGTTGCGGCCGACAATGCCGATCCGGTCTCCGCCGGCCACCCCGAGCGACACCTCGCGCAGGACCGGGTCAAGGCCGAAGCTCACCGAGACGCGCTCGGCGTTGACGAGACTGCTGCGACTGGAGATGGCCATGGTGGTGACTGCGCAAGTGAACCCTGGAGGGGACTCAGTCGGCGCGCGGGACTCCTCGCAGGGTCGCGCCGTGGACCGGGCCGGTCGCTCGATGCGCGTCGGTGACGGTGCCGGAGGCGGTGAGGGCGACGGCGAGGTCGATCGCCCGCTCATGGTCCGCGGCGAGGAAGGCGACCGTCGGGCCCGATCCGGACACGATGCCGCCCAGCGCTCCGTAGGAGAGGCCATCGGCGAGGAGCTCCCCCAGCTCGGGCCGCAGGGAGATCGCGGCCCCCTGCAGGTCATTGCCGAGATGCTGGGCCAGGGCCTGCGGGTCTCCGGAGCGCAGGGCGGCCATGAGCTGCGTGGAGGCCGTGGGCTCGGGCACGTCCTCATGCTCGGTCAACCGGTCGAACTCGGCGTAGACCGCAGGCGTGGGCAGCCCGACGTCGGCCGCCGCGAACACCCAGTGGAAGATGCCGTGGGTGAGGACGGGAGTGACGACCTCGCCCCGACCGGTGCCGATCGCGGTGCCGCCGTGGACGAGGAAGGGGATGTCCGAGCCGAGCTCCGCGCCGATCTCGGCGAGCTCCTCCCGCGAGGAGCCGAGCCCCCAGAGCCAGTCGCAGGCCACGAGTGCCGCTGCGGCGTCCGCCGACCCGCCCGCCATCCCACCGGCGACCGGGATGTCCTTCTCGATGAGGATCTCGACGGGCTCCTCGATGCCATGGGCCGCGGCGAGCGCCCGCGCCGCCCGGACGGCGAGGTTGGTCTCGTCGGCCGGGACTCCAAGCGCGCGCGCACCTGTGATCGAGACGCACCACTCGTCACTCGCGCGGACCGTGATGTCGTCGAACAGCGAAACGGCCTGGTAGACGGTCGCCAGAGGATGGAACCCGTCCCCGCGGAGCGGGCCGACCCGCAGCTCGAGGTTGACCTTGGCCGGCGCGCGCACCGTCACCGTGGGGGAGGTGAGCATCGCCGAGGTCATGTCCTCACCCTAGTCATCCCCCCCGAGTGTCTGTTCGCCTACATCTTCTCCGAAGTGCTTCCGTGGGCGGTGCTCCGGCGCTAGGCTCACGGCGCGGGTAGCCCACGCACGGCGCGACCCTTGACGAGAAAGAACCACCACTATGAGCTTTTGGGGGGCAATGCGGGGGGTCGGCCGTACGGCGACCGTCACCGTGTCCGTCGCTGCTGTCCTTGTCGCCGGAGCGGCGCTCGCCGCCGCCGAGCCTGTCCCGGAGCTGACCGGCACCGCGACCTCCACGGTGACGGCCGAGCCCACTCCCACGGAAGAGCCCACAGCGACGCCGTCACCGGTCACGGTGACAGCCGCCACTGCAGGTACCAAGGTCGTCGGAGCCGTCACGAACATCTGGGGAACCGCCACCGGGGCACCCAACGCTCCGGTCACGGTCCAGGCTCTCGTCAATGGCTCCTGGTCCAACAACGGCACCGGCACGACCGACGCCAACGGCTACTACGCGGTGCCGCTGACCTACGGGTCCACCACCCCAGGCACCTACACCTTCCGCGCGGTCGTCACCGTCGCCGGCACGCCCTACCTCAGCCCCAACGTGACCCTGACCCGCACCAGCAAGCTCGATTCCCGGTGCTACACCTCCGGAGTAGTCATCTGCGCGTCGAAGATTGACCGCAAGGTCTACTACGTCAACAAGGGCCAGATCATCCGGACGCTGGATGCGCGTTTCGGTGGCCGTGCCTATGACGTCAACGGTCGGGAGCGTATCTACTCGACGGCCGAAGGCACCTTCTCCATCACCCGGAAGATCCGCGACGAGTGGAGCTACACCTACAACGCGCGAATGCCCTTCTCGTTGTACTTCTACGGAGGCCAGGCGTTCCACTACAGCGACAGCTTCGCCCGGGACGGCTGGGTCGGCGACTGGGGCAGCCACGGCTGCGTCAACCTGCGCAGCTGGAGCGGGGCCGAGTGGCTCTACAACAACACTCCGGTCGGCACCAAGGTCGTCGTTTACCGGTAGCCGACGTCGGCGTCCGATGCGACCCGACGGCCCTAGCCGTCCGACCCGAGCCGGCCGGTGCGGGAGTGCGCGATGGCGGCGAAGTCCGCGATGG
Organism: Dermatophilaceae bacterium; assembly: GCA_046260445.1. Classification (GTDB taxonomy): domain Bacteria; phylum Actinomycetota; class Actinomycetes; order Actinomycetales; family Dermatophilaceae; genus F2B08. Next base: position 22,947 of record JBHEPF010000158.1, on the reverse strand, counting down.
TCAGTTGCTCGCCCCGCTCCTGCGGGCTGATCCCGGCCTCGACGAGGGCGGCCTCCGCGGCCGCTGCGCTTCCCGCCCACCCGGAGAGCGCTGAGCGCAGCATCTTGCGCCGCTGCGCGAATGCGGCATCGACGCACGAGAACACGTCCTCGCGAGCCACGTCCGACCGTGGCGGCTCCCGCCGATCGAGACGGACCAGACCGGAGTCGACGTTCGGCACCGGCCAGAAGACGGTCCGCGGGACGGTCCCGACCAGCCGGACCTGCGCATACCAGGCGGCTTTGAGACTCGGCACGCCGTAGATCTTCGATCCCGGACCGGCCGCGAGACGCTGCGCGACCTCCAGCTGGACCATGACAAGCATGGTGCGGATGCCGGGGAACCGCTCGAGGAAGCGAAGAACGACCGGGACGGAGACGTTGTAGGGCAGGTTGGCGACGAGCGCCGTCGGCGCCGGCCCCGGGAGGTCGGTGACCGCGAGCGCGTCCGCGTGGACCACCTCGAGTCGGTCCGCGTATGCGGGGGCGTGCTCGGCGACCGTGCCCGGCAGGGCGTCGGCGAGGGCGGGATCGACCTCGACGGCGACGACGCGCTGCACCTCGGGGAGGAGCGCAAGCGTCAAGGACCCCAGACCCGGCCCGATCTCGACGACCACGTCGTCGGCACCGACCTCGGCCAGCCGCACGATCCGGTGCACCGTGTTGGGGTCGATGACGAAGTTCTGGCCCAACTGCTTCGTCGGTCGCATCCCGAGGGCTGCGGCCCGCGCTCGGATCTCTCGGGCGGACAGCATAACGGCCAGCCTAGAACAGGCCGGCCGTCATGCTGTTCGGCGGTGTGCGCCGAGAAGGAGCTGCGTCAGGCAGCGTGCGCGCAGCCCCAGGGCTGCAGGCCGGCCCGGGCGTAGAGCCGGTTGGCCACGGTGATCTGCTCGGCGCGGGTCGCCAGGTCGGCGCGAGGGGCGAAGTCGCCGCCGCCGTTCGACAGCCAGGTCGAGGTGAGGAACTGCAGGCCGCCGTAGTAGCCGTTGCCGGTGTTGATGTTCCAGCGGCCGCCGGACTCGCACTGGGCGATCCGGTCCCACATCGCCTCGTTGGCGAGGTTGATGCCGGCACCGGAGGTGTTGCCCGCGCTGCGGGGAGCGCTGCTCGGGGCAGGAGCCGGGGCCGGACGAGACTTGGTGCCGACGAGCACGACGCGCGTGGTCGGCTCCTTGGTCACCTTCTCCTCGACGACCTCTTCCGCGGTGACCTTGCCGTCCGTGGTGGTGATGCGCTTGGTGACATCCTTGCTGCCCTCGACGCCCTTGGTCTCGGTCTTCTTCTCACCGGTGAACAGGTCGTCCGCCTTGCGCTCGGTGGTCTTGAAGGGGATCGCGACGGACTCGGTCGAGGTCTCGATCGTGATCCGCGTGACGACGATGTCGAGGCCGGCCGCGATGGCCGTGTCGGCAGCAGGCTCGACGGTGTCGGTCGCGCTGAACTCGATCCCGTTCTCGGCAAGCAGGTCACCGACGGTCTTCACGGTGGTCGTCAGCTCAGTCGTCTCGCCGTCGGCGGTGACCTTCACGTCCTTCGGCATGGTCACCTCGAGGGAGAGTCCTTGGCGGCCGAGGGACTGCGAGCGGCTGGCGGAGAGCTCGGCGCCCTCGAGGCGCAGACCGAGGTCGCGGATGGCGGCGTCGAGCGTCGTCGCCGTGGTCCAGTAGGTCGTCATGGTGCCGTCGACGTCGACGCGCAGCTGACGGCCGTAGCGCACGATGACGCGCTGGCCGTCCTTGACCTTCGCGCTCACATCGGGCTGGACGACATCGTGCTCGCCGACCGTGACTCCTTCGCTGGCGAGGACGTCACCGACGGTCGAGTGCATGCCCCGGACGTCGGTGACCTCGCCGTCGACCGACAGGGTGACGTCCTTGACGAGCGTGGCGTAGCCGACGCCGGCGCCTGCGGTGGTGAGGAAGATGAGGGTCGCAGCAACGGCTGCGAGCTTGCGCGAGGCAAGAGTGCGGGTGAGGAACAAGACAGACTCTCCGATGTGTGCACGATCCGGCTGGCGTGGCCCGGTGAGCGCCCAGAGCGTCGGCGAGCAACCGGCAGCACGCGATGGGGCACGCTGGGGTCTGGCACGAACCGACATCCCGCTCGTCACGCGCACGGCACTGAACACGCGACTCACAGGGACTGGGTGTGCCCCGCAGGGGTGGGGCACCCGGCTCGAGATGCTCCCGGCTCATACACGAGAACGACTCGATCCGACTCTCCGGGGCGAAACGCCTCCGGCTGTCCGCGACCTACGTTGCCTTGTCGAGGCCCCAAAGGTCAAGTTTTGATAACGACGGACCCTGAAGACGTGACCCGTCTCACCCACAGCTCACCAGGGACCGTAGATCGTCTCGCTGTTCTCGCTGATCGCCGCGCAGAGGGTCGGGACGGCGACGCCGAGGACATCGGCCATCCGGCGCACGGTGAGCGGGATGAGGTAGGGAGCGTTGGCCGAGCCGCGCCACGGCATCGGCGTGAGGTACGGCGCGTCGGTCTCGACGAGCACCTGCTCCAACGGCACGACCGCGAGGGCGTTACGCAGGTCGCGGGCGTTCTTGAACGTCACGGTGCCGGCGAAGCTGAGGTAGTACCCGCGCTCGACGCAGACCCGGGCCATCTCGAGGTCCCCGCTGAAGCAGTGCAGCACCGTGCGCTCCGGGGCGCCCTCCTCCTGCAGGACCCGCAGGATGTCGGCGTGGGCGTCCCGGTCGTGGACCTGCAGGGCCTTGCCGAGCCGCTTCGCCAGGGCGATGTGCCAGCGGAACGACTCCTGCTGCACGTCGATCCCCTCGGGCCCGGTGCGGTAGTAGTCGAGACCGGTCTCGCCGACGACGCGGACCCGCGGATGGGCCGCCAGCTGCGCGATCTCGTCGTAGGCGTCGGTCAGCTCGCCCGTGGTTGCCAGCCTGGGAACCTCGTTGGGGTGCAACGCCACTCCCCCAAGGACGCTGGGGTATGCCTCGATCGCCTCGATCGTGTAGCGAGCGCCGGGCAGGTCGCACCCGATCTGGACGACGCGGTCGACACCCACCGCGGCCGCCTCACGCAATGACTGCCCGAGGTCGGGCCGGGGCTCCTCGCCGCGACCCATGTCGAGATGCGTGTGGTTGTCGACGACGGGGATCGGCAGCGGGTCGGGAGCGCTCGGCCGCTGACCGTGACTCACGTCAGGCCCCACTCCGCCAGCACCTCGGCCTCGTCGAGCTTGGTGAACACCGGTGCCGGCTTGACGACGGGAGTGCCCACGCGCACCGGGACCGACTCCCAGGGCGGCATCGTCGAGTAGTCGCCGGTGATGACCGGATAGGTCCGGTCCGCATCGGCGTCGTCGAGCCCGCTCACGTCGGTGAGCACCGGCATGGGCACGAGCTCGCCCGCTCCTCCGAGGGCGAGGTGGACCCGGTTGGCGGCGTGCGGCAGGAATGGTGCGAGCAGGGTGTTGAGGTCGCTCACGCTCTGGGTGAGGGTGTGCAGCACCGTGGCGAGCCGCTCCTGCTGGTCCGCCCCCTTGAGCTTGAACGGCTCGGTGCGGGACACATACGCATTGACCTCACCGACGACCCGCATGACCTCGGCGAGGGCGGCCTTGACGCGGTTGCGCTCGAGCAGCCCACCCACGGTGCCGAAGGCGGCCGTGACGGTGGCCCGGATCTCCTCGTCCACCGGCTCGAGTGTCCCGGGAGCGGGGATCTCGCCGAAGCTCTTCGCGACCATCGCCGCGGTGCGGGAGACGAGGTTGCCCCAGCCTGCGACGAGCTCGGAGTTGTTGCGCTGCACGAAGTCCCGCCACGTGAACGCGGAGTCCTGGCTCTCCGGCCCGGCCGCACAGATGTAGTAGCGAATCCCGTCCGGGCCGTACTTGTCGAGGACGTCGCGGACATAGATGACATCCCCGCGGCTCGTCGAGAACTGCCGGTCGCCGAAGGTGAGGAACTCGCTCGAGACGACCTCGGTCGGCAGGTTGAGCTCACCGAAGACCCCTGGTACGCCGCCGCGGTCGCCGCGGCCCGCATACCCGAGCAGCTCGGCCGGCCAGATCTGGGAGTGGAAGGTGATGTTGTCCTTGCCCATGAAGTAATAAGAGACAGCACGATCACCTGGTTCCACGTGGTCCGGGTTCCACCACTTCCGCCACGCCTCGGGGTCGCCGGAGCGGCGGGCCCACTCGATCGAGGCGGAGAGGTAGCCGATGACGGCGTCGAACCAGACGTACAGGCGCTTCGTGGGCAGGTCGCGCCAGCCGTCGAGCGGCACCGGGATGCCCCAGTCGATGTCGCGCGTCATCGCCCGCGGCTTGATGTCCTCGAGGATGTTGAGGCTGAACTTGATGACGTTGGGCCGCCACGTACCGGAGGCCTCACGACCGGCGAGCCACTCCCGCAGGGCGTCCGCGAGCGCGGGCAGGTCGAGGAAGAAGTGCTGGGTCTCGACGAACTCCGGTGCCTCGCCGTTGATCTTGCTGCGCGGCTCGATGAGGTCCTCGGGCTCCAGCTGGTTGCCGCACTGGTCGCACTGGTCGCCGCGCGCCTCGCCGTACCCGCAGAGTGGGCAGGTGCCCTCGATGTAGCGGTCCGGAAGGGTGCGGCCGGTCGTCGGCGAGATCGCGCCCCGCTGGGTGCGCTCGACCATGTAGCCGTTCTTCCATACCTGGCGGAACAGCTCCTGCGCCACCTCGTAGTGGTTGACCGTCGTCGTGCGGGTGTAGAGGTCGTAGGTGCATCCGAGGTCGGCGAGCTCGCCGGCGATGATCGCGTGGTTCTTGGCGACGAACTCCGTCGGGCTCACCCCGGCCTTGTCGGCGAGCACCAGGATCGGCGTGCCGTGCTCGTCGGAGCCGCTCACCATGAGGACGTCGTGCCCTGCCATCCGCATGTACCGGCTGAAGACGTCGGAGGGGACGCCGAACCCGGCGATATGGCCAAGGTGCCGGGGGCCGTTGGCGTACGGCCAGGCGACAGCGGAGAGGACCTTCATGCCGCCCATCCTAGGGAGCCCGGAACGCCTCCCCCGCCACCGGCCGTTTCACCCCTCGCGCCGACCTCGGCGTCCATAGGGTCGGCACTGTGACCACGTCGAGGAGGATCGCCACGCTCAACGACACGATCCAGACCGTCATCCGCCCCGCGATGGGCGGGGTGATCTTCGCGGCCACCCAGGCCGCCGACTCCGTCGAGTCGAGCACCTGGATGCAGGAGAACTCCTGGGTCGGCATCGTGCTCGGCATCGTCCTCGAACTGCTCGTCATCGTCGTCCTCGCGCTCATCGCCTGGCTCTTCATCCGGCTCTGGCTGCGCATCCGGCGACGGCGGCGAGGGGGGCGCCCCGCATACGCCTAGCCTTGGACGGGTGAGCACGGAACCGACGGTCGTGAGACTCCCCCGCCGCACCCTGCTCAGCGAGACCGCGCTCGTCCTCGGCGTCTCCCTCGGCGCGTCGGCGATCTGGTCGGTCCTGTCGATCATCCGCAAGGCGACCGCAGAGGTCGCACTGTCGGCCCAGACGACGGCGATGAACTCCTCGGTCACCCCCGACCGGCCATGGCTCGACCTGGCCTACCAGCTCGCCGGCATCACCCTGGCGCTCGTCCCCGTCGTGCTCGCCCTGCACCTGCTGCGCCGCGAGGACCCGCACCCGGCGGTGTCGATGGGGTTCGACCTGCGCCGCCCCGCGCAGGACGTCCTGCTCGGGCTCGGGCTCACCGCCGTCATCGGGCTCCCCGGGCTCGGCCTCTACGTGCTCAGCCGCGAGCTCGGGATGAACACGACCATCGCCGCCGCCAACCTCGTCGACGTGTGGTGGGCGGTGCCCGTCCTCGTGCTCGCCGCCGTGCAGAACGCCGTCCTCGAGGAGGTGGTCATGATCGGCTACCTCTTCCGCCGGTGGGCCCAGGCCGGCTGGGGAACCTGGCAGATCATCGTCGCCAGCGCCCTCATCCGCGGGACGTACCACCTCTACCAGGGCGTCGGCGGCTTCGTCGGCAACGCGGTGATGGGCCTGGTCTTCGGCTGGCTCTACACGCGCACCCGCCGGGTCATGCCGCTGGTCATCGCGCACGCGCTGCTCGACATCGTCGCGTTCGTCGGGTACGCCCTCCTGCGCGACACGCTCACCTGGCTCTAGGTCTCCGGCTCAGGAGTCCCGGAACTCGATCTCCTCGTGGGTGCCGTCGCAGAACGGCATCTGCCCGGACCTCCCACAGCGGCAGAGCGTCATCCGGTTGCGCACCTCGTAGGCGACGCCCTCGCTCCCGACCAGCGACGCTCCCCCGGAGACGAAGTACGGGCCGTCGTCGACGACGGCCACCCGCATGGGCAGCTCCGCCTCGACGTCGTATGCGTCGGCCGGCTCGATCGCGCGGGTGAGGGTGCCCGAGGGGCAGTGGTCGACCATGCGCGCCATGCCCGCATGCACCTGAGGGTCGTCGGAGGAGACCATGCTCCAGGCGTTCGACCCGTCGGCGACACAGAAGCCGGCGTGGGAGCACAGCTTCGACGCCGCCCGCACCACTCCGCCCGGGCCGTCGTAGACCTTGGCCCGCTCGCGATGAGGCGTCGTCAGCGCCGTCTCGGTGCCGTCGAACCCGACCCGTTTGTGCGAGCCGTCGCAGAACGGCTTGTTCTCGCTGTGCCCGCACCGGCAGAGCCAGTACGTCCCGGCGTCGTCCGCCTGACCGGAGGCGTCGATCGGCCCGCGCTCGACCCACTCCTGCTCGGCGCTGGCGTCCGACGGCAGGTAGCGCAGCCGGATGAGCTCCAGGCCGTGGACGCCGTAGGGACCGTCCTTGCTGACGTCGATGTCGCTCATGGGTCGAACCTACGTCGCAGCACTCGGCAGGAGGCCGAGGTCAGCGGCCGGCGCGCAACGCGTGCCGCAGGTCCTTGTTGAGCGTGGAGATGACGTCCTGCGGGATCTCCTTCGGGCAGGCCGCCGAGCAGGCGCCGATGTTGGTGCACCCGCCGAAGCCCTCGTGGTCGTGCTGGTTGACCATGGAGACCACGCGTGCGTCACGCTCGGGCTGTCCCTGCGGGAGCTCGCCGAGGTGGGTGACCTTGGCGCCCATGAAGAGCATCGCCGAGGCGTTGGGGCAGGCGGCCACACACGCGCCGCAGCCGATGCACTCGGCGCCGACGAACGCGCGGTCGGCCTGCTCCTTCGGCACCGCCGTCGCGTGGGCGTCCGGGGCCGAACCCGTGTTGACCGAGATGAAGCCACCGGCCTGGATGATCCGGTCGAAGGCGCCGCGGTCGACGACGAGGTCACGGATGACCGGGAACGGGTCGGCTCGCCACGGCTCGATCGTGATCGTCTCGCCGTCCTTGAAGGAGCGCATGTGCAGCTGGCAGGTCGTGGTGCGCTCCGGACCGTGCGCCTCACCGGAGATCATCAGACCGCAGGTGCCGCAGATGCCCTCGCGGCAGTCGCTGTCGAAGGCGATCGGCTCGGTGCCCTCAGCGGTGAGCCGCTCGTTGAGCACGTCGAGCATCTCGAGGAAGGACATGTCGGGCGAGACATCGTCGAGGTCGTAGGTGAAGAGGTCGCCCTTGTCCTTCGGACCGGCCTGGCGCCAGATCTTGAGCGTCAGTCTCATTACTTGTAGCTCCTCTGCTTGACCTCGATCGCGTCGTAGACGAGGTCCTCCTTGTGCAGGACCGGTGGACCCATGACACCGAAGTCGGTGCCGTCCTCGCCCACCCCGCCGCTGAACTCCCACGAGGCGACATACAGGTACTCGTCGTCGTGACGCATGGCCTCGCCCTCCTCGGTCTGCGACTCGACGCGGAAGTGCCCACCACACGACTCGCGCCGGTGCAGGGCGTCGATGCACATAAGCTCCCCAAGCTCGAGGAAGTCGGCGACGCGGCCGGCCTTCTCGAGGCTCTGGTTGAGGGTGTCGGCGCTGCCAAGCACGCGCACGTTGCGCCAGAACTCCTCACGCAGGCCGCGGATGAGGTCGATCGCCTTGGTGAGACCCTCGGCGGTGCGCTCCATGCCGCAGAACTCCCACATGATGTGGCCGAGCTCCTTGTGGAAGGAGTCGACCGAGCGCTCACCGTTGATCGAGAGCAGCCGCTGGGTGCGCGCCTCGACCGACTGGTGCGCCTCGGCGACAACCGGGTCGTCGGCCGAGAGCTTTTCGAACGGGCCCTTCGACAGGTAGTCGCGGATCGTGTTCGGCAGCACGAAGTAACCGTCGGCCAGACCCTGCATGAGGGCGGAGGCACCGAGCCGGTTCGCTCCGTGGTCGGAGAAGTTGGCCTCGCCGGTGACGAAGAGCCCGGTGATCGTCGACTGCAGGTCGTAGTCGACCCACAGGCCGCCCATCGTGTAGTGCACGGCGGGGTAGATGCGCATTGGCACCGTGTAGGGGTCCTCGCCGGTGATCCGCGCGTACATGTCGAAGAGGTTGCCGTACTTGGCCCGGACCGCGTCCTCGCCCATCCGCCCGATCGCGTCGGAGAAGTCGAGGTAGACCCCCCGGCGGAAGTCGCCGACGACCGGGCCGACGCCGCGACCCTCGTCGCAGACGTTCTTGGCCTGGCGGGAGGCGATGTCACGCGGCACGAGGTTGCCGAAGGAGGGGTAGATCCGCTCCAGGTAGTAGTCGCGGTCCTCCTCGGGGATGTCGCGCGGGTCCTTGTCGCAGTCCTCGCGCTTCTTCGGCACCCAGATGCGGCCGTCGTTGCGCAGCGACTCAGACATCAGGGTCAGCTTGGACTGGTGGTCGCCCGAGACCGGGATGCAGGTCGGGTGGATCTGCGTGTAGCACGGGTTGGCGAACTGGGCGCCCTTGCGGTGCGCCCGCCAGTTGGCGGTGACGTTGGACCCCATCGCGTTGGTCGAGAGGAAGAAGACGTTGCCGTACCCGCCGCTGGCGAGGACGACGGCGTCGGCGAGGTGAGTCTCGATCTCGCCGGTGACGAGGTCACGGGCGATGATGCCCCGCGCTGTCTTCTTCCCGTCGGAGCCCTCCGTGACGATCAGCTCGAGCATCTCGTGCCGGGTGAACATCTCGACCGAGCCGGCCGCGATCTGCCGCTCGAGCGCCTGGTATGCGCCGATGAGCAGCTGCTGACCCGTCTGGCCACGTGCATAGAAGGTCCGCGAGACCTGGACGCCACCGAAGGACCGGTTGTCGAGCAGGCCGCCGTACTCACGGGCGAACGGGACACCCTGGGCCACACACTGGTCGATGATGCTCGCGCTCACCTCGGCGAGGCGGTAGACGTTGGTCTCCCGAGAGCGGTAGTCGCCACCCTTGACCGTGTCGTAGAAGAGACGGAAGACCGAGTCGCCGTCCTCCTTGTAGTTCTTCGCGGCGTTGATCCCACCCTGCGCCGCGATGGAGTGCGCACGACGCGGGGAGTCCTGGAAGCAGAACGACTTGACGTTGTACCCCGCCTCGCCGAGCGTCGCACCCGCGGCGGCACCGGCGAGACCGGTGCCGACGATGATGACGTCCAGCTTGCGCCGGTTGGCCGGGTTGACGAGCGCGGCCTCGAACTTGCGGGTCGTCCACTTCTGCCCGACCGGGCCGGCGGGTGCCTTGGTGTCTGCGATCTTCTCGCCCTCTGAATAGAGGCCGTCGATGAGAGCCATGAGTGCTGTTCTCCTAGAGGTGGGCGGTCACTCGACGAAGCCGAGAAGGATGGCGAGCGGCGGGAGCGCGAAGCCGACGACGACGACCGCGGCGACGGCGTACGCGATGAGCCGGGCCCGCGCATACGCCCCGGCGGACTGGGTCCAGCCGAGGGTCTGCTGGGCGCTGAAGACCCCATGCATGAGGTGCAGCCCGAGGGCGGCGAGCGCGAGGAGGTAGAAGATCGTCATCCACCACAGCTGGAAGCTCGCGACCACCATGACGTAGGGCGACTCGGCGACCTGGCTGGCCGTGACAGCGGAGTTGAGCGCCGGCTTGCCGATGGTGAAGTGGAACAGGTGCCAGATGATGAAGAGGAGGATGAAGACCCCGCCCCAGCGCATGGTTCGGCTGGCGAGGCTGGCACCGACGGCCTTATTCACCGCGTACCGCTGCGAACGGGCGCCGTTGGCGCGGCTCCACAGCGAGAAGGCGGCATAGAGATGCCCGACGATCGAGGCGATGAGGGCGATCCGCACGATCCACAGCAGACCCTCGTAGGGAAGGATCGGGTACCCGAAGGTCCGCAGGCCCTCGGCATAGGAGTCGAACGCCTCCTGCCCGGCGAACAGCTTGAGGTTGCCGTACATGTGCAGAAGGACGTAGCCGATGAACACGAGACCGGTCGTCGCCATGATGAACTTGAGGAAGACGGTCGTGCCACGGGCGGTCGTCCCCGGCTTCGCGGGTGCTGTCGTCGTTGCCACGGATTAAAAGTACCCCGTGGTGCGGATCACGTCGGCGGCGGGCAGGCAGGTTCGACTGTGAGATTGATCCGGTTGACGACGGGTATGCGCAGCGCGCTTAGCGCGGGCGCGTGAGATAGGCGTCGTAGAGCGCCTTGCGCGACAACCCCGTGGCTGCGGAGAGATCGGCGCAGACCGTCTTGAGGCGCTCGCCGGCCGCGACCCGTTCGGCGATGACGTCGAGGTGGTCGGCCGGACTCGTCTGCGCCACCTCCGCTCCCCCGACGACGAGCGTGATCTCGCCGCGTACCCCGTCGACGGCCCACGCGGCGAGCTCACCGAGCCCGCCGCGAACGACCTCCTCGTAGGTCTTGGTCAGCTCACGGCAGACGGCCGCGGGACGCTCTGCACCGAAGGCGCCGGCGAGGTCGGTGAGCGAGGCGGCGAGGCGGTGCGGCGCCTCGAAGAAGACCATCGTCCGGCGCTCGTCCACGAGGTCGGCCAACACGCGTCGGCGCTCCCCGCCCTTGCGGGGCAGGAACCCCTCGAAGCAGAACCGGTCGACGGGGAGCGCGGAGACGGCGAGCGCCGTGAGGACGGCGCTCGGGCCCGGCACGGCCGTGACGTGGTGGCCGCCGTCGACAGCCGCCCGGACGAGCCGGTAGCCGGGGTCGGAGACGCTCGGCATCCCCGCGTCGGTGACGAGGACGACCCGCTCGCCCGCGTCGAGCCGCTCGACAAGCTCGACGGTGCGTGAGGCCTCGTTGTGCTCGTGATAGCTGAGGATCCGTCCCCGCGGAGTGACGCCCAGCTCCCTGAGCAGTCGGGCGAGCCTGCGGGTGTCCTCCGCGGCGATGACGTCCGCACCGGCGAGCTCGTCGGCCAGGCGGGGAGGCGCGTCCCGCACCTGCCCGATCGGCGTCGCCGCGAGGACGACGACGCCTGCCCCCTCACCGGTCATGACCGCGATCCTGTCATGCCCGCCGGGATCCGGAGCGACGCATACCATGGCGCGCATGACCCGGACCGAGGAGCTGCGCGAGCGACTGCTCGGCCACCACACCTCTCGTCGGACTCCGTCCGACCGGCTCTGGGGCTGGCTCGGGCCGATCGCGATGGCCGTCGTCGGCGGCGCGATGCGGCTCTGGTCGCTCGGACGGCCCGACCAGCTCATCTTCGACGAGACGTACTACGTCAAGCAGGGCGTCTCGCTGCTCGACCACGGAGTGGAGCTACGGGTGCGCGAGGGGCTCGAGACCCCGGACGAGCTTTTCACCGCGGGCACCACCGATGTCTGGGGCACGGTCGGCGACATGGTGGTCCACCCGCCGGTCGGCAAATGGGTCATCGCCGGTGGCGAGTGGCTGTTCGGACCTGCGTCGTCGTTCGGGTGGCGGTTCTCGATGGCGCTACTCGGCACGCTGTCGATCCTCATGGTCGGCCGGGCCGCACGCCGCATGTTCGGCTCCACGCTGCTCGGGACGATCGCCGCGTTTCTGCTCGCCTTCGAGGGTCACCACTTCGTCCACTCGCGCACGGGTCTGCTCGACCTCACGCTGATGTTCTTCGCGCTCGCGGCGTTCTGCGCCCTCCTCATCGACCGTGACGCCAGCCGGGAGATCCTCGCCCGCAAGGTCGGGGCGACGCCTGCCGGGGCGAGGCTCGCATACGGCCCCTGGCTCGGCGCCCGCCCTTGGCGGTGGGTCGCGGGCATCTCGCTCGGTCTGGCGGTCGGCACGAAGTGGTCCGGTCTGTATGTGCTGGCCGTGTTCGGCCTCATGACCGTCTGGTGGGATCTGGGTGCTCGTCGCGCGGTCGGCGTCCGCAGCTGGGCTTGGGCCGGGATCCTCAAGGACGGCGCGTACGCGTTCCTCGCCATGGTGCCGACGGCCCTCGTCGTCTACGTCGTGTCATGGACCGGCTGGTTCCGCAGCGAGAACGGATACCAACGGGACTGGGGGGCCCAGAACCCGTCGGCCGACTTCGGCTGGATCCCCGACTCGGTCCGCTCGCTGTGGAGGTACCACCAGGACGCCTACGGCTTCCACATCGGCCTGCGCAGCGACCACCCGTACGAGACCAACCCGTGGAGCTGGATCGTCCAGGGCCGGCCGACGTCGTTCTTCTACGAGGGCCCGAAGCGCGGTGAGGACGGCTGCACCGTCACGCTGTGCAGCAAGGCCATCACCTCGATCGGGACGGTGCCGATCTGGTGGCTCGCGACGATCGGCCTGGTGTTCCTGCTCTATCACTGGGCACTGAAGCGGGACTGGCGCGCCGGGGCGATCCTCGCCGGGTTCGGCGCGCTCTACCTGCCCTGGTTCTTCTACCAGGAGCGCACGATCTACAGCTTCTACAGCATCGCGTTCGTGCCGTGGGTGGTCCTGTCCGCGACGTTCATGCTCGGGCTTGCGCTCGGCCCACCGGGTGCCTCGTGGGGGCGGCGCCAGATCGGGTTGCTCGCCGTCGGCGTCTTCTGCCTCACCGTGCTCCTCGTCTTCGCCTTCTTCTGGCCGGTCTACACGGCCCAGGTCATCCCCTACGCCGAGTGGCGCTGGCGGATGTGGTTCCCCAGCTGGGTCTAGCGGGGCCGCTTCGGCATCCACCGAGTGGTGGTCGGTAGGGTTCCAGCGTGTACACCGACCCCAGCAGCTCGACCCGCATCGCCGTCCTCATCGACGCCGACAACGTCTCGGCGAAGCACATCGCCGGCGTCCTCGAGGAGCTCGCGACCTACGGGGTGCCAACCGTCAAGCGCGCCTATGGGGACTGGACCACCACCCAGCTGACGAGCTGGAAGCCGGAGCTGCTGCGCAACGCCATCGCGCCGATCCAGCAGTTCTCCAACACGGTCGGCAAGAACTCCACCGACTCCGCGCTCATCATCGACGCGATGGACCTGCTGTGGCAGGGCAACGTCGAGGCCTTCGCGATCGTCTCCTCCGACTCCGACTTCACCCGGCTGGCGACGCGGCTGCGCGAGTCGGGCAAGCGCGTCTATGGGCTAGGACGGCGAAAGACGCCGGAGTCCCTGCGCCGGGCGGTCGACCAGTTCATCTTCCTCGAGGTTCTCCAGGAGCAGGACCGCGAGGAGAACGAGTCCACCGAGAGCACTGTCCCGCCCCAGTCGTCGGACCCGGCGGAGCGCCGGATCAACCTGCAGAGCGCGCTGACCCGGGCGATCAACGCCACCTCCGGGGATGACGGCTGGAGTGCCCTCGGCATCGTAGGCCAGCACCTCAGCCGCGCCCACGCCGACTTCGACCCCCGCGACTTCGGGCACCAGAAGCTGAGCACGCTCGTCGACGAACAGCCCTACCTCGAAGCCCGTACCACTGGCTCGCAGCGGCAGGTCCGGCTCAAGCAGAGGTCGTCCAGACCCGGTTCGGCGAAGAAGGCCGTTGCCGCCCAGCAAGCGCCCACGAAGAGAACGGCTGCCAAGAAGGCCACCTGATCCACGGGTGATCCGGCCGGCCGGCCCTGTCGGAGGGCTCACCTAGAGTCTGGGGCGTGTTCCTCCTTCCCGACCGCGTCGTGCTCAGCCCCAGCGACCTCCGCCACGCCGGCGAGTGTGAGTATGCGCTGCTGCGGAGGCTCGACTCCCTCCTGGGCCGCGTCGACCGCCTCCCCGTCGTGGAGGACCCGATGCTCGCCCGGGTCGCCGAGCTCGGAACGGCCCACGAGCAGGACGAGCTGCGGCGACTGCGCACGGCGCATCCCGGACCACGAGCGGTCGTCCACCTCCCCCTCCCCGACCACACCGACGAAGCCCTGCGTGAGGCGCGGGAGCGGACCCTCGACGCGCTCGCCGACCCGACGGTCGAGGTCATCGCCCAGGGCACGGTCTACGACGGGTCGATGGTCGGGCACATCGACTTCCTCGAGCGCACGGCGGACGGCTGGCTGGTGAGCGACACCAAGCTCGCCCGATCCGCTTCGGTGTCCGCTCTCCTCCAGGTCGCGGCCTATGCCGACGCCCTTCGCTCCGCGGGCGTCCCGCTGGCTCCTGTCGCTCGCCTCGTCCTCGGCTCGGGCGTCCATGAGGACTTCCGCCTCGCCGAGATCGTCCCGGTCTATCGGGCCCGGCGAGCCCGCCTCGCCGCGCTGGTCGACGCCCGGGTCGGCGCCGACCGGCCCATCACATGGGGGGTGGACGACCTCATGGCCTGTGGTCGCTGCGACACCTGCGCCGAGGCGCTCGAGGAGCACGACGACGTGCTGCTCGTGGCAGGGGTGCGCGGACCGACCCGACGACGGCTCATCGAGGCCGGGGTCTCGACCCGGCACGACCTCGCCGCCCGCACCGATCCGGTCGACGACCTGCGCGAGGGCGTCCTCGAGCGGCTCAGCGCCCAGGCCCGCCTGCAGCTCGAGCAGATCGAGTCCGGGGGGCCGGTGCGCCATGAGGTCGTCGACCAGTCGGTCCTGGCAATGCTCCCGGCGCGCAGCCCCGGCGACATCTTCTTCGACTTCGAGGGCGACCCGATGTGGGTCGAGCGGGGCGACGCCGCCTGGGGACTCGAGTACCTCTTCGGGGTCATCGAGGTGGACCGCCTCGAGACCGGAGGCGAGCCGTCCTTCCGGGCCTTCTGGGCGCACGACCGGGTGCATGAGCGCCAGGCTCTCATCGACTTCATCGCCTATCTCGCGGAGCGGCGCGGCCGCTGGCCCGACCTGCACGTCTACCACTACGCCGCATACGAGCCCTCCGCCCTGCTCCGCCTGGCCGCCCGGCACGGCGTGTGCGAGGACGATGTCGACCAGCTGCTCCGGGACGGCGTGTTCGTGGATCTCTATTCCGTCGTCCGCGGCGGGATCCGGATCTCGGACCGGTCCTACTCGCTGAAGAAGGTCGAGGCGCTTTACCGCGGAGAGCGCGACAAGGACGGCGTGAGCGAGGGTGCGGCGTCGATCGTCGCCTACCACGAGTATGTGTCGGCGAGAGAGTCCGGCCGGATCGACGCCGCAGCCGCCAAGCTCGACGAGATCCGTCGCTACAACGAGGACGACTGCGTCTCGACCTACCAGCTGCGCGAGTGGCTGCTCGGCCAGACCGACGTCCACGGCGTCACGCCCGGTGTCGCCGGCAAGCCCACCGTTCCATCGGAGCACCGTCTCTCTCTCATGCGGGTGGAGGAGCGGCTGCGCGGCCTCATCGCCGGGGTCAAGCCCGGAGATCGCACCCCGGAGCAGCGGGTCCTCGCGCTCGCGGCGTCCGCTGTCCTCTTCCACGCGCGAGAGGACAAGCCGAAGTGGCAGCGACACTTCGAGCGGCTCCGCACCCCCATCCGAGACTGGCGCAGCGGCGACGAGGCGGTGCTCATCGTCAAGGACGCCGAGGTCGCGTCCGACTGGGCGATGACGGCGCCGCGCCAGCGGGTCCCGCGACGCACCCTGCGACTCACGGGAGAGCCGCTCAGGAGCGCGCCGCTGCAGCGCGGCAAGACCTACAAGACGGTGTATGCCGTTCCCGCCCCCGCCGGCCTGTCCGCCTCCGAGGGGCATCTGTACTGTGCCTCCCCCAGTGCGGTGACCATCGTGGAGGTGCGCGACGAGATCGTCGGCACCCACCGGCTGCGGCAGCACCTCACCATCGAGGAGTGCGCGCCGTCCAAGGAGGGGCACGACGACCTCCCGGTCGCGCTCGTCGAGGTCGACTCGATCGGCACCGCCTCGATCGACAAGGCCCTGGCCGAGGTCGGCGAGCAGCTGCTTCGGACCCACCCCACCCTGCCCACCCGGGCTGCGATCGACGTGCTCCTGCGCTGTCCGCCCCGGATGCGCGACGGTGGTCCCTTGCCACCGGTGGCCGAGGGCACCGGTCGCTACGTCGATGCGATCGTCGACGCGCTGCGCGGGATGGACGACTCTTACGTCGCGGTGCAGGGTCCACCCGGCACGGGCAAGACCTATGTCGGCGGCCGCGCCATCGCACGCCTGGTCCGAGACCACGCCTGGCGGGTGGGCATCTGCTCGCAGAGCCACAAGGCCATCGAGAACATCCTCGACTCCGTCATCGATGCCGGTGTCCCAGCCACGCAGGTGGCCAAGCACACCCGCGAGACGAGCAGCCCGCGATGGACCGCGCTCGACAAGGCCGATGCGCTGCGCACGTTCACCGCAGAGCAGGAGGGCGGCTACGTCGTCGGCGGCACGGTCTGGGACCTCACGAACACCAAGCGGGTCGAGCGCGGTCAGCTCGACCTCGTCGTCATCGACGAGGCGGGTCAGTACTCCCTGGCCAAGACCCTCGCCGCGTCGGTCGCCGGCGCCCGACTGCTCCTACTCGGGGACCCGGCGCAGCTCCCGCAGGTGAGCACCGGGTCGCATCCGGACCCGGTCGACGCCTCGGCGCTGGGCTGGCTGCTGCCCGAGGACCCGGCCCAGGGCCGGACTCTGCCTGCCACCCACGGTTACTTCCTCGAAAGCACCTGGCGACTGCATCCGGCCCTGGCCGCGCCGCTGTCCGAGCTGGCCTACGACGGTGAGCTGCGCGCCGAGGGGGCCGCCAGCGCGGTCCGTTCGCTCGACGGGGTCACCCCTGGGCTGCACCAGCGGATCGTCGAGCACCGCGACAACGCGACCTCCTCGCCCGAGGAGGCCGACGAGGTGGTGCGGATCGTCCGTGAACTGGTCGGACGCACGTGGCACGACCCGGCCGAGCGCGACCACGACGGCAGCCTGCGCGGTCCTCGACCGTTGGAGCAACGCGACCTCATCGTCATCACCCCCTACAACAACCAGGTCCACCTGCTGCGACGCACCCTCGAGGACGCCGGATACGCGGACATCCCGGTGGGGACCGTGGACAAGTTCCAAGGACAGGAGGCGGCCGTCGCGATCGTCTCCCTCGCCGCGTCATCGCACGGCAACATCACGCGGGGCATCAGGTTCCTCCTCGACCGCAACCGGCTCAATGTCGCTCTCTCCCGCGGGCAGCTCGCGGCCTACATCGTCCGCTCCGACGTGCTCACCGACTTCGCGCCCCGCTCGACCGCCGAGCTCGTCGCCCTCGGCGCCTTCATGCGGCTCTGCGAGCAGGCGCAGGTGGACTGACCGCGCACGGTCAAGGTCTACTGACATCGCGCGGACGCTCGTGCTCGACCGCGGTCGGGAGAACCGGTCCCAGTTCGTCCTCACCCATGTACGGGGCGGTCGCGAGGCGATCTTCTGGCAGACCGGGCGAACCGCGAAGCAGTGGAGCGCAAGTCCCTCACCGACCTCGTCTCCACGCTGACCAGCCGCAGGCTCCGCTATGTCCTGGCCGAACTCGCGTCGCTGGACCATGCCGCGGTCGTCGTCGAGGACCGGTACTCCAGGATCCTCGGCCTCACGCACGTCCGGCCGTCCGTGGTGCTCGACGGCCTGGATGAGAGCGCCGCCGAGCGCCGGTTCCGGGCCTGGGCGCGCGAGCGCCGCATACCCGTTCCAGACCGCGGACGGCTACGCCCAGAGGTCTGGATCGCCTACCGCGACCGATAAGTTGGGGCCATGCGCACACTCAGCGGCATCGATGAGCTCGAAGCCCTCGCGGGCCAGCACCTCGGCACGAGCGCATGGGTGGAGGTCTCCCAGGAGCGGATCAACGGCTTCGCCGAGGCGACCGGCGACCACCAGTGGATCCACGTCGACGAGGAGCGGGCCAAGGACGGCCCGTTCGGCACGACGATCGCCCACGGCTACCTCACCCTCAGCCTGCTGCCACTCTTCTACAGCACGATCTACTCGATCGAGGGCGTGCGGATGGGGGTCAACTACGGCGCCAACAAGGTCCGCTTCCTCAGCCCCGTCCCCGTCGGGTCGCGGCTGCGCGGGTCGATCGAGGTCGGCGAGGTCACGCGCCTCCCGCACCACGGGGCCCAGGTGACCTGGAACGTCACCGTCGAGCTAGAGGGCTCGGACAAGCCGGCCTGCTACGCCGAGGCCATCTCGGTCATGTACGCGTGAGCCGGGGGACGGGGCGACCATGAGCGAGGAGACCACCCCGCAGCCCGACCTGCCCGGTGCCGACCTTCCCACTCTGGCGTCGTGGCTCCATGAGCACCACGCCGGAGCGATCGAGGGTGACCTCACCGGCACCCTCGTCGCCGGCGGCAAGTCCAACCTCACGTACATCATCCGGGACGGGGCCGGTCAGGAGCTCGTGCTCCGACGACCCCCGCTCGGCCATGTCCTGGCCACCGCGCACGACATGGGCCGTGAGTCGCGCGTCATCAGCGCACTCGAGGGCTCGGCCGTCCCCGTGCCGCTCATCATCGCCACCTGCGCCGACGACTCCGTTCTCGGTGCGCCCTTCTACGTGATGACCAAGGCGAGCGGCCTCGCCTACCGCACCACGGAGGAGCTCGACGAGCTCGGCGCCGAGCGCACCGAGGCGATCATCGAGCAGCTCATGACCGTCCTGGCCGACCTGCACTCCATCGACCCGGGGTCGGTCGGTCTCGGCGACTTCGGTAGGCCGGACGGGTTCCTCGAGCGGCAGGTGCGCCGCTGGCGGATGCAGTTCGACGCCTCCCGCAGCCGGGACCTGCCCGGTGAGACCGCGCTTTTCGAGGCGCTCGCGAAGGAGGTGCCCGAGCAGGGCCCGACCGGGATCGTCCACGGTGACTACCGTCTCGACAACTGCCTCGTCGACCCCACCCTCGAGGGCGACCCGATCACCGCCGTCCTCGACTGGGAGATGTCGACCATCGGTGATCCCCTCACCGACCTCGCCCTCCTCCTCGTGTACTCGGACCTCGGGCGCGACCCGAACTGGAGCAGCGCGGTGACGACTGCGCCCCAGGCGGGTGGCTATCCGTCCAACGACCAGCTCATCGAGCGGTATGCGTCGGTCAGCGAACGCGACCTCACCCACCTGCCGTGGTACGTGGCTCTGGCGAACTACAAGCTCGCCGGTGTCATGGAAGGCATCCACTACCGCTTCGTCCAGGGTCAGACCGTCGGCGAGGGATTCGACGACGCCGGCAGCGGCGTGGAGATGCTCCTCGCGAACGGTCTTGCCGCGCTGGGCCACTCCTGATGCTCCGTGTCGGTCGGCTGCCTGATGGCATACGTGGCAGTGAGGGGGTCTGAGGGTGTCTGACGTATCCGAGCTGCAGGACCGGATCGGTCCTCTCGGCGTGGGCCTCGCGGCCTTCGTCATCACCGTGGTGCTCAGCCTCCTGCTGCACCGCGTCGTCACCCGCGGCATCGGCGGCGAGGACGGCAAGCCCAACACCGGCCGTCAGGTCGGGCGGCTGGCGAGCGTCGTCCTCTTCGTGCTGGGCACCGTGTATGCGCTGCAGCTCGCCGGTGTCCGGGTCGGCCCGCTCCTCGGCGCCATGGGGGTGGGTGGCATCGCCGTCGCCATCGCGGCCCAGGACCTGTTGCAGAACTTCCTCGCCGGGCTGACGATCCAGGCGCGTCGACCCTTCAAGGTCGGTGACCAGATCCGCAGCGGGGACTACGAGGGGACGGTCCTCGACATCGACCTGCGGGCGACCAGGTTGCGCACCTATGACGGGCTTGATGTCGTCCTGCCCAACGCCGATGTCCTGAGCCACCCCATCGTCAACCACACGCGCACTCCGCTCCGTCGCAGCACGCTCGCCGTCGGCGTCGCCTACGACACCGACCTGGAGCGTGCCCAGCAGGTGCTCATCTCCTCGTTGAGCGAGCACGGGGCGCTGGAGGGTCGGCCGGCCCCGAGCGCTTGGGTCGAGGAGTTCGCCGACAGCTCGATCAACTTCGCTGCCATGTTCTGGCACCCGTCGGACATGGCCTCGACCTGGAAGGCGAGGAGCGAGGCCGCCATGGCGATCAAGCGTGGCCTGGACCGGGCTGGTATCACCATCGCGTTCCCCCAGCGCGTCATCTGGAGCGGCGACGAACCCGCCTGACTATGAGCTGGATGCGGCCGGCGAGAACACCACACGGCCGACTGTGATGCCGTCCGCAAGTGCTTGCACGCCAGCAGGAACCTCGTCAAGCCCACGTGTCTCGCCGATGAGCGGCCGGACGATGCCTTTGTCGGCGAGGCGGGTCAGCTCGTCGTGGCAAGTCCGGACGGCGGCCGGGTCATGGGCGGCGTACAAGCCCCAGTGCAGCCCCAAGATCGAGTAGTTCTTCACGAGCGCGTGGTTGAGCGCCGCCTGCTGGATGTCGCCGCCGGCGAAGCCGATGACGAGAATGCGGCCCTCGAAGGCGATGCACTTCGTCGACCGCTGATAGGTCTCGCCACCGACCGGGTCGTAGATGACATCAGCGCCTCGGCCGCTCGTCACCTCCTTGACGACCTCGACGAAGTCCTGGGTGTGGCGGTCGATGACGACGTCTGCTCCCAGGCGCCGGGCATACTCGGCCTTGTCGGGGCCACCCACAACACCGATCACCCGCGCACCGGCTGCCTTGCCGAGCTGGATCGCGGCCGAGCCGACGCCTCCGGCAGCAGCGTGGATGAGCAGCGTCTCACCCTCCTGGATCCGGGCCCGGCGGTGCAAGGCGAACCACCCGGTCTGGTAGCCGATGTAGAGCGCCGAGGCCTCCTCGTGGGTCAGCGAATGCGGTGCGGCGAAGGTCCCTGCGGAGTCCAGCACCGCATACTCCGCGAACGCTCCGTGCGGCAGGACCGTGCCGCCGATGACCCGGTCCCCGGCCGCCCAGTCTGTGACGTGCGGGCCGACGTCCACGACCTCGAAGCAGCCCTCGACGCCGGGGGTGAAGGGCAAGGGTGGACGCACCTGGTACATGCCCCGGCACATGAGCACGTCGGGGAAGTTGGCGGGAGCGGCCAGCGTGCGGACCAGAAGCTGTGCACCGTGGATCTCCGGGAGATCGAGGTCTACCTCGGTGAGGACGTCCGTGGGTTCACCGAGCTCAGAGACCTGCCATGCGCGCATGCAGCGACTCTACGATGGATCGATGAGCAACGACGCGACGCATCGAGTGGAGCACGACACAATCGGGCCGGTCGAGGTTCCGGCGGACCATCTGTGGGGGGCGCAGACCCAGCGGTCGCTGGAGAACTTCGCCATCTCCGGCGAGCGGCAGCCGGCCGAGGTCATCCGCGCCCTCGCCATCGTCAAGCGGTCGAGCGCTGTCATCAACGCGCGACTGGGCGTGCTCCGCGAGGACGCCTCGGAGGCGATCGTCGCGGCGGCCGACGAGGTCCTCGCGGGTGACCACGTCTCGGAGTTCCCGCTCGTCGTCTGGCAGACCGGCTCCGGCACCCAGACCAACATGAACCTCAACGAGGTGATCGCCAACCGGGCGAGCGAGATCCTCGGTGGCGAGCGCGGCGGCGACCGGCTCGTCCACCCCAACGACGACGTCAACAAGAGCCAGTCGAGCAACGACGTATACCCGACCGCAATGCACGTCGCCGCCGTCGAAGGGGTTGAGCGGAATCTCCTGCCGGCCCTCGACCGGCTGCGAGCCACGTTGGCGGCCAAGACCGCCGAGTTCGACGACATCGTCAAGATCGGCCGGACCCACCTCATGGACGCGACTCCGCTCACCCTGGGTCAGGAGCTCAGTGGGTGGGTGGCTCAGCTCGAGCACGCCGAGCGGCATCTGCGCGACGCGCTCCCCCACGTCCGCGAGCTCGCCCTCGGTGGCACCGCGGTCGGCACCGGCCTCAACACCCCCGACGGGTATGCGGAGGGCGTCGCCGCGGAGATCGCCGAGTTCACCGGGCTGGGCTTCGTGACGGCACCCAACAAGTTCGAGGCCCTGGCGACCTGTGACGGGCTCGTCCACCTGCACGGTGCACTCAAAGGGCTCGCAGCATCGCTGATGAAGATCGCCAACGACGTCCGCTGGATGGCCAGTGGCCCGCGGTCGGGGCTCGGCGAGATCAGCATCCCCGCCAACGAGCCGGGCAGCTCGATCATGCCGGGCAAGGTAAACCCGACCCAGAGCGAGGCGATGACCATGCTCTGCGTCCAGGTGATGGGCAACGACGTCGCCGTCTCCGTCGGCGGGGCCTCAGGCAACTTCGAGCTCAACGTGTTCCGGCCGATGATCGCCCACAACGTCTGTCAGTCGATCCGGCTGCTCGCCGACGGGATGCGCGGCTTCGAGGAGCACTGTGCGCGCGGTATCGAGCCGAACCTCGACCGCATCGCCGAGCTCGTCGACCGCTCCCTCATGCTCGTCACCGCCCTCAACCCCCACATCGGCTACGACAAGGCCGCCGAGATCGCCAAGCGGGCTCACAAGGAGGGGACCACGCTACGGGACGCCGCCGTCGCCAGCGGCCACCTCACCGGGGAGGACTTCGACGCCTGGGTGGTGCCGGAGGACATGACCGGTCGGGGATAGATCTTGATGCCCGCTCATTACCTAAAACGGCCATCAACGTCAAGTGGTCTATGCGTAGCCGGAGTGTGGCGCTAGCCTCAATTGAGGTCCGGATGGCAGGAGCGGAACGATGAACAGAAGGATCGTTCAAGCGGTCGTCACCGCGTTCGCACTCGTTCTGGGGATGGTGACGACGGCGGTCGCCGGTCCACCTGCCCCGCAGTCCTTCGTGGTCGTGCTGCAACCGGGCACGGCGAACGTCTCCGCTGTGGCCGCCGACCTGGCGCGAGGGGTCGGG
>JBHEPF010000145.1:0-76707 GCA_046260445.1 Dermatophilaceae bacterium | reverse complement strand
CGTCGAAGTTCTGCAGGGCCGACGCAGCGTCCGGGGTCGGTGACCCGGCGACCGGGTGCGTCGAGGGAGTGCGCTCCGCCGCATACCCCCAGAGCTTGCGCGACATCGAGAACTCGACCCAGGCGTCGGTGAACCGGGTGGCATTGACCAGCGTGCGGAAGGCCATGTACTCGGCGAAGGACTCGTTGAGCCAGAGGTCGTCCCACCATGTCATCGTCACGAGGTCGCCGAACCACATGTGCGCCATCTCGTGGGCGATCGTGTTGGCCCGACTGAGGATCTGGTCCTCGCTCGCCGCGCCACGGAAGATCATCGAGTCGCGGAAGGTGATGCACCCCGGGTTCTCCATCGCACCGGCGTTGAACTCCGGGACGAACACCTGGTGGTAGGCACCGAACGGGTAGCGGATCCCGAACAGGTCGTGGTAGTAGTCCAGGCTCTGCCGGGTGACCCCGAACAGGTCCTCGGCCTGGGCGGCCAACGCCTCGCCGAGCGAGCGACGGGCGTGCACCCCGAGCGGGATGCCGTCGTGCTCGGAGGTGACCGACGCATACGGCCCGGCGCACACCGTGACGAAGTAGGTCGCGAGCGGCGGTGTCTCAGCGAGCTTCCACCGACCCGCAGCCGTCTCGGTGGCGATGCCGTTGCCGAGGACCGTCCATTCCTCCGGCGCGCTCACCGTCACACGGTAGGGCGCCTTGAGGTCGGGCTGGTCGAAGCAAGCGAAGACCGTCGGGGCGGCATCGAGGAAGAGGTGACCGTAGACATACGCCTCACCGTCCGCCGGGTCGACGGCCCGGTGCAGGCCCTGTCCGTCACGCGAGAAGCGCATCCTGCCGATCGCCTCGACCACGTTGTGCTCCGCGAGAGCGGTGAGCGGGATGCGCCCACGGGTGAAGTCGCCGCCGGAGGCATCGAGGTCGATCGGATGTCCGTTGAGGGTCACCGACCGGGCCTGGGCCGGCCGGAAGTCCAGCCAGGTGGCTGCACCCGGCTCGCGGCAGGTGAACTCGATCCGGGTGGTCGATGCGAAGTGCGATGTGTCCAGGTCGAGGTCGAGGTCGACGGTCATGCGGTCGACCGTGATGAGGCTCGCGCGCTCGCGGGCCTCCGTGCGCAGGAGCGGAGCGGGCTTCGTCATCACCCGATCGACCCTAACCGGTGTTCCGGGGCGGATCACTCACCGACGGCGGCAGCCGTGAACTGCGCCGCATAGAGCTCGGCGAACGCTCCCCCGGCGGCGATGAGCGCGTCGTGCGTTCCCTGCTCGACGATGCGCCCCTCCTCCATGACGAGGATGAGGTCGGCGTCACGGATGGTCGAGAGCCGGTGCGCGATGACGAAGGAGGTCCGGTCCGCACGCAGGGCCGCCATGGCGTGCTGGACGAGGACCTCGGTGCGGGTGTCGACCGAGGAGGTGGCCTCGTCGAGGATGAGCAGGTCGGGGGCGGAGATGAAGGCGCGCGCGATGGTGACGAGTTGCTTCTCGCCGGCCGAGAGGTTGGAGGCCTCGTCGTCGAGCCGGGTGTCGTAGCCGTCCGGAAGGGAGTGGACGAAGCGGTCGACGTAGGTCGCCCGGGCTGCCTCCCGCACCTCATCGTCGCTGGCGCCCGGCTTGCCGTAGGCGATGTTGTCGCGGATCGTCCCGGCGAACAGCCAGGTGTCCTGCAGGACCATCCCCACCCGTGAGCGGACCTCGTGCCGGCTCATCGTCGCGATGTCGACCCCGTCGAGCGTGATCCGCCCGCCGTCGAGCTCGTAGAAGCGCATGACGAGGTTGACGAGCGTCGTCTTGCCGGCACCGGTGGGCCCGACGATGGCCACCGTCTGGCCCGGCTCGACACTGAGGTAGAGCTCCTCGATGAGTGGCTGGTCGGGTCGGTAGGCGAAGGAGACGCCCTCGAAGGCGACGCGGCCGTGCTGCTCGCCCCGGTCCGTCACCGGCTCCGGGTCCGGCTCCTGCTCCGGCGCGTCGAGGACCTCGAACACCCGCTCGGCGGAGGCGACCCCGCTCTGCATGAGGTTGGCCATCGACGCGACCTGGGTGAGCGGCTGGGTGAACTGGCGGGAGTACTGGATGAAGGCCTGGACGTCGCCGAGGCTGAGCTGGCCCTGGGCGACCCGCAGACCGCCGACGACGGCGACGAGGACGTAGTTGAGGTTCCCGATGAACATCAGCGCCGGCATGATGATGCCGCTGACGAACTGGGCTCCGAAGCTGGCCCGGTAGAGCTCGTCGTTGCTGGCGTCGAACTGGGCCTGCGCCTCGCGCTGCCGTCCGAACACCTTGACGAGGTCGTGTCCGGTGAAGGCTTCCTCGACGACCCCCGTCACCGCGCCGGTCGCCCGCCACTGCTCGGTGAAATGGCCCTGGGCGCGCTTGCCGATGGCGCCGGCGACGACGATCGTCAGGGGCACGGTCGCCAGTGCGATGAGCGCGAGGAGCGGCGAGATCGAGAACATCATCGCGAGCATCGCGATGACGGTGAGGAGAGCGGTGAGGAGCTGGGCCAGCGTCTGCTGCAGGCTCTGCGCCATGTTGTCGATGTCGTTCGTCACCCGGGAGAGCAGCTCACCGCGCGGCTGCTGGTCGAAGTACGGCAGCGGCAGCCGGTGCAGCTTGTCCTCGACGTCACGCCGCAGGTTGAAGACCGCCCGGTTGACCACCCCGACGAGGATGCGCGCCTGGAGCCACTGGAACAGTGCCGCCACGAGGAACAGACCGATCGCGAGGAGCAGGATCCGCGCCACCTCGTCGAAGTCGATGCCCTGGCCCGGCACCAGGCGCTCCATCGCGGCCACCATGTCGGCGAACCGGTCCTGGCCATCCGCCCGGAGCTGCTCGACGACCTGCTCCTGGGTGGCCCCTGCCGGCAGCTGCCGGCCGATGAGCCCCTCGAAGATGCGGTCGGTCGCCCAGCCCAGGATCTTCGGCCCCGCGGCCTGGAGGACGACCGCGATGACGCCCATCGCGATGGCGAGCAGGACCAGGCCCCGCTCCGGACGCAGCAGCCGCAGCAGTCGCACGGCACTGCGCCGGAAGCTCCGCGGCTTCTCGGTGGGGGCGCCGATCGCCATGTGCGGCGGCCCCGCGCGTCGCGCGGCGGCCGGTCCTCGACGAGCCTCGGCAGCCTTCTCCTCCTCGCTGAGGATGCGGTCACTCATGCCATCGCCCCCGCCGTCCCGGGCGAGCCGGCCCGCTGGCTCTCCGCGATCTCGCGGTAGGTCTCGCAGGTCTCGAGGAGCTCCTCGTGGGTGCCGAGCCCGACGACCCGGCCGTCGTCGAGGACGACGATCTGGTCGGCACCGGTGATCGTCGAGACCCGCTGGGCGACGACGATGACGGTCGTGTATGCGGTGCGCACCGCGAGCGCAGCCCGCAGCCGCGCGTCCGTCGCGACATCCAGCGCCGAGAACGAGTCGTCGAAGACGAGGATGTCGGCGCCTCGGGCCAAGGCACGCGCGATGGCGATCCGCTGGCGCTGGCCGCCGGAGACGTTGGTGCCACCTTGCGCGATCCGGGCCTCGAGACCGCCGTCCATGCGCCCGACGAAGTCCTCGGCCTGGGCGATGCCGAGGGCGTCCCAGAGCGAGGCGTCAGCGGCGTCCGGGTCGCCGTAGCGGAGGTTGCTCGCGACGGTGCCGGAGAAGAGGTATGGCTTCTGCGGGACGAGCGCGATCCGCGACCAGACGTCCTCGAGCCTGGCCTCCCTCACGTCCCGCCCCCCGACGAGGACAGCGCCACCGGTGACGTCGTGAAGGCGCGGGATGAGGCTGAGCAGGGTGGTCTTCCCCGAGCCCGTCGAGCCGATGATGGCCGTCGTCGTGCCCGGCCGGGCGGTGAAGCTCACCCCGGCCAGCACGGGCGCCTCGGCCCCCGGGTAGTGGAACGTGACGTCGCGGAACTCGACCCCCGCATACCGCTCCGTGATCGGCTGCGGGGCGGCGGGGTCGACGACGGTCGACTCGGTCTCGAGAACCTCGACGATCCGCCGCGAGCTCACCTCGGCGCGCGGGATCATCATTGCCGTCATCGTCGTCATCATCACGGCCATGAGCACCTGGATGAGGTACTGCTGGAAGGCGATGAGGGCGCCGACCTGGACCTGTCCCGCCTCGACCCGGTGCGCGCCGAACCACAGCACGGCGGCGGTGGAGAGGTTGAAGATCACCATGACGATCGGGAAGGCCAGCGCCATGAGCTTGCCGACCGCGAACGCGGCACCTGTGTAGGTGACGTTCGCGACCTCGAAGCGGTCCCGCTCGACCTGCTCCCGGACGAAGGCACGCACGACGCGCACGCCGGTGATCTGCTCGCGCAGGATGCGGTTGACCCGGTCGACCGACTCCTGCATCGCCTTGAACCACGGGACCATGCGAGAGATGACGAGCCCGACGGCGACCGCGAGGAGAGGCACGGCGACCGCCATGATCCAGGCCAGGCCGGCGTCCTCCTGCAGGGCCATGATGATCCCACCGATCATCATGATCGGGGCCTGGACGACGACCATGAGCAGCATCGACAGGACGCTCTGCACCTGGGTCACGTCGTTGCCGGCGCGGGTGATGAGAGTGGGCGCCCCGAAGTCCATCACCTCGCGATCGCTGAAGGACAGCACCCTGCCGAAGACCCGTCCCCGGGTGTCCCGGCCCACGCTCGCGGCGACACGGGAGCCGAGCCGGGCGATCGAGATGGCCGTGACGATCGCGACGAACGAGACGGCGAGCATGACCAGGCCGGTGCGCCAGATGTAGTCGACGTCCCCGCGAGCGACGCCGTTGTCGATGATCCGGCCGTTGAGGCTCGGCAGGTAGAGCGTCGCGATGACACCGACGAGCTGGAGCACGGCGATCGCAGCGAGGTAGCCGGCGTACGGCGGCAGAGCGCCTCGCAGCAGCCGGATGAGCATGGGGGGATCCTACGTCTCGTCCATATGGGCGGAGGCACGGCTTTTCCTCCCTGGGAGAGAACCCTCACGTTCGGGAGGGAACGGTTGCCTCCCGACGTTGAACCTTCCTTACCTGGGAGAGAAAGCTGAGTCACGGCAGGCGCTGGCCGGCCATGTCCTCGAGGCGGGCGATGCGCTCGGGCATCGGCGGGTGGGTGGCGAAGAATCGGGAGACGTCCTGGGCCCGGAACGGGTTGGCAATCATCATGTGGCTCGTGTTGACGAGCTCGGGGCTGGGCGGCAGCGGGGCGCGCGCCGTTCCGTACTGAAGCTTCTGCAGGGCCGACGCAAGGGCGATCGGGTCGCCGGTGAGCCTGGCCCCGTCCTGGTCGGCGTCGTACTCGCGGGTGCGGCTGATCGCCGTCTGGATGACCGCGGCCGCCAGTGGCGCGAGCAGGGCCATCCCGAGCATCGCGAGGGGGTTGCCGCCCCGGTCCCGTCCCCCGCCGAAGAACAGCGCCATCTGGGCGACCGAGGTGATGATGCCGGCGAGCGCGGCCGCGACCGAGCCGGTGAGGATGTCCCGGTTGTAGACGTGCATGAGCTCATGGCCGAGGACCCCGCGCAGCTCGCGCTCGTCCAGCAGCTCGAGGATGCCCTGGGTGCAGCACACCGCGGCGTTGTCGGGGTTGCGACCGGTCGCGAAGGCGTTCGGGGCGGCGGTCGGGCTGATGTAGAGCCGCGGCATCGGCTGTCCGGCCTTCTCCGAGAGCTCACGTACGATCCGGTACATGGCCGGCGCCTCGGCCTCGCTGACGGGCTGGGCGCGCATCGCCTTGATGGCGAGCTTGTCGGAGTTCCAGTAGCCGTAGAAGGTCGTCGCGACGCCGATGAGCGCGAAGAGCCAGATGAACCGGCCGCCCCCGATGAGTGAGCCGATGCCCAGCAGCAGCGCCCAGATCGCCCCGAAGAGCGCCGCCGTCTTGAGTCCGTTGTAGTGCTTGTTCATGGCAGGGGCAACGCTAGCGAATGCCCGGTCCGTTCCGTGTGCCCGGTCGCCACCGCGCCGCATTTCGGCACGGCCGCCCGGACCGCCCGGCCCAGATCTTCGTCGCTCACCCAGTTCCTCGGGCGACGGACCGCGGCGGCGACGCTGCCCCTGCAGTTGCAGGGCCGCTCTCGAGGACCTCGTCCCGGACAGGAGGATCCGGGCGAGTGCCGAGGATCTGGCGCACCCGCGGAGTCACCGGTCAGGCATCGGGTGGTCACCGCTCAGCGGAAGATCAGTCCCGGGAGGAGGCTCGTGACGACGAGAGCCGCAGCGGCGAGGCCGAGCCCGGCCCGGGAGCCGACCATCCGCTGCAGCGGGCCGGGCGAGCGTCCGGCGCCGAGGAGGATGGCCACCCAGCGCAGGTAGACGGCGACCCCGAGGACCGCGCCGACCACGGCGACGACCGCCACCGGCCACAGCCCTGCGGCGACCACGGGCTGGAGCGCGACGATCTTGGCGACGAGACCGACGATGCCGGGTGGCAGTCCGGCCAGCGACAGCAGGGCCAGGACGAGCACGCCACCGAGGATCGCGTGGGTGCGCGCCAGACCGCCCGTATGCGACAGCTCGCGGGGCCGGGCCGGCGAACCGGCCGCGACGGGGCCGTGGACGAGGTGCACGACGGCGAAGGCGACCGTCGTCGCGACCACGTAGGCGGCGAGGTAGCCCGCCGCCGCATCGGCCGCGGCGGCGGTGACGGCGGCGAGGGGGAGCACGACCCACCCCGCCTGTCCGATGGCCGACCAGGCCAGCAGGCGGACCGGGTCCACCTGGCGCAGCGCGACGACGGCCCCGAGGAGCATCGAGACCAGGGCCACGGCGGCGAAAGCGAGGATGACGGCCGTCGGAGCCGGGTCCTGGACGACCGACGCGAGCGCCCGGACCACCGTGATGAGAGCCCCGAGGGCGGCGATCTTGGAGACCGTCGCGAGGGCGAGCGTGACGGGGAGGGCGGCCCCCACATACGTCACCGGGGTCCAGGCGTGGAACGGCACGAGGCTGAGCTTGAAGCCGAGCCCGGCCAGCAGCACGAGGACGGCGGCGACGAGGACGAGCCGGTGCTCGGGCGAGGCCCAGGCGTCGCGTACGCCCGATGTCGCGAACGTCGAGGACCCCGTCGCGATGACCCACAGCGCCACCCCGAGCGCGAGGAGCGCGAAGGAGAGCACCGAGGTGACGAGCAGGGTGAGCGCGCCGTGGACGGCCTCGCGCCGGGCCGCCAGCGCGACGAGGGCGACCATCGGCAGGGTCGCGAGCTCGAGGGTGACGAGCCACGAGCCGAGATCCTGGGCCGCGACGACTCCGGTTGCCCCGGCGCTCGCAGCGAGGACGAGCGCGGCGGAGACGGCCGCACCGCCCGTGAGCGGCTCATCCGACCCGGACCGGTCGGCGAGGAGCATGAGGATGACGACGACCGCCGCCCCGAGCGCTGCGATCTGGAGGATGCTCGCCATCGGAGGGGCCGCATACAGGCAGGCGCCCTCGGGTGCGTCCAGACAGAGCGAGCGGACGGTGCCGCCTCCGGCGGCCGCCCATCCGGCGACCCCGATCCCGGCCCCGAGTCCGATGAGGGAGATCGCGAGGGGGGCCGGACGGGCGCGGGGTACGACGGCGTCGACGAGCAGGACGAGGAGGGCGCCGAGCGCGGGGGCCAGCACCGGGGCGAGGGTGAGCCAGTCGACGGCGACTCTCATCGGCCCATCACCGCCGTGACGTCGGCGAGGGTGATGCTCCAGACGAGGTGCGGGACGAGTCCAAGCACGACGATCGCGACGGCCAGGACCGCGAGGACGAGCCGCTCGGCTCCGGCGGTCTCACTTGCGCCGGTGGGCTCGGCGGGGACCTCCGCCTCGCCCACCCAGAGCAGGCGGGCCACTCTGAGGGAGTATGCGGCGGCCAGCACCGCGCCGAGGGCCGCCAAGGCGGAGGTCGCCTTGAGCAGGAACCCGGGCCCGAGCGAGCTGACCCACGCACCGTAGACCGCCATCACCTCGCCCCAGAACCCGGCGAGACCGGGCAGGCCGAGGCCGGCCGCGAGTCCGAGGATGAGAACGAAGCCGAGCCGCGGCGCGTACTCGCGCAGCGCGGGCAGCGGAGCGTCGAAGCGCACTCGCCCCCAGCGCTCCTTGAGCCCGCCGACGACGACGAAGAGCAGGGCGGCGATGACGCCGTGCGCGATGTTGCCGATGAGTGCGGCCTGGACGCCCACGACGGTGCCCGAGGCGAGGCCGAGGACGACGAAGCCCATGTGCGCGACCGAGGAGTAGGCGATGAGCCGCTTCGCCTCGACCTCGACGAGGCAGACCAGACCTCCCCAGACGATGCCCGTCGCGGCGAGGACGGCGAGGACCGGCGCGATGCGGGCGAAGCCGTCGGGGACCGAGGCGACCGGCAGGCGGACCAGACCGTAGGTGCCCATCTTGAGCAGCACTGCGGCGAGGATGACCGAGCCTCCGGTGGGGGCGATCGTGTGGGCCGCCGGGAGCCAGGTGTGGAGCGGGAAGACCGGCACCTTGATGGCGAGCCCGGCGGTGAGCAGGACCGCGACGAGGGTCTGGGTGCCGAGTGGCAGGGCGGCTCCCGCGGTGACGAGCTCGTCCAGTCGGCTCGTCCCGGCGGCGCTCACGAGGGTGAGGATGCCGACGAGCATGAGCACCGAGCCGGTCACGGTGAAGAGGACGAACCGCAGCCCGGCGTCGCGGCGCGCGGCCTCGTCGTGCCGGTCGCCGAAGCGATGGATGAGCACCCACACCGGGATGAGGACGAGCTCGAAGGCGACGAAGAACAGGATCGCGTCCCGGGCGGCGAAGGTGGCGAGCGCCCCGCCGGTCGCGAGGAGGACGGCGCCGAGATAGGTCGAGGGCGCGCCGCCGAGGGGCAGGTGGGCGCGGGCGAGGAGGACGACGAGCACCCCGATCCCCGCGGTGAGCACGAGGAGCGGCGCGCTGATCCCGTCGATGCCGAGCGCGAGCGAGAGACCGAGGCGGGACACCCACGGCTGGTCGACCGAGGCGCCGGTTGCGATCGCGGCTCCGGTGAACCCGAGGCTCAGGAGGGTGACGACCATCGCGAGGGTCCACGCGGGCTCTCGCGGCAGCCGGCGACCGGCTGTGACGAGCCACAGCCCGACGAGAAGCGGGAGCGCGATGGCGCTGACGAGGATCACGACGCACCGCCGATGAGGGCGACGGTCACGGCGAGGGCGAGCAGCACGAGCAGTCCGATCCCGACGAGCGAGACTGCGGACAGCGGCTTCGAGGTATGCGTGTCCCCCACCCGGTCGGACAGCCGCACCGCGCCCCGGGCGGCCGCGCGCACGGGGGCGTCCACGACCCCGTGGTCGAGCCGTGCGACGCCGCGCGCCAGGGAGAGGACGGGGGCGGCGACCGTCGCGAGGTAGAGCCGGTCGACGCCGAACCCGGAGTCCCACCTGGCCTGTCGGTCACCGAGCCGGAGCGCGAGGTCGCCTCCCCGACCGAGGACCCAGGTCAGGGCCCCGCCGAGCAGGGCGAGCGCGAGGGTGACCGTCAGCCAGAGGACGGAGATGTGCGCCTCCACCCCGAGTAGCCGGTCGAAGCCGAGCATCAGCACTCCGCCGACGGCGGTGGCGATGGTGAGAACGGCGATGACGAGCTTGGCCGTGAAGGGGGCCGCGTCGCTCGCGTGCAGGGCCTCACGCTGGGCTGCGCGGGTCGCCCGGGCTGCCCGCAGCTCACCGGTGGAGAGGTTCTCGTCCAGGGTGCCGGCCCTGGCCGCAGGCCCGTTCACCAGCCCGTTCGCAGGCCCGTGGCGCAGGAGGATGAGGGCGGCGCGGGTCGCATACATCGCGGTGAGGACGACCGTCACGACGAGGGCGGCGAGGACGACCCACCCCCGGGCGCCGACCGCCCCGGCCTCGTCCGCGACGGTCGCGAGGACGAGCTCCTTGGACCAGCCGCCGACGACGAGAGGGAGGCCCGCCAGTGCGGCGAGCCCGATGCCGACGGCTGCCCTCGACAGCAGGCGTCGCGCCGAGCCCTGCAACCGCGTCGCGAGGGTCGAGTGCACCGCGAAGGAGAGCCAGCCGAGGGTGAGGAAGAGGAGCGCCTTGAACAGTGCGTGCGCGTAGAGATGGAAGAGGGCTGCGGCGCTGAGCCCTGTCGCAGACGTCGCGACGTCGGCGAGGACGGCGAGCGGCGCCAGCATGATGGCGACCTGGCTCACCGTCGACCACGCGAGCAGAGCCTTGAGGTCGCTCTGCCCGATGGCGAGGACGGCCCCGAGGACCATCGTCAGGGCGACGCTCACGGCGAGGATCCACTGGGCGCCCGGCGCCAGGGCGAGCAGGAGCGAGAGCTGGGCGAGCACGACGGTGCCGGCGGCGACCATCGTCGCCGCATGGATGAGCGCCGACGCCGGGGTCGGGCCGGCCATGGCGTCGGGGAGCCAGTCCTGGAACGGCACCTGCGCGGACTTGCCGAGGACGGCGACGACGAGGCACGCCATGGCGACGGTGAGCGTGGTGCCCGCGTTCGCCGTCCAGTGCGTCACCACGTCGGCGTAGCCGGTGGACCGGGCTCCGGCGGCGAGGATCACGACCCCGAGGACGAACCCGACGTCGGCCAGCCGGGTCACGATGAACGACTTGTAGGCGGCCCGCCTGGCCCGCACCGTTCGGCTCCAGTGGCCGATGAGCAGGTAGGAGCAGAAGCCCATCACCTCCCAGCCGACGAGGGTGAGGATCAGGTCACCGGAGTGGACGACGAGCTGCATCGCTGCGGCGAAGAGCGAGACCGTCGACAGGAAGACTCCGAGCCGGTCGTCCTCCCGTAGGTACCACGTCGTGAAGGCGAGGACCGCGAGGGTCACTCCGGCGACGACGACGCTGATGAGCGCGGTCCGCGGCCCCACGGCGATCTGGAACGGGATCGTCAGCTCGCCGAGTGAGATCGGCGGGATCCCGCTCGATGTCGTCAGGACCGGGACGTCGGAACCCACGGCCGGCCCCTGGACGGTCACCAGCCGGTATGCGGCCGAGACGAGAGCGAGGAAGCCCGCGATGACGGCGATGTCGCGAGCGACCCCGCGCCGGGCGGCGGCGAGACCGAGCAGGGCCGCGGCGAACGGGATGAGGATCGTCGCGAGGACGGGCAGATGGAGGGCGAGGGTGTCCTCGGTCATCGCTCACCCGCCACGGGGCCCCCGGAGACACGGCTCATGGACTCACTGTCGGACCCGGTCTCGCCCTCGACGAGGTCGATCCGGCCGCGCATCCGGAACGCGGCGAGGATGACCGCGAGTGCGAGGGCGACCTCGGCGGCGGCGATCGTGATGACGAAGAGCGAGAGGATCGTCCCGCCGCTCCACTGGTCGCCCGCCGCCGCCGCCGTGGAGACGAGGAGGACGAGCGCCCCGCCGAGGACGAGCTCGACCCCGATGAGCATGAGGACGGCGTTGCGCCGCGAGAGCGCGCCGTAAAGGCCGATGCCCACGAGGAGCGCGGCGAGGACATAGGGGCCGGCGAGGCTCATGACGAGCCCTCCCTGGTGATTCCCACGGGCCCGCCCATCCGGGAGACGGCGAAGGCGGCGATGAGGGCGCTGAGGAGGAGCAGGGAGAGCAGCTCGAAGGGCCAGACCCAGATGCCGAAGAGGTCGCGAGCCATGACCTCGGTGCTCGTGACGGTCCGCTCGGGCAGGACGGTCGCGACCGGGACCAGAACGGCAAGGAGCAGGGCTGCGGCACCGGCCCCGACGGCGGCCGCGAGGACCTTGCGGCGCGATCCGACGCTCGCCTCGTCCTGCGGCCCGACCGGGCTGCGCGTGAGCATGAGTGCGAAGAGGACGAGGACGACGATGGCGCCGACGTAGATGAGGACCTGGACCAGGGCGATGAACTCTGCTCCGAGGACGAGGAAACACCCGGCGAGGGCTCCGAGGGCGACGACGAGCCAGAGCGCCGCATGGATGACCCGGCTCGTCGTCACCGCCAGGAGACCGGCGAGCACCGCCACGAAGCCGAAGCCCGCGAAGAGGAGATCGAGCGTCGTCACTCCTCAGCCTCCGTGGGTGTGGTCGGAGGGGGTGTGGTCGGAGGGGGCGTGGTCGGCGTGCGCGCCCCGGGTCGGGCGGGGCGCGGCTCGCGGGCAGCTCGCGGCGGCTTGTTCGCGGAGGCGACCTCGGCCGGGTCGGCCGCGCGCTCGTCGAGCGCCGGCGGCGCGGGAACGGTCGCCATCCACTCCCCCAACCGGCCCTTCTCGTGGAGAAGGTCGCGGATGTCGACCTCCGCATACTCGAACTGGGGGCTCCAGAACAACGCGTCGAACGGGCAGACCTCGATGCAGATCCCGCAGTACATACAGAGTGAGAAGTCGATCGCGAAGCGGTCGAGGACGTTGCGCTGCCGGTCCCGGCCGCCCTCCGGACCGGCCGGGATCGTCTCCTTGTGACTGTCGATGTAGATGCACCAGTCCGGGCACTCCCGTGCGCAGAGCATGCAGCTCGTGCAGTTCTCCTCACGCAGGGCGATGACGCCGCGGGACCGGGGCGGCAGGCTCGGGCGCTCGTCGGGGTACTGCTGGGTATGCGCCGGTCGCGTCATCGTCTTGGCGGTCGTCGCCATGCCGGAGAGCAGGCCGCGGGCCGCGCTGAACGGGTTGCGGGAGTCCTTGCGCGGCGTGCTCATCGGAGAACCACCACCACGGCCGTGAGCGCGAGCTGCGCGAGCGCGACCGGCACGAGGCCGAGCCACGCGAGCCGCTGGAGCTGGTCCTCGCGCACGCGCGGCCACGACACGCGCATCCAGATGATGAGGAAGGCGATGGGGAAGGACTTGACGACCGTCCAGAGCCAGCCGGTCCACTCGCTCGCCGGTCCTCGCCAGCCCCCGAGGAAGAGCACGGCGAACAGCACTGAGAACAGGACGATGCCGGCGTACTCCGCGAGGAGGAAGAAGGCGAAGCGCAGCCCGCCGTACTCGGTGAACGGGCCCATGACGATCTCGGCGTCCGCGATCGGCGCGTCGAACGGGGGCCGGTTGAGCTCGGCCACGGCCGCCACGAGGAAGACGAGGGCCGCAGGGAGCTGCCAGAGCAGCCAGATCGGGGACCAGGCCTCGATGATCCCGGTGAGGCTCAGGGTGCCGGCCGCGAGGCAGACCGACGCGACTGCCAGGACGAGAGGCAGCTCGTAGGCCAGCAGCTGGGCGGCCGAGCGCATCCCACCGATGAGGGAGTACTTGTTCGCGCTCGCCCAGCCGCCGACGAGCATCCCGAGGATGCTCACGCCACTCGCGACGAGGACGAAGAGCGCGCTCGCCGGGACGTCCGCTGCGACCCAGCCGGGATGGACCGGGACGACGGCCATCGCGACGAGGTAGGGCACGAGCGCGAGCGCGGGGGCGATCCGGAAGAGCCGGCGGTCGGCCGCGGCAGGGGTGAGGTCCTCCTTCTGGATGAACTTCACCCCGTCGGCGATGAGCTGGGCCCAGCCGTGGAAGCCGCCCGCGTACATGGGCCCGAGCCGGCCCTGCATGTGGCCCATGACCTTGTGCTCGAGCTGGCCGACGAGCAGGGGCAGGGTGAGGAAGGCCGCGAGGACGGCCGCGCTGCGGAGGACGACCTCGAGGACGGTCAGGTCGAGGGACGTCATCGCGGGCCCCAGTCCGGCGGTGGGACGCCCGGCGCCTGGACGCGGCGCCGACTCGGCGACCGGACCGACTCGTGGCCCTCACCGGGCTCCTTGCCGCCGGGCCACGCCTTCGAGGCCCGGGCGGCGAGCTGGAACTCCTTGCGGAGCGGATGGCCCTCGAAGCCCTCGGGGAGCAGGAGCGGCCGCAGCCCCAGGTCGGTGCCGTCGTCGAAGCCCTCGAAGTGGAGGCCGAACATCTCGAACGTCTCCCGCTCGTGCCACGCGAACCCGGCGACCACCGGGGTGAGGCTCTCGAGCGTGCCGCCGTCGGGGACGAAGGTCGTGAGACGAAGCCCCTGGGCAGCGCCGGGGGTGCTCACGTCGAGGAGGCGGGCGACGACGTCGACGCCGGGCTCCTCGAGGTAGGTGCGGTCGACCGCGGTGAGCCAGTCGACGAAGGTGAACCCGTCCGTCACAGCGTCCGCGACCCGGGCACGCCACTCCTCCGGCGCGACGTCACGGGTGAGGTCCTCTGCCACGCTGGCAGCCTAGCCCGTGGGGACACGACCGGACGGGAAGCAGGTCCGCGGGGAGGAAGGTCCTCCGCCGGAAAGCCCCCTGCCTCGTGGGTGGCTGGACTCCGGCTAGTCCTCGGCGTCGTCGTCCTTGCGGAACTCGTCGGCGTTCTCGTGGAAGCCCGCCGCGGCCAGCCACGAGCTTGCGCGGTGGGTCGGTGAGGGCCGAGCCACCGGAGTCGAGCACGGGAAACGGGTTCCGGCCGGTGAGGTACTTGCCGACCGTGTTGGCCAGGGCCAGGACCGGGACGGCGAAGAGGGCGACGAGGACGACGAGGGCGACAAGGACGACGAGGACGACGAGGACACCGGAGATGACGACTCCGACGCGGGACGAAACAGACGCGGGACGAAACAGGGGATGAAGGTGAGCGCCACGATCGGGATGACGAACGGCAGCCCGAGGACCCACCTGCGCGAGCTCGCCCCGATCGGCAGCGCCGAGTCGTCGACCCAGTCACGGAGGGTGTCGAGCTCGATCGCAGTCGTGTCCACGAGCTCGGCGACACCGCACACGATCTGGTCGCCGGCATGCCAGAGGAGACCCGCGACGACGCCGATGCTCACCAGCAGGGTCGCACCGGCGGCGAGGTGACGGTTCAGTCCGAGTCGGTGGTTGAAGAAGACCTGGATCGGGATGAGGAGGCCGACGAGCAGGCCCGCCGGGGCCGCCGGGATGATGATGTTGCGGCGGTCCCTGCCCTGCAGGGACGCATCGGCTCAGCCGGGCGGCCCGATGAGCCCTCGGGTGAGGTCCGCGGAGGTCGCGAGCCGGTGCCCCGCGTATCGGCGGCGGATCGACTCGCCGGTCGACTCGCCGGCGATCTTCTCCTGCAGCTTGATGATCCCTTGCAGGAGCGCCTCCGGACGGGGTGGGCAGCCGGGCACATACACATCGACCGGGATGATCGTGTCGACGCCTTTGGTGACGGAGTACGAGTCCCAGTACGGACCACCGGAGTTGGAGCAGGCGCCGAAGGAGATGACGTACTTCGGCTCGGGCATCTGGTCGTAGAGACGACGGATCGCGGGAGCCATCTTGTCGGTCACCGTCCCGGAGACGACCATGAGGTCGGCCTGGCGCGGGCCGGGTGCGAAGGGGATGACGCCGAGCCGGATGAAGTCGTGCCGCGCCATGGACGCGGCGATGAACTCGATGGCGCAGCAGGCGAGCCCGAAGTTGAACACCCAGAGCGAGTAGCGCCGGCCCCAGTTGAGGACGACCTTGAGCGGGGTCGGGGCGTGCTCTGCCACGATGCCGACGGTGGGTGAGCCCACGCGAGGCATCCCGAGGGCGGTTCGCATCACACCCACCTCAACAGGCCGCGTCGGGCGGCGTGCAGCAGCCCGATGGCGATGATGCCGATGAAGATCGCGACCTCGACGAGGGAGACCGCCCCGAGAGCAGGGTCGGCGAGGACGAGCGCCCACGGGAAGAGATAGACCGCGTCGACGGCGAAGATGACGTAGAGGAAGGCGTACACGAAGTAGCGCACCTGGGTCTGGGCCCAGCCCTCCCCGATGGGGTCGACCCCGGACTCGTAGGTGGTCAACGTGACCGGTCGGCCGACCCGCGGCGCGACGAGGGAGCGGGCGCCCATCGCGAGCACGAAGAGCAGCACCCCCGCGAGGGTCACCGACGCAACGATGACGTATGCCGACACGGGCCCAGCGTATCTCGCACCGCCGCCGTAGCCTGGGACCGTGACGTCTCCGTATGCCCCGCTCGCCTTCCCCAAGAGAGTCGACATGACGTTCGACGAGTACGGCGCCGCCATCGGTGCTGCCGCCACCGTGCTGCGCGCGAACGCGACGAGCTGCGCTCCCGACGCTCACGTGCCGACATGTCCCGGGTGGTCCGTCGACGACCTCGTCGCGCACGTGGGCATGGTGCACCGCTGGTGCGCCGACACGCTGCGCGGTGTCCGCTCGGACCCGGCCGAGCACGAGGCCGCCGGACGCGCGAGTGCCGACCTGCTCCAGTGGTTCGACGACGGTGCGACCGAGGTGCTCGACGTGCTCTCGAAGACGCCGGAGGACTGGGAGGGGTTCTTCTTCCTCAAGAACACGGCCAACGCCCGCGACGGCTGGGCACGACGGCAGTGCCATGAGACGACGATCCACGCCGTCGACGCCATGGGGGCCCGGCTCGGCCGGCACCCGAAGGTTCGCGAGGTGTGGTTCTCGCCCGAGCTCGCGCTCGACGGGATCGACGAGCTGCTCAGGGGGTTCATCCCGCGCCGCTCGTCGCCGCTGCGTTCGACCGAGCCGCTGACGATCGAGATCGCCGCGACCGACCCGGGCGCGGCCGCCCCTGCTGTCGCCCCTGCCTCGGTGTGGACGGTGGCGGTCTCGGACGAGGCGCCGGTCGTCTCGCGCGACGCCGCAACCGACCCGGACGTGCGCTGGAGCGCTCCGCCCCGCGAGCTCTACCTCGCCCTCTGGAACCGCGGTGGGGACATCGACGTCGATGAACGCACCGAGGCAGGCCGCGGCAGCCGCGAGTTGTGGGCCGACCTCATGCGCGTCACCTGGTCCTGAACTCGCTCATTCGAGATCGCGGCGCCGCCTCGTGAGCGTGCGCACGAGATCCTGCCTGCGCCGGTGGTCGAAGTCGACGGCTCCTGCAGCGATGTCGTCGATCACCGAGGCCGACGCCGCGAGCGCTTCCTCGATCGCCCGTTGAGCCGCAACCCGCGGCAGACCGATGCCGTCGGCGAAGCCGAGGAACGCCTTGGGGCTGAGGTTCTCCCGGCGACCTCCGAGTGTGAGCGCTGCAGTCGTATCGCCGTAAGGGGCGGTGCTCGGGATGTCGTAGATCGGAGCCACCCTCCACTCCTCCGACTCCGCCACGACGGAGATGTTCTTGGCATGGACGTCGCCGTTGCCGGTCAGCCACGCGAACGTGAGCTGGACCAGGACCGCGCGGAGCGCGACGAGGCGAGCGGCGCATACCTCTCCCACGCGGGCGGCGAGTCGCTCGCTCGTGACGGCGTACTTGTCGGCCGGCCACAGACCGAGGAGCTGGGCGCCGTCCTCGACGGCGAGCCGCCGCAGCCGCCCGTTCCGCACGACCCTGTCGAACCGCGAGACGAGCAGGCCCGCTCGACCCTCTCGGTCATGGACGGCCTCGGCCGTGGCCACGGGGTGGCGCAGCCGGCGGGCGACCGAGAGGAAGCAGGCCTCGTTGTCGACCACCTTCGGGTACTCCGGCACCTCGAACTTGAGCAGGTGCCCTCGCCCACCGTGGAGGAGGGGGACGCTGAGCATGCGGCCGGACACCTTGTCGTGCACACCGGCGAGGGCCGCCGGGTCTCCGATGCCGAATCTTTCCAGCAGGTCCGCAAGTCGAGATCCTCGAAGCCGCCGGAGACCTCCTCCTGCAGCGGGTCCTCCGCTGGCGGGTCGAGATTCGCGGCCAACACCTGCACGTCCCCGACGGGGTCGGACCCTGCCGCGAGCAGAAGTGCGAGTTCGTCATCGGCGCTGGTCTTGATCGCGCGACGCAGCGCGGACAGCCTCCGACCCTCGGGGAGAAGGTTGGCGAAGAACGCCGGCACCGCTCCGCCTGTGATGACGACCGGCTCATCGGTGAGTGGCAGCGTGGTCGCCACCGACGAGCCGCCGGCCCCGAGATGGGCCGTCTCGTACTCGAAGGTGACCGAGCCTTCGCTGCGGGTCAACGTGGCGGCCAGCCGGCCCTGCTTCCAGACCGTCGCCTGGCGGACGAGACGAGGGTCCCCGGGCGGACGGACCGCCGACTCGCTCATCGCCCGGCCTCTCGCACGCGCAGGACGAGCTCAAGACCGAGAGCGGCCAGAACCTTGTCGACGGCGTCGAGACGCACCGACGGCTTACCCGCTTCAAGCTCCCGAACGAAACGCTCGGACACGCCGGCGAGCTCCGCGAGGTCCCTCTGGCGCAGCCGTAGGTCCTTGCGTCGCGCCACGCGGGTCGCCCGGTCCAGACCGACGACATCCGGCTCCCGCTGCGAGGACTCCTCGACCATGGCAACCTTCCATCTGAACCGGCACGATCGCGCCGTTCCCATCCGATGTCGGAGCCTGCGGCTAGGGTCACAAGCGTGACCTTGCACGTGCACCGGGGGACGAGCACCGACACACTCGCCGACGGACTCGCCGACCTCCTCAGCGATCCGCTGGACGACCCGTTCGCGGAAGAGGTCGTCGCCGCTCCGGCCAAAGGTGTCGAGCGTTGGCTGGCCCAGCGACTCTCGCATCGGCTCGGCGCCACGCCGGGCACGGCGGGCACGGCGGGCACAGCGGGCACAGTGGGCACAGGAGGCACAGGAGGCACAGGAGGCACAGCGGGCACGGGAGGCACGGACCGGTCGGACGGGGTGTGCGCGGGGGTGCGCTTCCTCACCCCGCACTCCCTCGTAGTTCTCGTCCTCGGCATCGAGGCGGGCGACCCGTGGCATCCCGACCAGCTCGCCTGGCCGGTGCTCCGCGCGATCGACAGCAGCCTCGACGAACCGTGGGCCGCCACGCTCGCGACCCACCTCGGTCACGACACGGCGGGGATCGAGGCAGAGCTGCGCCGGAGCCGGCGCTATGCCGTGGCCCGGCGACTGGCCGGGCTCTTCGCCGACTATGCGGCACAGCGTCCGACGATGCTCACGGACTGGCGCCGAGGCGGTCGGGGGGATGGCCTCGGCGGGCAGGTGGACGCCGACCTGCTGTGGCAGCCCGAGCTGTGGCGCCGCGTGCTCACGCTCGTCGGAGGCGAGGCCCCGGAGCAGCGGCACGAGCGTGTCCTGCGGCTGCTCGGCGACGGAGACCTCGGTCATCTCGAGCTCCCCGGCCGACTCTCGCTGTTCGGGCACACACGGATCCCCCGCGGCGAGGTCGAGGTGATCTGCGCGCTCGCCGCCCATCGCGACGTCCACCTCTGGTTGCCCCAGGCCTCGCCGGCCGCGTGGGACCGGCTCGCCGCCGAGACCGCCCACGGGCCGGGCCCCCGGGACCATGACGAGTCCGGCCTGCGGATCGAGCACCCGCTGCTGGCCAGCCTCGGCCGGGACGCCCGTGAGCTGCAGCGGATGCTCGGCCTTGCCGAGTCGGTCGACCACCGGGTGGACCAGCCCCATGGCGGCGACCCGCACACACTGCTCGGACTGCTCCAGCACGACATCGCCGTCGACCACGCGGCGACATCCCAGCGCGCCACCCGTCACGTCGACGAGACCGACCGTAGTGTCCAGGTGCACTCCTGTCATGGTCAGTCCCGTCAGGTCGAGGTGCTTCGAGATGTCATCGCCGACCTCCTCGAGCAGGACCCGACCCTCGAGCCGCGCGACATCCTCGTCATGTGCCCCGACGTCGAGGAGTGGGCTCCGCTGGTCCATGCAGCCTTCGGCCTCGGCGGCATTGTCCGCGAGTCCGGTCGGGCCCCGGGCTCATCGGGCGCTCTGCACCCGGCCCACTCCTTCCGGGTGCGGATCGCGGACCGGGCACCCCGGCATACCAACCCACTGCTCGCCCTGGCCGACCGGCTGGTTCTCCTCGCCGGTGGACGGCTCACGGCGGGCGAGGTCCTCGACCTCGCTCGGAGCGCGCCGGTCCGGCGGCGGTTCGGTCTCGACGACGACGCCC
Source organism: Dermatophilaceae bacterium (assembly GCA_046260445.1). Taxonomy (GTDB): domain Bacteria; phylum Actinomycetota; class Actinomycetes; order Actinomycetales; family Dermatophilaceae; genus F2B08. Next base: position 56,970 of record JBHEPF010000145.1, on the reverse strand, counting down.
TCGACCGGCTGGGTGACTGGGTGGCCGCAGTCGCCATCCGATGGGGCCTGGACGCCGACCACCGGGAGATCTACCGACTGCGGGACCTGTCCCAGAACACCTGGCGCTCCGGCCTGGACCGCATCCTCGTCGGCGCTGCCGTCGACGGTGAGGAGGTCGACCACGTCGGCACCACCCTCGCCCTGGACGACCTCGACAGCGGAGACATCGACCTCGCCGGCCGGATCGCCGAGCTCGTGGCGCGGCTCGGCGCGACGATCGAGGCCATGGAGTCCGCCACCGACAGCGCCGAGTGGGTGCGGGTGCTCCGGGACGGCGTGCTCGGCCTCGCCGACGTCCCGACCCGCGACGGCTGGCAGGTGGCGCAGCTCGAGCAGGAGCTGGCCCGGATCGCGGCGGCCTCTGGCGCGGTCGGAGGTGCCGAGCTCGGTCTCGCTGACGTCCATGCCCTGCTCGCCGGGAGGGGCGCCGCCCGTGCGACCCGCGCGAGCTTCCGCACCGGCGCGCTCACCGTGTGCACGATGGTGCCGATGCGGTCCGTGCCGCACCGGGTCGTGTGTCTGGTGGGCCTCGACGACGGCGTCTTTCCGCGGTCGACGGTCCCCGACGGAGACGATGCCCTGGCCCGTCGCCCGGTCACCGGTGAGCGCGATCCCCGCAGCGAGGACCGCCAGCTCCTTCTCGACGCGCTCATGTCCGCGCAGCAGACCCTTGTCATCACCTACGCCGGCTTCGACGAGCACACCGGCCAGACCCGGCCGCCCGCTGTGCCGCTGGGCGAGCTTCTCGACGCCGTCCGCCGCACGGGCGACGGTCCCGGAGTCGAGCGGGTCTGCACCCGCCACCCACTCCAGCCCTTCGACGCCCGCAACCTCGGGGTGGCCGGCCAGTCCGAGCCGCTGCTGCCTGCGGACAGGCCGTTCAGCTACGACCCGACCGCCCTTGAGGCGGCACAGGCGGCGCTCGCCGAGCGGACGACCCGGCCGCGACCCGCAGACGTGGTCCTCGCCCCACCCACCGAGAGCGACGTCGACCTGACCGAGCTGCTCCGCTTCTTCGAGAGCCCGGCTCGCGCCTACCTGCGCAGCCGGCTCGGCATGATCCTGCCGGAGGTGCCCGAGGCGCGCAGCGAGGGCATCCCCATCGAGCTGGACGGTCTGGCGTCCTGGGCGATCGGGGATCGCGTGCTCAGCGCTGTGCTCGCTGGACGCGATCTCGAGGGCACCTGCGACGCCGAGCTGTGGCGAGGCGAGCTGCCGCCGGGAGATCTCGGGTTCCGCACCCTTCACGAGGTCGCCCGCGAGGTCCAGGACGTCACCAGAGTGGCGTGGGCCGTGGCGGGCGTCGGCGGCCCGGGGGTGCCGCTCCCGCGTGAGGTCGTCGACATCGACGTGACCCTGCCCAGTGGCCGTCGTCTCAGCGGCACGGTGCCAGGACTGGTGGGCGACAAGGTCCTCACCGTCACCTACTCGTCGCTGCGCGCCAAGCAGCGACTCCGGTCCTGGATCACCTCGCTGGCGCTCACAGCGGCGGGCACCGCACACAGCAGCCATGTCGTCGGCCGGGAGAAGCGATACGGCAGTCACCGACGGCTGCACATCACGCATGGTCCCCACGAGAGCGACCGGGCGCTCGAGCTCCTCGACCGGCTGCTGGACCTGCGCGAGCGGGGGCTGTCCGAACCGCTGCCACTGCCGCTCAAGACCGGCGCCGCATGGGCGAGGAAGTACCTCGACGGACGTCAGGACCAGTCGGAGGCGACCGCGAGTGCTCGTGACGAGTGGGAGACCAAGGAGTCCTTCGGCAACGCCTTCGCCCGTGAGCAGAGCGACAAGGAGCACCAGTTCGTCTACGGAGGGATCGTGCCGCTGAACGACATCCTCGGCGCGCCGCGGGGGGACGAGAGGTGGGAGCCCGGGGTGACAAGTCGTCTCGGCCAGCTGGCGCTGCGGGTCTGGCGACCGGTCTTCGAGGACGGCACCGAGACGATGGAGCGCTCGTGACGACCGACACCGCCGCGCAGATCATCGAGTTCGACATCGCCGCACCCCTGCCCACCGGCACCGTCCTCCTCGAGGCGAGCGCGGGGACCGGCAAGACCTGGACGATCGCAGCGCTCGTGACCCGCTACGTCGCCGAGGGGGTCGCGACGCTGCCGCAGATGCTCATCGTCACCTTCGGGCGCGCGGCGAGCCAGGAGCTGCGGGCCCGCGTCCGCGAACAGCTCGTCATTGCGGAGGGCGCGCTGAGCCAGGCCCTCACCGGTGACGAGCAGGTCCCTGCGGACCCGCTGCTCGCCCTGCTCATCGGCACCGAACCCGACGAGCTGACCCGGCGGCACAGGAGGGTTCGCGCGGCTCTCACGCACTTCGACGCCGCGACGATCGCGACGACCCACCAGTTCTGTCAGCAGGTGCTGCGCAGTCTCGGCGTCGCGGGCACCTCGGATGCCGGCGCCACGCTCGTCGAGGACCTCGACGACCTGCTCGTCGAGGTGGTCGACGACCTCTACCTCCGGGGTTTCATCCGCGCTGACAGCGCCCCGTTCTTCACCCGGTCCGAGGCTCTGGAGATCGCCCGTCTGGCGGTCTCCGACTTCCACGCCGAGCTGCGGCCGACGGCGGCCGAGCCCGGCAGTGCGCCGGACCGGCGAGTGAAGTTCGCCCGCGCCGTCCGCGAGGAGCTGGACATCCGCAAGCGCCGCTTGCAGGTCATGCACTACAACGACCTGCTCACCCAGCTCGCCGGCGCTCTGACGCAGGACGACTCCCCGGCGCGGGCTCGCATGCGACAGCGCTGGCAGGTCGTCCTCGTCGACGAGTTCCAGGACACCGACCCGATCCAGTGGCAGATCCTCGAGCGGGCGTTCGCCGGTCATGCCCAGGCGATGGTGCTCATCGGCGACCCCAAACAGGCGATCTACGCCTTCCGAGGCGGGGACATCGTCACCTACCTCTCAGCGGCCAGGACCGCCACCGACACCCGCACCCTCCCGACGAACTACCGCTCCGACAGCGCCCTCGTCGACGCCCTCGGGGTCCTCCTGGGTCGCGCTGAGCTCGGCGATCCGCAGATCGCCGTCCACCGGGTGCACGGCCACAGTGCCGAGCGCCGCCTGGTCGGCCCCCGGCGGGGCGCGCCGGTGCGGCTGCGGCAGGTGCGCAGTGACGGGCACCTGGCCGGCAACACGAAGATGCCGGCCGTCCGTGCTCACATCACCCGTGACCTCGCCACCGACATCGCAGCGCTGCTCTCCTCAGGCGCGACGTACTGCGGCGACCCGATCCAAGCACGAGACGTCGCGGTCCTGGCCCACCGGGGCGTGGACCTGCTCGCCGCGCAACGGGCCTTGCACGAGCTCGGCATCCCCGCCGTGAGCGCCAGCGGTGCGAGCGTCCTGCAGAGTCACGCCGCCCACGACTGGCTGACCCTCCTCGAGGCGATGGTCGCACCCCACCGCTCGCTCCTCACCCGGGCCGCCGCCCTGACCGACCTGCTCGGCTATAACGTCGCCGCACTCGACGCGGTCGCAGACGACGGCTCCGCCGACGCCCTCGACGACGAGCTCGCCGGGCGCTGTCGAGACCTCGCTGCGGTCTATGCGCGCCAGGGGATCGCCGCAGTCCTCGAGCTGCTCACCACCGCAGGCCTCTCCGCACGGGTCCTCGGACAGATCGGCGGCGAGCGTTCCCTCACCGACCTGCGCCACGTCGCCCAGATCCTTCACGAGACCGCTCGCCGCGACGACCTTGGTCTCGTGGCTCTCCTGGCCTGGCTCCAGGGTGCGATGGCCGAGGACGCCCCGCAGTCCAGTGGGTCCCGGACCCGGCGCCTCGACAGCGACGCAGCGGCCGTCCAGCTTGTCACGATCCACGGCAGCAAGGGTCTGCAGTACCCCGTGGTCTACCTCCCGACGCTCGCCGCCCGGTGGGTCAGCGACACCCCGCCCATCCCCCGCTTCCACGAGCCGGCGCCCGAGCGGACGCGCTGCATCGACGTCGGCGGGCCCGCGGGGAACCCCACCTGGGCGGACTCCGTCACGGCCTACAAGACCGAGGACGCCGGCGAGTCCCTGCGGCTCCTCTATGTGGCGATGACGCGCGCCCAGTCGCAGGTCGTCACGTGGTGGGCGCCGTCGACGAATGCTCGGCACTCTCCGCTCCACCGGATGCTGTTCGGCCGGGAGCCGGGCTCGGCAGCGGTGCCGGACACGACGGCCTTACCCAAGGACGACTCGGCCGCCGCCGCTGTGCTGCGCCGCTGGTCCGACGCCGGTGCCTTCGCCCTGGAGGACGCCGACATCGCCGACACGGCGCCGGCCGCCCCACAGGCTGCGCCCCCCGATCTCGCTCTGGCGCGCTGGACCCGGACCATCGACGAGGACTGGCGACGGACCTCCTACACGGCGCTGTCCTCTCCGGCGGAGTCCGTGCGGGTCCAGGCAGCAGGCGACGTGGGCAGCGAGCCCGAGACGCTCCGGCGCGCCGACGAACCGGACCTGCCGGAGCTCGTCCTGCCCGACTCTCCCGGCCTTCCCGGGCTCGAGACGGCCGTCCCCGGCTCCGACACCCCGTCACCCATGGCCGACCTGCCGGTGGGCGCAACCTTCGGCTCGCTCGTCCACGCCGTCCTCGAACGGGCCGATCCGCAGGCGGCTGACCTGCGTGCCGAGCTGTTCGACCACATCCGCGAGCAGCTCAAGGAGTGGCCGGTCGACGGGCTCGACACCGAGGCGCTCTCGGGCGCCCTCGTCGCGGTCTGCGACAGCCCGCTCGGTCCGCTCGCAGGCGACGTGACCCTGCGCGAGATCGGCCGTCGCGACCGGCTCTGCGAGCTCGACTTCGAGCTGCCCCTGGACGGCGGCGACCGCCGCAGTCGCGACCGCGGTACCGACCTCGCCCCTGGGCCGAGGCTCGGTGATCTCGCGCCGCTGCTCCACGCATACCTGCCGCAAGGAGACCCGATCCGCCGATGGGGGAACACCCTCCAGGCGAGCCCGGACCTCGCCGAGCAGCCGCTGCGCGGCTATCTCACCGGATCGGTCGACGTCGTCCTGCGCACCGGCGGGCGCTACCTCGTCGTGGACTACAAGACGAACTGGCTTGGCCGCGGCGACGAGCCGCTCACCGCCGCCCACTACCGTCCGGAGCTGCTGGCCGACGCGATGGGCCACTCCTCGTATCCCCTTCAGGCGATCCTGTATGCCGTGGTCGCCCACCGCTTCCTCCGTTGGCGCCTTCAGAGGTACGACCCGCGACGCCACCTCGGCGGGGTGCTGTACCTCTACGTCCGCGGGATGTGCGGACCCGCCACTCCCGTCGTCGACGGCCAGCCGTGTGGTGTCTTCTCATGGCGCCCACCGGCCGACCTCGTCATCGCGCTCTCCGACCTCCTGGATGGACGGACCACCGACGGAGGCTCCCGATGATCCTCGAGACCTTCGAGCCGGTCGGCCCGCACGACCGGAGGCTCGGAGTGGAGGCGACCGGCATGCTCGGGGACCTCAACGCCGCGGGAGTGCTCACAGCCGCCGACATCCACGTCGCCCGCACCCTCGCCCGCGTGGCGGAGGAGCGCGACGAGACCGTCGTCCTCGCCGCCGCCCTCGCGACTCGGGCGGTCAGGTCCGCCTCGGTGGCGGTCGACCTCAGGGCCCTGGCCGCCGCGCTGCCCGAGCTGACGTGGCCGGATCCGCACGAGTGGACCGAGACGGTCGCCACCAGCCGGCTCGTGGCCGAGGGCGCTCTCGTGGTCGACCAGGGGATGGTCTACCTCCAGCGCTATCACCACCAGGAGGTCCAGGTCGTCGACGACCTGCGGGTTCGGGCGGCCCTCGACGCGCCGGATGTCGACGAAGCGATCCTGGCTGCCGGGCTCGCCAGGATCTTCCCCGGCGAGGGGTATGCCGAGCAGCGCGTCGCAGCCGAGTCCATCGCCCGCTCCCGGACGAGCGTCCTCACCGGTGGACCCGGGACGGGCAAGACGACGACGGTCGCCGGCGTCCTCGCCCTTCTCGCCGAGCAGTCCGCCGCAGCCGGTGATCGGCCCGTCCGGGTCGGTCTCGCCGCCCCCACCGGCAAGGCCGCAGCGCGGATGAAGTCCGCTGTGACCCGCGCCCTCTCCGAGATCCTCGAGCGCACCGATGATCCCGCCACTCGAGCGGTGATCGAGCCGATCGGCCTGGCCGAGCCGATGACGCTCCACCGTCTCCTCGGCTGGCGACCCGACAGCCGCACCCGCTTCAAACACCACCGCACCAACCGCCTGCCGCACGACGTCGTCCTCGTCGACGAGGCGTCGATGCTCTCGCTCACCCACATGGCGCGCCTTCTCGAGGCGCTGCGACCGACGGCACGACTCATCCTCGTCGGTGATGCCGACCAGCTCGTCTCGATCGATGCCGGCGCGATCCTCGCCGACCTGGTGGCCGGCGCCGAGACCTCCAGCGAGGCTCCGCTCGCCCTCTCCCGCCTGCGCACCGTGCACCGGTTCGGCGAGACGATCGGCGCCCTCGCCGAGGCGCTGCGCACCGGCGACGCGGACGGCGTCATCGCGGCTCTGTCAGCCGGGAGCGATGAGGTCGAGTGGGTCCAGGGCGATGACCCGACCTCTGCCTTGCGGGGCATCGTGACTCGGCATGCCCTGGTAGTCCTCGCTGCGGCACGCGCCGGCGACGCTGACAGCGCGATGGTGGCTCTGGGAGCCCACCGGCTCCTCTGCGCCCACCGCGAAGGGCCGTTCGGGGTCCGCACGTGGAACCGCCACACCGAGACCTGGCTCGGCGAGGAGACCGGGCTCACCTTCTACGAGCCGATGTATGTCGGCCGGCCCCTGCTCGTCACCGCCAACGACTACGCGACCGGCGTCCTCAACGGCGACACCGGCGTCGTCGTCGCCTCGACGACCCCCGACGGGACCCCGGTGCGGATGGCCGTCGTCGAGGGTGCTGGGGGTGCCCAGCGGTTCGCGCCCAGCCGGCTCGGCGATGTCGACACGATGCATGCCATGACGATCCACAAGGCCCAGGGCAGTCAGGCACGTGAGATCACCGTGCTCCTCCCCGACGCAGACTCACCGCTGCTCACCCGAGAGCTCTTCTATACGGCGGTCACCCGGGCTGAGGAACGGGTCCGAGTCGTCGGGGGCGAGTCCGTCATCCGCGCTGCTGTCGAGCGTCGGGTCGTCCGGGCGAGTGGGCTGCGGCAGCGGTTAGCCGGTCAGTGACTTCTCACCCCGTCTCCGGCACCGTCGTCTGCGGCCATGGCGTGGCATCCGGCCGCAACCCCGAGTCGCCCTTCCCGGCCGGCACGATCGCCCTCCAGATGCCGGTGTTCGCCGTGCTCGGCCTCGACCTGGGTGATATGCACCCTGCCACGATCAACGTCGACATCGCGCCGGTGATGCACGCGATCCGGCGGCCGGCTCACACCTTCGCTGACGTGCGCTGGACCGACGTCCACGATCCGGAGACCTTCTCGTTCGTCACCTGTGTCCTCACCCGTGAAGGCGATCCGCGGACCTACGCGGGCTGGGTCTACTACCCGCATCCCGAGACCAAGCCGATGCACGACCAGCCCGCCACAGTGCTCGAGGTCCTCATGCCGCATCTCCCGGGTCTGGCCTATGGCGACACGGTCACGCTGCACCTGAATCCGGCGGAGATCACGGTGTCGGCAGACGGGTGACGAGCCATCGTCACGGGTTCGTCAAGCCGATCGCAAGCAGCTGTCAGAAGGGCGGTGGGCTCGGCGTCGGCGGGGTGGGTGCTCGCCTGTCGCGGTGGCTCGGGAGGGTCTTGCGCTTGATCTTGATCTTGATGGTGAGGGTGCGGTCGCGCGGCGGGACGTGGTGGTCGACGCGACATCCCCGCCGGCTCTGCTGCTGACGCGCGGCGGCCTGCTCGGTTGCCTCAGCCTGCATGGCGCTGACGGCGTCTTCGATGCCCGCGAACCGGCCCGCCCGGACAGCACGGCTCAGCTCGTCGATCTCCTCGCCGCTCAGTGCCGTCGGACACCGGCCACGCCGCCCGTCCGTGGCGGGCTGCACACGAGGCGTCGAGGATCTCATGGTGGATCCGCCGGCCGTGTGCTCCACCATGACCTCCAGCCACTGCTCCAGCACGCTCGAGCCCAGGTCGTCGCATGCTGCCAGGTCCCCGTCATCGTCATCACCGTCACTCTGGTGGCCCGCGACGATGCCTGACCGAGTGTCGAGGACCCGCACCTGCGTGGTCCCGAGATGGTCGACCGGCTCGCTGCGATGGAGCCGCCCGGTGGGGTCGATCCACTCCACCGCGCCGTCGGCACCCAGGCTGACTCGCCATCGATGTCGTTGCTTGACCCGGTGATGTCGCCGACACAGACAGATCAGGTTCGAGGCCGCCGTCGGGCCGTGCGGCCACGGGACGACATGGTCCAGGTCGCACTGCCGGGCCGAGACCGAACAGCCAGGGAAGCGACACCCACCATCGCGTCGACGAACCAGGGACTTCAACCTCTCGCCCGGCCGGTACGCCCGGGTCGCAAGCGCATCTCCAACGTCGAGCAGCGCCCCGGTCCACGAATGACACACCGTCTCCGCCGGAGCCACCTCCCGTGAACACCGCGGCAGCGCAGCCACGGGGAACCAGCTCAGGCTCTGCCCCTGCGCCCCGGCCACCGCGACAAACACCTCGCTGCTCGCGGTGTGCTGTCCAGGGGCATCCCCCGGCTGCGGCGGGAAGAACACCGCCCCGCCAGAGCCGGCCACGTGACCGCGGTCCCCAGCGGTGGCCTGTGCCTGCCCAGTGACGACAGAGCGAGCGAGCTCACCTGCACCGTCTTCCACATCCTCACCGACATCAGCAGATGGGCCCTCGCCGGTGTCCGCGTCACAGGCGTTCCCGCCACCGGTGTCCGCGTCAGCGTCAGGGGCGTTTCCGCCAGCGGTGTCCGCGCCACGGGGATGGTCGCCGTCGGTGTCCTCGGCCACCGCTCGCGTCGCCTCGTCGAGCCCCTCGGCGGGAACGGTCAGGTGCAGCACGGTCTCCACCGTGGCGTTACCGTCCACGAGATCCATCAGGGCATAGGCGCGGGCCTTCTCCAGGGTGTCGTGCCTGCCCTCCGACCGGTACCGACGCGCCAGCGCGTCGATGGCCGCCCACGCCCTCGCCGCCCGCTCCGACGGGAAGGAGCCGCCCCACGCGTCAGTCCCCGGCTCGCCCATCCACCGCCGCAGGCCAACGCCCTTGCGCGCCTTGCGAATCCGCTCCCTGAGGAGGTCGGGGCAGAGCGACATGAGGATCGCGCGGGCCCTACGCTGCAGCGCCGGACCGGACTTCGCAGCCAGGTCGCCGGCCAGCGCGTCGACGACAGCCCTGGCCAGATCCGGCGGCACATCGCTCAGCTCGCCGGCCAGGCGCCGGGCCTTGTAGTCGTCGAGCATGCCCTCGAGCATGGCCTCGTGCAGTGCCGGCACCCGGACGACCCTCGTGACCGCCTGCTCGACCAGGTTCTCCCCGAACCGTGCCGACGTCCCGGTCGCCGTCGAGACCATCGCACCCGCGTCGAGACACACCGTGCCCAGGCCGTTCACCTGCTCACCGACCACACCATCCTCGGTGACGGTCTCGTCGATCGCGGCGAGCCGGACGATGGCGGCATCCCTGGCCGCCGCCAGCACGGTCAACGCCTGGCTGACCTCGCCGAGCACGGTCATCCACTCATCCACGCCCCTGTCGCCCGCAGCCACAGAGCACACGTCGACAGCTCCCCGGACCGTGTCCAGGATCCCGTAGATCCTCTCGCCGACCCCGGCGCTCGACTCCCGAAGGATCGACTCCCGAAGGATCGAAGGGCTGTCCTGCTCCATAGAACAACCCAACCAGAGGGCTCTGACAGTCCTTGCCCACCCATCGCGGCCGGCCGCTACGGCGTCGGATGACGAGCGTCGTAACGGACGAAGCCCCGCGACCGGACGATCAGCACCCCCATGACCGCGATGCAGGCCAGCCCGCCGAGGACGGCCGTCCAGCCCTCGCCCAGCACCTCGGCGACCCCACCACCGAGGATCTCCCCGACGCGCGGCCCACCGGCGACGACGACGATGAACACGCCCTGCAGCCGGCCGCGCAAATGGTCCGGGGTCGCGCTCTGCAGGATCGTCGTGCGGAACACGGCGGACACCGAGTCGGCTGCTCCGGCGATGAACATTCCCGCCATCGCCACCCAGAACGCCTGTTGCTGCGTGAGCGGACCGCCGGCCAGCAGCAGCCCCACACCCAGCCCGACGATCCCGACCCCCCACCCGACGATCGAGACGAGGATCGCCACCCCCTGCCGACGAACGGCACCGAGCCGGCCCGAGAGGGCCATGGCGACGATCCCGCCGACGGCGGACGCCGCATACAGGTTGCCGACGGTCGTCGCTCCCCCGCCGAGGATCACCATGCCGGCGGCCGGCAGCAGCACGCGCGGCGCAGCCAGCACCATGGCGAAGATGTCGCTGATGAACGTCATCCGCACGTTGGGACTGCGCCCGAGGAAACGGAAGCCGTCGACGACGGACCGGATCCCGGTCCGTCGAGGTCCGTCGCTGGGCTCGGGGCGGATCGGCCCGAGTGTGAGCAGTCCCCAGAGGGCAGCCGTGGTGATGACTGCGTCGAAGGTGTAGGCGGCCTCGAAACCGAACCGGCCGATGAGGACGCCCGCCAGCAGCGGCCCCGCAGTGAGCGAGGTGTTCATCGCCAGGACGCTCAGCGCGTTGGCCGCCGGCAGCTGCTCCCGCGGCAGGATTCGCGGGTAGATGCTCGACCTTGCCGGGGACATGACCGCGAAGGCGCCGTTGAACAGGGCGACCAGCGCATACAGGACCCACACATCCGTGTTGCCGAGGAAGGCCTGCAGTGCCAGGAGCACACTGGTCACCCACGCGACGAGCTGCGCGGCCAGCGCCAGCACCCGGCGGTCGAACTGGTCGGCCAGTGCGCCGCCGTACAGACCGAGGGCGACGAGCGGGATGAGGGCGAACAGGCCGACGAGCCCGACGGCGGCTGTCGACTGGGTGAGCTCGTAGACCTGCAGCCCGATCGCGACGGTCGCCATCTGCGCCCCGACACCTGCCAGCGCGAAGCCGATCCACAGGCGCCGATACTCGGGGCTGGTGCGCAGCGGAGTCAGGTCGGGGAGCAGAGTGCGCACGTCACGCATCATCCCCGACGCACGAGCTTCTCTCTCGACGACTCCCGCCGTCTGCTCCACCATGAGAGGTGAATCTCAACCTTTCGCGAGCGAATCGCGTTAAGAAGGGGTATCAGGCGGTGGGCCGAGCAGCCACCGCGGGACGTCAGGAACGGCGATGGCGCTGAAACCGGAACAGGAAGACGACTTCCGTCGGTTCGTCGAGGCGCACTGGCTGGGGTTGGTGCGTTCCGCATACCTCATAGTCGGCGAACGCGGGGCAGCCGAGGACCTCGTCCAGCAGACCTTGGCGAGTGTCTACCGTCACTGGGACCGTCGGGTCCGGGAGGGCGCGCCGGTGGCCTACGTCAGGAAGTCTCTGGTCAACCACGCCATCTCTAACGCCCGCCGCAAGCGCGTGGCCGAGTCCCTCTTCAGTGGGCTCGCGCACGGTGGGCGTGACGGCTCTCCGGACGGGTTCGACATCGACCGCCACGACATCGACCGCCACGACGCCTACCGCGGCGTGGACGACCGTGACCTCATCGTTCGAGCACTACGCGGCCTGCCGCCACAGATGCGCGCTGTCGTCGTCCTGCGCTACTTCGACGACCTCACCGAGGCCGCCACCGCCGACCTGCTCGGCATCTCTGTCGGCTCGGTGAAGAGCCAGACCTCACGGGGACTGCAGCGGCTGCGCGCCGCAGTCTCGCTCAGCCAGAGTGAAGGGACATTCCGATGAGCCTCCGACTCGAGCACGAGGTGCGGGCGGCTCTGCAGGCCGGCACGGCGCGTCTGACCACCTCCCCTGACCCGTATGCGCGGGTCATGGAGACTGTCGCGACCCACCGACGCCGCCGGCGCGCGGTCGTCGCGGGGGCAGGGGTCGCGGCCCTCGCCCTCGCGGGGGTGATCGGGGTCGCCGCCGGACTCGGCGACCAGCAGCCGGACAGGAACACCCCCGCCACCGAGGAGCTGCAGGAGCGGGTCACCAGGTGGGGCCTTCCCTTCGGCTGGCCGGCGCGCGGCGAGCTGGCGACCGATGCCGGGTTCGCCGACGCGTTCACTCGGGCCTTCGGGGGCGACCACCACCTCCTCTACGCGGAGGACGGGGACGCCGGACGTGTCGCCATTGCGATCTCCTTCGCCCAGGAGGCGGTCGTCTTCCACGGCCCGCGGGGCGCGGACCTCGACGAGCTGGCGCGCGTGCCAGGGCTCCTTGTCGACACCAAGGATGTCGCCGTTGCGCTCCCGGTGAAGGACGGACATCTCATCATCGCCCTCATGCCGGGCAACCTCAGCGACGCGCAGTTCTCCACCCCCTTTGTGGCTCGTGACGGGTCGGTGCAGCGGATCTGGAAACAGATTCCCGTGGATGAGGGGGTGGCTCGCATGGTGACCTCCGAACCTCTTGGGGTCATCCGGGTGCGCACCCCGGCCGGCGACGGGCCGCCGCATGTCGTGGTGGGCGCCGGCGCACCGCTCGGCACCCTCACCTGTAGCCCGTGCGACAGTGCCTGGTTCGCCGCGGAGGGGCTGGCCGAGTTCCACGCCCAAGCGGCTGCGGCAGTCGGGGCCGAGCCGGACGACGTCACTGCGCGCCTGCTCCTCGACGCCGCCCTCCCCACTCCCCTCGGAACGCAGAGCCCGGACGGGGGTGCCCACCGCCGAGTCATCGGCTACGTCGCCACGCTCCCGTCGGGCGGACTGCTTCGGGCGACCTACGTCACGACGACCGGACCCGGCGCTGCGACGGTGGCCATGGTCGAGCCGCTGCGTCCTCTGCCTGCCGATGACCACGCCCGACCCGTCCTCATCCCTTCGGGGGTGGGCGAACCTGCACTCATCGTCGCGCCCGGTTCGAACCGAGTCGCCTTCACCCCGCGCGGGGCAGCCGCATTCCTCGCCGACGTGATCCTCACAGACGGCGTCGGCGTGCTGACCGACCCGCCACGCGACCTCGCGCAGTACAGGATCACGTCCTTCGAGTCCGACGGGACGGTCCTTCGGACATGGCATGGCACCATCCTGGAGACCGACGACCCACTCCAGGTCTTCAACCAGTACCGCAACCGGAGCATGACCTGAGTGTGCGTATCCCACCCTGCGACGGTGGTCCCGCGACTCGCCCGAACGCCTCCAGAGCGTGGACCACAAGGCGTCAACCTCGCACCAGTCGTACCATGGGGTGATCATGACCACTACGCCTACGCAGCTCGACAAGGTTGTGATCCGGTTCGCCGGAGACTCAGGCGACGGCATGCAGCTCACTGGTGACCGCTTCACCTCCGAGACCGCTGCCCTGGGAAACGACCTGTCGACCCTGCCGAACTTCCCGGCAGAGATCCGCGCACCCCAGGGGACTCTCCCGGGTGTCTCGAGCTTCCAGCTCCATTTCGCCGACCACGACGTCCTCACCCCCGGTGACGCTCCCGACGTCCTCGTCGCGATGAACCCCGCAGCGCTGCGCGCCAACCTCGCCGAGGTCCCACGTGGCGCCATGATCATCGTCAACACCGACGAGTTCAACCGGCGCAACCTCGCCAAGGTGGGTTACACGACCAACCCGATCGAGGACGGCTCGCTCGAGTCGTGGCAGGTGCGACCCGTCGCGCTCACCTCGATCACGGTCGAGGCTCTCGCCGGGATCGGCTCGCTCAGCCGCAAGGACAAGGAGCGGGCGAAGAACATGTTCGCGCTCGGCCTGCTGTCCTGGATGTTCAGCCGACCGACCACCGGCACCGAGGCGTTCCTCAAGAGCAAGTTCGCCGACAAGCCGGACATCCTCGCCGCCAACCTCGCAGCCCTGTACGCGGGGCTCCATTACGGTGAGACGACCGAGGACTTCGCGGTCCGCTACGAGATCGCGCCGGCGGCGATGGCGCCCGGCGCCTATCGCAACATCACCGGCAACACGGCGCTGGCGTACGGTTTCGTGGCCGGCTCGCACCGCAGTGGACTCCCCCTCGTGCTCGGCTCCTATCCGATCACCCCGGCCAGCGACATCCTCCATGTCCTCTCGGGCCTGAAACGCCACGGCGTGATGACCCTGCAGGCCGAGGACGAGATCGCCGGTATCGGCATGGCCCTCGGCGCCTCCTTCGGCGGCGCACTCGGTCTGACCACGACAAGTGGTCCCGGGCTGGCTCTGAAGTCCGAGACCATCGGCCTGGCCGTCTCCGTCGAGCTGCCGCTCGTCATCGTCGACGTCCAACGGGGAGGCCCGTCGACCGGTCTGCCCACCAAGACCGAGCAGTCCGACCTGCTGCAGGCCATGTTCGGGCGCAACGGCGAGTCCCCCGTCCCGGTGCTTGCGCCGCAGTCACCCGCCGACTGCTTCGACATGGCGCTCGAGGCGGTGCGGATCGCCACGGCCTACCGCACCCCGGTGCTCGTCCTCTCGGACGGCTACCTCGCCAACGGCTCCGAGCCGTGGCGGGTCCCGGCCGCCTCCGAGCTGCCTTCCATCCCGGTCGAGTTCGCGACCGAGCCGAACGGCGAGAAGGCCGACGGCACGCCCACCTTCCAGCCCTACCTGCGCGACAGCGAGACGCTCGCCCGGCCGTGGGCGGTGCCCGGCACGCCAGGCATGGAGCACCGGGTCGGTGGCATCGAGAAGGCCAACATCACCGGCGACATCTCCTACGACCCCGACAACCACGACCTCATGGTCCGGCTCCGGGCCGAGAAGATCGCCGGCATCACAGTCCCCGCCCTCGAGGTCGAGGACCCGAGCGGCGAGGCCGAGGTGCTCATCCTCGGCTGGGGCTCGACCTACGGCCCGATCGCGGCAGCCGCCCGGGAGGCGCGCGCCCTCGGCCTCAACGTGGCCCGGGTGCACCTGCGCCATCTCAACCCGTTCCCGGCCAACCTCGACGAGGTGCTGCGCGCATACTCCCGCGTGCTCGTCCCGGAGATGAACACCGGCCAGCTCGCCCTGCTCCTGCGGGCGAAGTACCTCGTCGACGTCCAGTCCGTCACGCAGGTGCGCGGGCTCCCGTTCACCACCGGTGAGCTCGTTGCGGCCATCACGACCGCGGTGGAGGCGGGCACGTCCGGCCGGACCGCTACGGCGGGAGCGAGCGCATGAGCACCATCGATCTCGGTATGCCGGGGCCCGGTGGCCTGACCGGCATCCCCACCCTCGGCGAGGGTGCTGCCCGCCAGACGAAGAGGGACTTCACCTCCGACCAGGAGGTCCGCTGGTGCCCGGGGTGCGGCGACTACGCCGTTCTCGCCTCGGTCCAGGGCTTCCTGCCGGACCTCGGGCTGCGCCGCGAGAACATCGTCTTCGTCTCCGGCATCGGCTGCTCCTCACGCTTCCCGTACTACCTCGACACCTACGGCATGCACTCGATCCACGGGCGCGCCCCGTCGATCGCCACCGGCCTGGCGACGTCCCGGCCGGACCTGTCGGTGTGGGTCGTCACCGGCGACGGTGACGCGCTGTCCATCGGTGGCAACCACCTCATCCACGCCCTGCGCCGCAACGTCAACATCACGATCCTGCTCTTCAACAACAAGATCTACGGCCTGACCAAGGGCCAGTACTCCCCCACCTCCGAGCCAGGGACGATCACCAAGTCCACCCCGATGGGCTCGCTCGACACACCCTTCAACCCGGTCTCCCTGGCCCTGGGCGCCGAGGCGAGCTTCGTCGCACGCACGATGGACACCGACCGGGCCCACCTCACCGACGTCCTGCGCCAGGCAGCGGAGCACCGCGGCGCGGCCCTGGTCGAGATCTACCAGAACTGTCCGATCTTCAACGACGGCGCCTTCCAGCTCATCAAGGACCGCGACAGCCAGACCGCCCGCCTCGTCCGACTCGTCCACGGGGAGCCGGTCACGGCCGGAGGCGAGGCCGACCGTCGGGTCCTCGTCCGCGAGAACACCGGCGCGATGCGCTTCGTCCCCGAGGCTGAGGCCGACCGTTCCCACGTGGTCGTCCACGACGTCACCGACCCCAACCCCACGGCCGCCTTCGCCCTGTCCCGGCTGGACGACGGAACGATGACACACGTCCCGATGGGCGTCTTCCGCAAGGTCGAGCGGCCGACCTACGACGACCTCGTGCGCGACCAGGTCGACGCGGCCGTCGCAAGCGCAGGCCGGCCTGCCGACGACACCGCCCTCGACGCCCTGCTGCGCGGCAACGACACGTGGGACGTGACCTGAGCCGGACCCACCGTCCAGTAGTGTCGGCTGGTGATCACCGGCCCCGATGAGACCCGCCGGGGCAGCGCATACGTCCTGGCCGCATACGGGATCTGGGGTCTCTTCCCGTTGTACTTCGCGGCCCTCCGACCGGCCGGGGCCCTGGAGATCCTCGCCCACCGCATCGTCTGGTCCCTCGTCTTCTGCGGCCTCATCCTCGTCGTCCGCCGGGACCTCCGCTGGCTCTGGCCGGTGCTGCGCAACCGCCGGCTCATGCTCGGCATGGTCGCCGCCGCGGGTCTCATCGCCTCGAACTGGGGCTTCTATGTGTATGCGGTCATCAGCGGGCAGACCACCGAGGCCTCCCTCGGGTACTTCCTCAACCCCATCGTCACAGTCGCGCTCGGCGTCGTCGTCCTGCGCGAGCAGCTACGCCGCCCTCAGCTCGTGGCGGTCCTCATCGGTGCGTTCGCGGGCGTCTACCTGTCGGTGAGCGCCGGCACGGTGCCGCTGCTCGCACTCGTCCTCGCGTTCTCCTTCGGACTGTACGGCCTGGTCAAGGTGCGCGTCGGCGCATCGCTGACGGCCATGCGAGGACTCGCGCTGGAGACGGCGATCCTCACCCCCTTCGCCATCGGGATCCTTGTGTGGGGGGTGACGGCAAGCACGGCGACCTTCGGCACGCTCGGAACGGGCCACACCCTGCTGCTCGCCTCCGCGGGGGTCATCACCGCCATCCCGTTGCTGCTCTTCGCCGGCGCGGCGCGGCGTGTGCCTCTCGTGACCATCGGCCTCATGCAGTTCATCACCCCCGTCCTGCAGCTGCTCGTCGCGATCTTCGTCCTCGACGAGCAGATGACCCGGGAGCGCTGGATCGGCTTCGGCATCGTCTGGGTCGCGTTGGCCATCCTCACCGTCGACATGGTCAACCGTCGCAGGCTCCGTGCCCGCCCCGCGCTGTGAGCGCGCCACTCGGCCGAACCCTCCCTCGCGACGGACGGCACAACGTTGGCTATCGACGGGGGGAGCCACCAGGGAACCGGCTCTCGTGGGATGAGGGGAAGGTCGACCGCCGCGGAGGGTGCACGACCGACAGCCGAAGCAGTGGCCCTCGCCGGGCTAGGTCGGCACCGTCTCGACGATCTCGTCGCCCCGGACGAGATGCAGCTCGGCGAAGCGCTCGCAGGCCTCCCCCGCGTTGGCATGCGGGCCTTTCCGTCCGGGGCGTGAAGGCGTCGTAGCCGTCGAAGAGCCCGGGCCCGTAGAGTCCAGAACCCGCGGCGAGCTCGGTGATGGCAGGATCCTCGCGCGTCACGTGCAGGCGTCCGGTCCCGCCTCCGTTGCCGCCTGCGCCACGGGTCCTCGCCTCCTCCGCGGTACGAATGGCCCAGCGCCGCTCCCCGAGATGGAGCCATCCGAGCCGGAGCGAGGCATCGACGTCGACCGCGACCTTGAGCGGGATGTCGCCGGCGAGTCCCGCATACAACCGGACATGCTCGACGGAGTCGATCGCCACCGTGATCTGCGCGGCCAGCCGGGCGTCGGAGCGCACCTCCTCGAGGGCCGGGAGGCCGCCGGCACGGGTGACGCGATCGGCGGCGTTCGCGTCGAAGGCGTCGAGGTCGACGATGGCGAACGGCGGGATGAGACCAGCGGTCGCGGTGTCCCATCGGCCGGTCGACTCCGGCACGCCCCGCTCCGCCACCTTCACGACGACACGGTCAGCCGACGCGCGCCACGATGAGCTCGGCGAAGAGGGCAAGGGCGTCCTTGACCTCACTGTCGGGCAGCGGAGCCAGCGCCTCACGAGCCGAACGGGCGACGGCGGCGGTCCGTGCCTCAGCCTCGGCCATGGCCGGGTGTCGGCGCAGGAGCGTGAGTGCCTCGGCGTGAGCGGCGTCGTCGGTCGACAGGTCGGAGCGCAGCAGCTCCTGCAGCCGGGCGTCGGCTGGGTCGTCCGAGGCGAGGGCGTAGAGCACGGGGAGGGTGCGCTTGCCCTCGCGCAGGTCCGCACCTGGCAGCTTGCCCATGTCGTCGGCGTCGCTCGCGATGTCGATGAGGTCGTCGGCGAGCTGGAACGTCATGCCGACCCGCTCGCCGTACTCCCGCAGCAGGTCGACCGTCGCCGCGTCACAGCCGCTGAACATGGCTCCGTAGCGGGCCGCGGTCGCGATGAGGACCCCGGTCTTGTCGGCGAGGATCCCGAGGTAGTAGTCCATCGGATCGACGTCGCCGGGATGTGGCCGGTCGTCACGGATCTGGCCGGCGCAGAGTCGCACGAAGGTCCGGGCCTGGATCTTGACGGCCTCGGGACCGAGATCGGCGACGAGCTCGGAGGCCTTACCGAAGAGCAGGTCACCGACAAGGATCGCGGTGCTGTTGTCGTATCTCGCGTTGACGCTCGGTGTCCCTCGACGTACGTCGGCGTCGTCCATGACGTCGTCGTGGTAGAGCGAGGCGAGATGCGTCAGCTCGACGGCGGCTGCAGCGGTGACGACGTCGTCGTTGATCCCGTCGCCCAGCTCGGCCGCGAGCAGTGTGAGCAGGGGCCGGACCCGCTTGCCCCCGGCGTTGAGCAGGTGCGCCGAGGCCTCCGCGATGAACGGGTCCTCGTGCTGCACCACCTCGCGCAAGGCCGCTGCGACACGGGCCATCCCGTCCTCGAGTCGGGTCTGCAGATCGGCCGAGACTCCAGGGATGCCCATGACCCCCGGCGTGTCGGAGACGTGGGCGTCCGTCTCAGCAGGCATCGCTCACCGGATGAGCTCCGACGCGCGGGAGGCCAGCTCGAGCACCGGCCCGGGGACGATGCCGAGCACGACGGTCGCCACCGCACCCACCGCGATCGCAGCGGTCGTCAGCGGAGAGGCCTCGACCGCGACGACGTCGTCGCTCGTCGGGTCGGAGAAGTACATGAGGACGATGATCCGGACGTAGACGAACGCCGTGATCGCCGAGGCCAGGACGCCGATGACGACAAGGACGACACCCATCGTCCCGCTCTGCACCGCCGGGGCGAACACCGCGAACTTCGCGGTGAAGCCAGAGGTGAGCGGAATGCCCGCGAAGGCGAGCAGGAGGAACCCGAAGGTCGCCGCGAGGATGGGGTGACGGCGACCCAGGCCGGCCCACTGGGAGAGCTGGGTGGCCTCGGAGCCCCCCTGTCGCACCATCGAGACGATGGCGAACGCCGCGATCGTGGCGAGCCCGTAGGCGAGCAGGTAGAACATCACTCCGCGCAGACCCAGAGCAGAGAACGCGAGGACACCGACGAGGATGAACCCGGCGTGCGCGACCGAGGAGTAGGCGAGGAGCCGTTTCATGTCGGTCTGCGTCACGGACAGGACCGCGCCGACGACCATCGTGAGGATGGCGATCGCCGCGACACCGGCCTCCCAGCTCCACCGTGAGCCCTCGACGGCGACATAGGTGAACCGGAGGATCGCGCCGAAGGCAGCCGCCTTGGTCGCGGCGGCCATGAATCCGGTGATGGGTGTGGGGGCCCCCTGGTACACGTCGGGCGTCCATGAGTGGAACGGCACCGCACCGACCTTGAAGAGCAGGCCGACAAGGACGAGGAGGATCGCGGGGACGAGGAGCGGCTCCAGGCCGGGCGACGGCGAGGCGATCGCGGCCGCGATGCCGTCGAGGTCGGTCGTGGCGGCGTACCCGTAGAGCAGAGCGGCACCGAAGAGGAAGAACGCGCTCGAGAAGGCCCCGAGAAGGAAGTACTTCAGCGAGGCCTCCTGCGAGAGGAGCCTGCGGCGCCGGGCCAGACCGACGAGCACGTAGAGCGGGAGCGAGAGCACCTCGAGAGCGACGAACATCGTGATGAGGTCCCCTGAGGAGACGAACATCATCATGCCCGAGAGCGAGATGAGGGCCAGCGGGAAGACCTCGGACGTCGCCAGACCCGCCCGGTCGGCTGCTGCCTCGTAGCTCGAGCCGGGGATGGCAGCACCCATCGGGGTGAAGGCGTCCGGGCGGTCGCCACCGAACTTCTCGGCCATGGTGAGCACACCGAGGAGGCCGAAGACGAGAAGGGTGCCCTGGATGAAGACCGTCATCCCGTCGACGACGACGGAGCCGCCGAGCGTCTTGACCTGGTTGTCGAGAGTGATCGTCACCAGGGCGACGAAGGCGGCGACGATGGCGACGACGGACAGGGCGACCTGGACCACGTGCCGGCTGCGCCGTGGGACGAACGCCTCGACAACGACGCCGATGAGCCCGCCGCCGATGACGAAGAGCATCGGCGCGATGGCCGCCCAGTTGATCTCCACTGCCTCGAACACAGCCGGCATCACCTTTCACTCCCCAACGGGGCTTGGCTGGGTGCGGGATCCTCCACGCCGACGTGGACGAGAGTCTTCTCGACCGCCGGGTTGATCACGTCCAGGGCGAGCTTCGGGAAGAAGCCCAGGATGAGGAAGGCCGCGATGAGGGGCGCCACGACGAGCTTCTCCCGCAGCGTGATGTCCGGGACGACCCGTCCCAGATCGGGACGGGGTCCTGTCATCGAGCGCTTGTACATCCACAGGATGTACACCGCCGCGAGGACGACACCGGGCAGTGCGAGCAGGGCCGCCACCGGATAGCGCTGGTAGGTGCCGACGAAGACGAGGAACTCCGAGACGAACGACGACAGACCCGGCAGGGCGAGCGCGGAGAGGCCGGCAACGAGGAAGACCCCGGCCAGACCCGGGGTGACCCGCTGCCAACCGCCGAAGTCCTCGATGTGCTGACGTCCGTGGTTGCGGTAGACGAACATCGCCGCGACGAGGAACAGCGCCGCCGTCGAGAAGCCGTGGTTGATCATGTAGAGCGACGCCCCGGCGCCACCGACCGTCGTCATCGCGAAGATGCCGAGGACGATGAAGCCGAAGTGGCTGATCGACGTGAAGGCGATGAGCCGCATGAGGTCGCTCTGCGCGATGGCGAGGATGGCCCCGTAGAGGATCGAGATCACCGCGAGGGTGAGCACGACGGGCGTGGCCCAGACGCTGGCCTCCGGGAACAGCTGGAGGCAGAAGCGGATCATGCCGTAGGTGCCGACCTTGTCGAGGATGCCGACGAGGAGCACGGCCGTCGCTGGACGGGCCGCCGCGGCGGCATCCGGCAGCCACGTGTGGACCGGCCACATCGGCGCCTTGATCGCGAAGGCGATGAAGAAGCCGACGAACAGCCACTTCGCGGTGGTCGGGTCGATGTCGATGCCGGTGAGGTTGGAGACGAGGAAGCCGTCCGCCCCGCCCGGGCCGACGAAGTAGAGCGCGATGACCGCAACGAGCATGATGAGCCCGCCGAGGAGCGAGAAGAGCAGGAACTTCACCGCGGCGTACTGACGGCGCGCACCTCCGAAGGACCCGATGAGGAAGTACACCGGGATGAGCATCGCCTCGAAGAAGACGTAGAAGAGGAAGACGTCCGTCGCAGCGAACACGCCGACCATGAACGTGAGCAGGACGAGCATGAGCGCGTAGTACGTCTGGACCCGTCGCCCCGCTGCAGCCTCACCCTCGAGGTCGTTCCACGCCGCGAGGAGGGTGACCGGGGTGAGGACGAGTGCCATGAGGATGAGGGTGAGGGCGATGCCGTCGACCCCGAGCGCGTACGAGACCCCGAACTGCGGGATCCACGAGTGCTGCTCGGTGAGCTGGAACTGCTCACCCGAACCGATCTCGAACTGGCTCGCCGCCCCGATGCCGACGAGCAGCGTCACGAGCGAGATGCCCAACGCGGCTCGCTTCGCCGTCTCGGCGCTCGGAAGGAAGGCGACGACCAGGGCACCCACGAGGGGGATGAGCCCGAGAACGGTCAGCCAGGGGACGTTGGACATCACTGCACCACCCACACAGCACCGAGGAAGAGGACGACGCCGGCGAGCATCGTCAGGGCATAGGACCGCGCAAAGCCGTTCTGGATGCGGCGCAACCGGGAGGACAGGTCGCCGATCCACGTGGCGAACCCACTGATCGAGCCGTCGACACCGGACCGGTCACCGAAGTCCAGACCGCGGGTGAGCGCGACACCCGGCTGCTCGAACAGCGTCCGGTTCACCTCCTCTTGGTAGAGGTCCGCGCGAGCCGCCTGGGTGGCCCAGGACCCGACCGGTGCCACGGCCGGGACGTCCTCCTTCAGGTACTTGAGGTAGGCGACGGCGACCCCGAGGGCGACGAAGATCAGCGTCAGCGCGATGATGACCGGGATCGCGAGCACCGGCTCGGAGTCGGAGCCGTATCCGACGACCGGCCGCAGCCAGGCGACGATGGGCTTGGTCTCGGCGAACGGCCAGGCGAGGACGAGCCCGAGGAGGGCCGAGCCCGCCGCCAGGACGATCATCGGGATGGTCATCGTGGCCGGTGCCTCGTGCGGGTGGTAGTCCTCTTCACTCCAGCGGGCCCTGCCATGGAAGGTCATGAAGAACAGGCGGGACATGTAGAAGGCGGTGATGCCGGCACCGACGAGAGCAGCGCCGCCGAGCAGCCAGGGCCTGATGCCCTCGCCCATGAACGCCGTCTCGATGATCGCGTCCTTGGACCAGAATCCCGAGAACGGGGGGACGCCGAGGATCGCGAGCCAGCCCAGCCCGAAGGTGACCCACGTGACCTTCATGAAGGTCGACAGCCCTCCGAAGCGGCGCATGTTCACCTCGTCCTTCATGCCGTGCATGACCGACCCTGCGCCGAGGAACATGCCCGCCTTGAAGAAGCCGTGGGTGAGCAGGTGGAAGATCGCGTATGCGTACCCGGCCGGCCCGAGCCCGGCCGCCAGCATCATGTAGCCGATCTGCGACATCGTCGAGGCGGCCAGCGCCTTCTTGATGTCGTCCTTGGCCATGCCGACGATCGCACCGTAGATGAGCGTGATCGCACCGATGACGGCCACCGCCGTCTGAGCGGTCGGCGCATTGTCGAAGATGGGAGCGCTGCGGACGATGAGATAGACACCGGCCGTCACCATGGTCGCGGCGTGGATGAGCGCCGACACCGGGGTCGGACCAGCCATCGCGTCCCCGAGCCAGCTCTGCAGCGGGAACTGGGCGGACTTGCCGGTGGCCCCGAGGAGGAGCAGCAGGCCGATGAAGACGAGGACCCCCGTGCTCGCCTCCCCGGCAGCCGCGCTCACGCCCGCGTAGTCGACGGCGCCGAAGGCGGCGAACATCGCCATGATCGCGGCGATGACACCCATGTCACCGATGCGGTTGACGATGAACGCCTTGTTGGCGGCTGTCGCATACGCCGGGTTGTGGTTCCAGAACCCGATGAGCAGGTAGGACGCCAGACCGACGCCCTCCCAGCCGACGAAGAGCAACGGGTAGGAGTTCGCGAGGACGAGCA
This sequence comes from Dermatophilaceae bacterium, assembly GCA_046260445.1. GTDB lineage: Bacteria > Actinomycetota > Actinomycetes > Actinomycetales > Dermatophilaceae > F2B08. Next base: position 33,317 of record JBHEPF010000145.1, on the reverse strand, counting down.
GGAGCATCGCCGCGATGAAGAGGTTGAGGTAGGCGAAGAACCGCCGACGCTCGGACGGCTCGCGGCTCTCCTCCCACGCCGTGAGGGTGTGCCCGGGGCGCCGGACGTGGCTCGGGTCGTCCTTCATGTAGCCGAGGGAGTACACGTGGATGAGCGAGCCGACGAACGTGATGAGCAGGACGAAAGAGATCGACAGCGGGTCGAGGAGGATTCCGGCGTCGAGCTGGAAGGACCCGGCCGGGATCCAGGAGTACAGGACGTGCTCGACCGCTCGCTCCTCCGGTGCCCGGCCCATCATGGAGATGAGCAGCGGGATCGCCAGGACGAAGCTCGCCCACGAGAGTCCGGTGGCGAGCAGCGGACCGAAGGAGTCGGTCTTGCGTCCCCCGAGGAGCAGGATCGCCGCACCGAGGAGCGGCAGGGCGATGAGCAGCCAGACGAAGGCCGGTGCAGCTCCCGCAGCCTCAGCAGCGCTCGCAGTCGCGAGGAAAGTCACCTAGAACTCCTTCTCAGGCCTTGAGCAGATTCGCGTTGTCGACCGAGGCCGAGCGACGGGAACGGAAGATGGTCATGATGATCGCCAGCCCGATGACGACCTCGGCCGAGGCGACGACCATGACGAACAGGGCGATGACCTGGCCGTCGAGGTTGCCGTGCATCCGGGCGAAGGTGACGAAGGCCAGGTTGGCGGCGTTGAGCATGAGCTCGATCCCCATGAACACGATGATCGCGTTGCGCCGGGTCAGGACGACCGCTCCGCCGATCGAGAACAGGATCACCGAGAGGTAGATGTAGTTGACCAGGCTCATCGCTCGCCGCCCTCCTCGATCTCGCGCTCCATCTCGCGCTCGGAGCCCGCATAGCGGTCCGGCGAGATGACCTGGGACCGCGCGGCGACGACACGGGACACCGACAGCTCCGACGGGGTGCCGTCCGGCAGCAGGGCCGGGGTGTCGACGGCGTTGTGTCGCGCGTAGACACCGGGGACGGGAAGCCCGGTGATGCGCTTGCCCGTGCGGAAGCGTCGCTCGGACCAGGCGCGCTGGCTGGGCGCAGCCGAGAGCCTCGTGCGGTGCGCCAGCACCATCGCGGCCACCGACGCCGTGATGAGCAGCAGGGCACTGACCTCGAAGATCCAGATGTAGCGACCGAAGATGAGGTAGGCGAGCCCGGTGACGTTGCCGGTCTCGGCGTTCATCACGGCGAGCCCGACCGAGTCACCCCAGGCGACCCGACCGACGGTCACGGTGAGCAGGGCGAGCAGGGCGAGCGTCACCAGGACGGTCGCGAGACGCTGTCCCTTGATCGTCTCGATGAGACTGTCCGAGGCGTCGATGCCGACGAGCATCACGACGAAGAGGAACAGCATCATCACCGCACCGGAGTACACGACGATCTGGACGATGCCCAGGAACGGCGCCTCGTTGGCGATGTAGAAGACCCCCGCGATGAGCATGACGAGGATCATGCTCAGCGCCGCATGCACGGACTTGCGCGCGAAGAGCAGCCCGAGAGCTGCGATGACGCTGATCGGGGCGAGGATCCAGAACAGGACCGTCTCGCCCGCGCCGATCTCGAGTGGGGTGGTCACCGGGCCTCCCCCGGGGTCGTGACCGGCTCGCCCGGCGAGTCGTCCGCCGGGGCGCTCTGCGCATACTGCTCGACGTAGTCCCGCTGGGCGTCGGTCGCACTTGCGACCTTGCCCTGGTAGTAGTCGCGCTCCTCCATGCCCTCCGGCATCGGGAACGGCGGGGACAGCATGCCCTCCTGGAGGGGCGCGAGGAGCTGCTCCTTGGTGAAGATCAGGTCCGCGCGGTTGTTGTCGGCGAGCTCGTAGACGTTCGTCATGGTCAGGGCGCGCGTCGGGCAGGCCTCGATGCACAGACCGCAGAAGATGCAGCGCAGATAGTTGATCTGGTAGATGCGCCCGTAGCGCTCTCCGGGCGAGAACCGTCCCGTGCCGCCGAGCTCGATCGGGGTGTCGTCGTTGTCGGCCCCCTGGACGAAGATCGCATCCGCTGGGCAGGCCCAGGCACACAGCTCGCATCCGACGCACTTCTCGAGGCCGTCGGGGTGCCGGTTGAGCTGGTGCCGACCGTGGAAGCGCGGTGCAGTGGGGCGCTTCTCCTCGGGGTACTCCTCGGTGTAGACCTTCTTGAACATCGTCGAGAAGGTCACGCCGAAGCCGGCGACGGAGGCGAGGAGACCAGGCTCCTTCTCCCGGTCGGCGGATCCGTCGCCGCGTGGCTCGACAGCCTTGCTGTCGGACATCGCTCAGCCCTCCTTGCCCGAGACGACGACGGTGTCGCCGGCCCCGGGCTCTTCGGTGTGGTCATCGGTATGCGTGGGCTGGCCCTCGCGTGCGCGGGTGCGCTCGACGAGCCGCTGCCCGGGCAGCGGTGGCACGGGGTAGCCACCCGCGAACGGGTCGATCTCCTCGTTGAACACCGGGGCCTGGGCGCCCGCCCGCCGCTCGGCGGCCCGGTCCCAGAGGGCGAACGCGCCGACCATGATCAGCAGGGCCGCGCCGAGGATGAACAGGACCGGCACCGGGAAGTCCCGGCCGAGGATCCCGAAGGTGCTGTCGCCGAAGAAGCCGGCGTCCGCTCCGCGCACGAGAGCGACGAGCAGGATCCAGACCAGCGAGGCGGGGATGAGGAACTTCCAGCCGAACTTCATGAACTGGTCGTAGCGGGTCCGCGGGAGGGTGCCCCGCAGCCAGACGAACATGAACATGAACATCCACATCTTGAGGGTGAACCACAGCAGGCCCCACCAGCCCTCGTTGAACATGCCGTCGTTGATGGCGGCGATGCCGGGAGGCGCCTGCCAGCCACCGAGGAACAGCGTGGTCGCGATCGCCGAGACGGTGAACATGTTGATGTACTCGGCGAGGAAGAACATCGCGAAGCGCATCCCGGAGTACTCGGTGAAGTAGCCTCCGACGATCTCGCCCTCACCCTCGGCGAGGTCGAACGGCAGCCGGTTGGTCTCACCGACCATCGTGATGACGTAGACAACGAAAGAGAAGGCTGCGGCGATGATGAACCAGCCCTGCTCGGCCTGAGCGGCGACGATCTGCGAGGTCGACATCGAGCCGGCGTAGATGAACACCGCCACGAGCGAGAGTCCCATGGCGATCTCGTAGGAGATGATCTGTGCGCTGCTGCGCAGCCCACCGAGGAGGGGGTAGGTCGACCCCGAGGCCCAGCCCGCCATGATGACGCCGTAGGCGGCGACACCGGCCGCGGCCAGCACGAGAAGAACCGCGACGGAGAAGTCGGTCAGCTGCAGGGGGGTCCGGTACCCGAACATCGAGACGTCGGGCCCGAGCGGGATGATCGAGAACGCGACGAAGGCCATCGAGGCGAAGACGATCGGCGCGAGGGTGAAGACGACCATGTCGGACGCCTTGGGTCGCAGGTCCTCCTTGAGTATCGACTTCACGCCGTCGGCCAGCGACTGGAGCAGGCCGAACGGGCCGTTGCGGTTCGGACCCGGACGCTGCTGCATCCGGCCGATGACGCGCCGCTCGAACCAGATGACGAGCAGGACCTGGATCAGCAGATAGGCGAAGACCATCACCGCCTTGAGCGCCGACAGCCACAGCGGGGTGTCGCTGAAGTCGGCGAGGGGATTCTCCCGGGCGCCGTCGGCGACGAACGCCGGAAGGCCGGTCAGGATGATCTGCGTGATCATGCGACACCATCCTCAGTCAGCACAGCGGTGGCTTCCGTCACGTCGCGGGCTGCCTTGCGCAGTCCGACGACCGCTCCGGAGTCGGCGCCGAGTGCGGAGCGAACGGGAGCGCCGGCCGAGTTGGTCGGCATCCAGACGACGTGGTCGACCATGCCCTCCGTCACCATGAGCGGCAGGACGAGACTACCGGCAGAGGTGCTCACCTCGACGACGTCACCGTCCTGCAGGCCGAAGGCCTCGGCCGTCCCCGCGGAGACCCTGGCGATCGTCGCCGGGGCCGTCCCTGCGAGGAACGGCTCACCGTCCTGCATCCGGCCCATATCGAGAAGGTGGTGCCAGGTCGCGAGGAGCACCTGGCCGGTTCCCGGCTCCGCAGGCATGCTCGCGGCCACGTCCGGCGCGGTGGTGGCGGCCGTGGCCGGGGCGGAAGCGAGCTGGCCGCGGATGGCGGTGAGCGTGCGCGTGTTGATCGCGGCGCCCATCTCGGTGGCGAGCATGTCGAGCACGCGGTAGTCGCTCATGGCGCCGCTGTCCAGGGCTGCGGCGAAGGGTCGCGCCCGGCCCTCCCAGGTAAGGAAGGTGCCTGCCTTCTCTGCGTGCGGAGCGACCGGAAGCACGACGTCGGCGAGCTCGGTGACGGCAGACTCGCGGACCTCGAGGCTGACGACGAACGCTCGGCGCAGGCCCTCGAGCACGTCCTCGGTGTCCAGGCCGTCGGCTTCGGGCCCTGCACTGACGATGTCGTAGGGGTCCACGCCACCGACGACGAGGCCGCCGACCCTGCCCACGGCTGCGTCGGAGAGCATCGCGGCAGTGCCACGACCGGAGAGCGCGCCGACCTCCAGGGCACCACGCTCACCTGCCCGGCGCGGGATCCACGCGAGTTTGGCACCGGTTGCCTCGGCGAGCCGCCGGGCGGCCGACAGCCCGCCCGGAACACCGGCCAGCCGTTCGCCGACGAGAATGATCGCGCCGTCGGCGCGCAGCGCCTCGCCGGCCTTGGTCATCGACTCGGTGGCCCGGTCGGACCCCTGCGTGATGCCGTCGAGGACCTGGGCCTCGGTGCCGGGAGCCGACGCGAGAAGCGTGCCCCCGACCTTGGCGAGGCCACGGGTGGGCAGCGGAGCCACCGCATACACGGCCGTCCTGTTCGTGCGGAACGCCTTGCGCAGGCGCAGGAAGACGATCGGGGACTCGTCCTCGGGCTCGAAGCCGACGAGCAGCACGCTGCCGGCACGCTCGAGGTCATCGTAGGTCACGCCGCCGGTCTCGGGCGTCGTGCCGCGCACGGTGCTGGCGAGGAAGTCGGCCTCCTCGGCCGAGTGCGGCCGGGCGCGGAAGTCGATGTCGGCGCCGCCGAGCGCCTGCTGGGCCAAGGCGGTGTAGGCGTAGGCGTCCTCCATGCTCACGCGCCCACCGACGAGCACCCCCACGCCCGAGGGACCGGCTGCGCCGGCGGCAGCGAGGCCGTCGGCCGCGGCGGCGAGGGCTTCGGGCCAGGACGCGACACGCAGGACGCCGTCCTCACGCACCATCGGGAACTGCAGGCGGTCGCCGACGAGTGGGTAGGTGAAGGCCCACCGGCCCTTGTCACAGTTCCACTCCTCGTTGACAGCCGGGTCATAGCCGGCCATCCGGCGCATGACCTGGCCGCGACGATGGTCGGTGCGCTGGGCGCAGCCGCTCGCACAGTGCTCGCAGACACTCTGCGTCGACACGAGGTCGAAGGGTCGCGCCCGGAAGCGGTAGGCGGCCCCGGTGAGAGCGCCGACCGGGCAGATCTGGACGGTGTTGCCCGAGAAGTACGACTCGAACGGCTGCTCCTCGTAGATGCCGACCTGCTGCAGCGCCCCGCGCTCGACGAGCGCGATGAACGGGTCGCCGGCGATCTGGTCGGAGAAGCGGGTGCACCGCGCGCAGAGGACACAGCGCTCGCGATCCAGAAGGACCTGGCTGCTGATATTGATCGGCTTGGGGTAGGTCCGCTTGGAGTCCTCGAAGCGGGAGGTGGCTCGGCCGTGGCTCATCGCCTGGTTCTGCAGCGGGCACTCGCCGCCCTTGTCACAGACCGGGCAGTCGAGCGGGTGGTTGACGAGGAGGAACTCCATCACGCCCTGCTGGGCCTTGTCGATGGCCGGAGAGGTCAACTGGGTCTTGACGACCATGCCCGGTGCCACGGTCATGGTGCACGATGCCTGCGGCTTCATCCGCCCGGGAGGCCCCTGCATCTGGCTCGGCTCGCCCGGGGTGCCGTCCGGTCCGGGTCGGCCGGGCATCCACACCTCGACCAGACACTGCCGGCAGGCGCCGACCGGGTCCAGGCCGGGGTGGTCGCAGAACCGCGGGACCTCGATCCCGACCTCTTCGGCAGCGCGGATGATCAGCGTGCCCTTGGGCACGCTGACCTCCACGCCGTCGATGGTGAGCGTGACGAGGTCGTCCTTCACCGGGGACTTCTCGGGAGCGGTGGTCACAGGGTCGCGCCTTCCTTCTCGAAGAGAGTCGCAGCCTTGGGGTCGAACGGGCAGTGCCCCAGCTCCAGGTGCTGGAGGTACTCGTCCCGGAAGTACTCGATGCTGCTCGTGATCGGTGAGGTCGCACCGTCGGCGAGGGCGCAGAACGACCGACCGAGGATGTTGTCACAGATGTCGAGGAGCTTCTCGACGTCCTCCTCGTCACCCTGACCGTTCTCGAGGCGTCCGAGGATCTGCTTGAGCCACCACGTACCCTCCCGGCACGGGGTGCACTTGCCGCAGGACTCGTGCTTGTAGAAGTCGGTCCACCGGTCGACGGCGCGCACGACGCAGACGGTCTCGTCGAACACCTGCAGCGCCCGGGTGCCGAGCATGGAACCGGCCTTGGCGACGCTGTCGAAGTCGAGCGGGATGTCGAGGTGCTGGTCGGTGAACAGCGGTGTGGACGAACCACCGGGGGTCCAGAACTTGACCCTCTTGCCACCCCGCACACCGCCGGCCATGTCGAGCAGCTCGCGCATCGTGATGCCGAGGGGTGCTTCGTACTGGCCCGGGCGCTCGACGTGCCCGGAGAGGCTGAAGATGCCGAAGCCCTTCGACCCCTCGGTGCCCATGTCTGCGAACCACTCGTCTCCGTGCAGGACGATCGGCGGGATCGAGGCGATCGACTCGACGTTGTTGACGACGGTGGGTCGCGCATACAGACCGGCGACGGCCGGGAACGGCGGCTTGCTGCGTGGCTGGCCGCGACGGCCCTCCAGGCTGTCGAGGAGCGCGGTCTCCTCGCCACAGATGTAGGCGCCGGCTCCGGCGTGGACGGTGATGTCGAGGTCGAACCCGGACCCGTGAATGTCCTTGCCGAGATGGCCTGCGGCGTAGGCCTCCTCGACCGCGCGCAGCAGCCGACGGTAGACGTGCACGATCTCACCGCGGATGTAGATGAAGGCGTGGTTGCAGCCGATCGCGTAGGAGGTGATCACCATCCCCTCGATGAGGATGTGCGGTGCCGCCATCATGAGTGGCGTGTCCTTGCACGTGCCCGGCTCGGACTCGTCGGCGTTGACGACGAGGTAGCGGGGGCCACCGTCGGGCGGCGGGAGGAACCCCCACTTCATGCCGGTCGGGAATCCCGCCCCGCCACGGCCCCGCAGGCCGGAGTCCTTGGCCACCTGCACCAGCTCCGCCGGGTCGGCGGCGAGAGCCTTGTCGAGGGCCTGGTATCCCTCGTTGTCCTCGTAGGTCGCCAGGGTCCAGGACTGCGGATGGTCCCAGAACTTCGTGAGAATCGGCGTCAGCGTTGTCATCTTGTCTCTCCCTCGCCGTCGCCCTTGACCTCATCGGGATCCGTCATGCCGATGTCCTGGATCTCGTCGCGACCTTCGTTGGCCGCCGAGTCGGGGGCGGTGACCTCGTCGGCGTCCTTGGCGTGCGGCCCGCTCGCCTCATCGGCAGGGTCGGTCGCCTTCGGGGCGGCCTGGGTTCCGGCCGCGGACTCGGGGCTCTTCGGCGTGACCTCGGTGCGGCCCGGCGCGTCGCCGTCGCTCTCCTTCGGTGCGGACTCCACGTCGGCCTCCTGCGATTCTGCGGTCGGCTGGGCCGCCCGGGGGGCCTCCCAGCCGTTCTCCTTGGCGAGCTCGAGTCCGACGACCGAGGGCCGTCCTGCCCCGACGCCCTCGTCGGCGAGTCCGTCCTGGAAGCCCGCCAGGACGCGGGAGACCTCTTTGAACGTCCGCACCTGGCGTGGGCCCCGGGTCGGAGTCACCGGGGTGCCCGCCCGCAGGTCGTCGACGAGCGCGATGGTGGACTGCGGGGTCTGGTTGTCGAAGAACTCCCAGTTCGTCATGACGACCGGCGCGTAGTCGCACGCGGCGTTGCACTCGACCCGCTCGAGCGTGATCCTGCCGTCTTCGGTCGTCTCGTCGTGGCCGATACCGAGGTGCTCCGAGACCGCGTCCCAGATCTCGTCGCCGCCCATGATGGCGCACAGCGTGTTGGTGCACACGCCGACGGTGTACTCGCCGTTCGGGTGTCGTTTGTACTGCGTGTAGAACGTCGCGACCCCGGAGACCTCCGCTGTGGTGAGGTCGAGCAGCTCCGCGCACAGGTCGAGTCCACGACCGGTGATGTAGCCGTCGACGGACTGGACGAGGTGGAGCATCGGCAGCAGGGCCGAGCGATGCTGCGGGTAGCGCGCGATGATCTGCGCAGCGTCATCGCGCAGGGTCGCCTCGACGTCCGGCGGGTAGGGCGTCTTGGACTCCTCGGGCACCTCGAAGTGGCCCGACGCGGTCTGCAGTCCGAAGTTGGCAGACATCTAGCGGTCCACCCCTCCCATGACGGGGTCGATGGAGGCGACCGCGACGATGACGTCGGCGAGCATGCCGCCCTCGCACATCGCCGCGACAGCCTGGAGGTTGTGGAAGCTCGGGTCCCGGAAGTGGGCCCGGAACGGACGCGTGCCACCGTCGGAGACGACGTGGCAGCCGAGCTCGCCCTTCGGGGACTCGATCGCGACGTAGGCCTGCCCCGGCGGAACGCGGAAGCCCTCGGTGACGAGCTTGAAGTGATGGATGAGGGCCTCCATCGAGGTACCCATGATCTCGCGGATGTGGTCGAGGCTGTTCCCCATCCCGTCAGCGCCGACCGAGAGCTGGGCCGGCCAGGCGATCTTCTTGTCGGTCACCATGACCGGCTCGCCGACGCTCTCCTGCAGTCGCGCGACGGCCTGCTCGACGATCTTGAGCGACACGTACATCTCGTCGATGCGGTTGCGGAGCCGGTCGTATGCGTCGCACCCGTCGCGCGTGATGACGTCGAAGTCATAGGTCTCGTAGCCGCAGTACGGGTCGGACTTGCGCAGGTCGTGCGGCAGGCCGGCCGACCGAAGGACCGGTCCCGTCATGCCGAGGGCGAGGCACCCGGTGAGGCTGAGGTAGCCGATGCCCTTGAGGCGGCCCTTGAGGATGGGGTTCTCGTTGAGGAGCTTCTCGAGCTCGCCGAGGCCGGTCCGCAGCTCGGGGATGATCTCCTTGATCTTGTCGATCGCGCCGGCCGGCAGGTCCTGGGAAACCCCGCCGGGACGGATGTAGGCATGGTTCATCCGCAGTCCGGTGATCATCTCGAAGACCGCCAGGACGCGCTCCCGCTCCCGGAAGCCGGTCGTCATGATCGTCGTCGCGCCGAGCTCCATGCCACCGCTGGCGAGGCAGACCATGTGGCTGCCGACCCGGTTGAGCTCCATCATGAGGACGCGGATGACGCTGGCCCGCTCGGGGATCTGGTCCTCGATGCCGAGGAGCCGCTCGACGCCGAGGCAGAACGCCACCTCGTTGAAGATCGGCATGAGGTAGTCCATGCGGGTGCAGAAGGTCACGCCCTGGGTCCAGGTGCGGAACTCCATGTTCTTCTCGATGCCGGTGTGCAGGTAGCCGATGCCGGCGCGGGCCTCGGTGACGGTCTCGCCGTCGAGCTCGAGAACGAGCCGGAGCACACCGTGGGTCGACGGGTGCTGCGGACCCATGTTGACGACGATGCGCTCCTCGTTGAGCGAGGTGGCCTCGTCGACCAGGTCGTCCCAGTCGCCGCCGGCCGACTGGTAGACACGGCCCTCGAACTCGAAGGTGTGCTCACCGTCGAGGGTCGCGTCGTCGCTGTAGACGAAGCTGTCGGTCTCGTGAGTGGTCATCAGCTGTACGACCTCCGCTGGTCCGGCGGCGGGATGGTGCCGCCCTTGTACTCGACCGGGATGCCACCGAGGGGGTAGTCCTTGCGCTGTGGGTGGCCGGGCCAGTCGTCTGGCATGAGGATGCGGGTGAGGGCCGGGTGGCCGTCGAAGATGATGCCGAACATGTCCCACGTCTCGCGCTCGTGCCAGTCGGCGGCCGGGTAGACCGAGGTGGCCGAGGGGATGTGCGGATCCTCATCCGGGCAGGTGACCTCGACCCGGACCCGACGGCTGCCGTGCGTGATCGAGAGGAAGTTGTAGACCGCGTGCAGCTCGGCCTCGGTGTCGTCGGGGTAGTTGACGCCCGAGACCCCGAGGAAGAGCTCGAAGCGCAGGCCGGGCTCGTCGCGCAGGGCCTGGAGCACGGTCGGAAGGCTCTCGCGGCGAACGTGCAGCGTGAGCTCGCCACGGTCGGCGACGACGCGGTAGACCGCGTCGCCGAACGCGTCGGCGCCTCCGAGCGCCACCTCGAGCTCATCGGCGACCTCGTCGAAGTAACCGCCGTACGGACGGACCGAGGCGCCGGGGTAGAGCGTCGGGGCGACGAGACCGCCGTATCCGGAGGTGTCCCCGCCTCGCTGTGTCCCGAACATGCCGCGGCGCTCGCCACGCTGCACCGGATCCGGTGTCGTCCCAGGGCCGGCGGGAAGGTTGCCGGACTGCGGGGTCTGGGCGTCCTGCTCACTCATGCGAGGAGGTTCCTTCCGGCGAAGGACGGGTGGTCAGGACCTTCGGCGCCGGCCAGCTCGTGGTGCCCGTGCACGTGCGTGGCGGCCATGCGCGAGGTCGGCGTCGCCTCGAGCGCAGCGGCCTCGGCGGCTGCGACGGCCTTGCGGCGGTTGGCGCCGAGCGGGGTGTGGCGGACCTGCTTGTGCAGCTCGATGATCGCGTTGAGCAGCATCTGCGGGCGGGGCGGACAGCCCGGCAGATAGATGTCGACCGGAATGATGTGGTCGACGCCCTGGACGATCGCGTAGTTGTTGAACATCCCGCCCGAACTCGCGCACACGCCCATCGAGATGACCCACTTCGGCTCGGCCATCTGGTCGTAGACCTGCCGGACGACGGGGGCCATCTTCTGGCTCACCCGGCCCGCGACGATCATCAGGTCGGCCTGCCGTGGGGTGGCGGCGAACCGCTCCATCCCGAAGCGCGCGATGTCGTAGTCGGGCGTGCCGGTGGCCATCATCTCGATCGCGCAGCACGCCAGCCCGAAGGTCGCCGGCCACATCGAGGCCTTGCGGCCGAGGCCGGCGACCTGCTCGACGGTCGTGAGCAGGATGCCGCTCGGGAGCTTGTCTTCGATACCCATCAGATGTCCTTGTCAGTTCTCTCTGTCCTGAACGCGCAGCCGGCTCAGTCCCACTCGAACCCGCCCCGCCGCCACACGTAGGCGTCGGCGATGAAGAAGGCGTTGAGCAGGAAGAGGATCATCGCGAGCAGGGTGAACAGGCCCAGCTGGTCGAACGCCACCGCATACGGATAGAGGAAGACCGCCTCCACGTCGAAGATGATGAAGAGCATCGCCGTGAGGTAGTACTTGATCGGGAAGCGGCCGCCCTCCACCGCCTGCGGGCTGGGCTGGATGCCGCACTCGTAGGCCTCGGCCTTGGCCCGGTTGTAGCGCTTGGGGCCGATGACCTGGGCCAGTCCGACCGAGAAGAGGACGAATGCCGCGCCGAGAGCGACGAGGATCAGCATGGGGGCGTAGGGGTTCGTCATCGGCGAGAATGCCCCTTTCGAGTCGTGCGGCTGTGGTCAACGGCGATGAGCCCGTGTGGCGGGGTCATCGGTCGCGTGTTCGGTGGGTCACATCGCGTGGCGGTCTCATCCTAGAGGGGCACGCACAGGTGCGCGGCTCCGGACCCGCGGACGATGCTTGTGATTGCATCCACCAGCGCAAAGCGAGTCTATGAAGGCATCTCAGCAGCCACCTACTTAGGGTCGCCTAACTCGCGATGGGGCCCCGCCGTCGCCCGATGGAGGGCGACGACTCCTCCGCTGAGATTGCGCCACTCGACCCCCTCCCAGCCCGCTCCGCGGATGACCTCCGCCAGTCCCTGCTGGTCGGGCCAGGCCTGGATGGACTCGGCGAGATAGACATACGAGTCGGGGTTGGAGCTGACCCGGCGGGCCACCGCCGGGAGGGAGCGCATGAGGTACTGCTGGTAGACGGTGCGGAACGTGCGGTTCGTCGGGGCGCTGAACTCGCAGACGACGAGTCGGCCGCCGGGTCTGGTGACGCGCTGGAACTCGGCGAGCGCCACCGCCGGGTCGGCGACGTTGCGCAGCCCGAAGCTCATCGTCACCGCGTCGAAGGAGTCGTCCGCGAAGGGCAGCCGCATCGCGTCGGCCGCGGTGAAGCCGAGGTCGTCGCGCCGGGTCCGGCCTACGCGCAGCATCCCGAGGGAGAAGTCGGCCGGCACGACGTGCACGCCGGCGTCGGCGAACGGCTCGCTCGAGGTCCCTGTGCCGGCGGCGATGTCGAGGACGACCTCACCCGGCCCGGCGTCGACCGCTTTGACGACAGCCCGCCTCCAGAGCCGGTCCTGGCCGAGGGAGAGCACGTCGTTGGTCACGTCGTAGCGGCCGGCGACATCGTCGAACATCGCCGCGACGTCGTGCGGGTCCTTCTCGAGGCTGGCGCGACTCATGCGCCCCATCATCCCCTACGACAAGGGGGCACCTTGGTCGGGTCGTATCCTTGGCGGCGATGACCCTCCTGCCTCTCCCGGACGCCCGCAGCGACCGGCCGTCCGTCACCGGCCCGCTCGTCGCCCGCACCGTCCCCATCCCGCTCTCCCTCGCGCACGACCTGCTGGCCGTGATGCCGAGCGCACCCGCGGACCGGCTCTTCTCGTGGGTGCGCCGCGGCGAGGGGTTCGTCGGCTGGGGCCGCGTGGCGTCGGTCCGCACGAGCGGACCGGGCCGGTTCGCCGATGCCGAGGCGTGGTGGCAGGACCTCGCGCAGAGCGCGCAGGTCCACGACGAGGTCGGGGTGGCGGGCACCGGCCCGATCGCCCTGGGCAGCTTCGCCTATGCGTCGGCCTCCTCCGCAGGCGCCACCCTGGCCGTCCCACAGGTGGTCGTCGGCCGGCGCGGCGACCAGGCCTGGGTCACGACGATGGGCGTCGGGACCGCGCCCGAGGCGCCTCAGCTCGACGCGAGCCGGCCGGAGCAGCCGATCGGGGTTCGCTTCGCGGACGGGGCCCGATCGAGCCCGGAGTGGGCCACGGTCGTGCGGGAGGCAGTTGAGCGCATCACCGCCGGAGACCTCGACAAGGTCGTCCTTGCGCGGGACCTCGAGGTCGCTGCGGACAGCCCGATCGACGTGCGCTGGCTGCTGGCCCGCCTCGCCGAACGCTACGACAACACCTGGGTGTTCTCGGTCGACGGACTCATCGGGGCCACCCCCGAGCTCCTCGTGCGACTCGACAAGGGCCTCGTCCACTCGCGGGTGCTCGCCGGGACGATCCGGCGCACCGGCGACGACGAGCACGACCTGGCCCTCGCCGCCTCGCTCGCCCGCTCCTCGAAGGACCTCGAGGAGCACGAGTACGCCGTCCGCTCGGTGGCCGACGCGCTTCGGCCGCACTGCTACTCGATGAACGTCCCCGAGTCGCCCTTCGTCCTCCACCTCACCAACGTGATGCATCTCGCGACGGACGTCGCCGGGGTGCTGGGCGACCGGACCACGTCCCTCACGCTCGCCGCGTCCCTGCACCCGTCGGCTGCCGTGTGCGGCACCCCGGCCGACCGCGCCGCCGCCGTCATCGACGACATCGAGGGCATGGACCGCGGCCGCTATGCCGGGCCGGTGGGCTGGATGGACGCGCGCGGCGACGGCGAGTGGGGGATCGCCCTGCGGTGCGGGTCCCTTGCCGCAGGCGACGGCTCGGCGATGCGGATCTTCGCCGGGTGCGGCATCGTCGCCGGATCCGACCCGGAGGCCGAGGTGGCCGAGTCGGATGCGAAGCTCATCCCGATGCGAGACGCCCTCACTGCTCCCCCGCTCCACGGCTCCAACCCGTTCATCTAGCGAGAGCCGAGCACCCGCGACCGGTGGTGGGGTCAGACCCGCATCCCGCGCTCGGGGTAGTCCCGGTCGGGTCGTCCCGGCTGAGGCGGCGGCGGATCGACGAGCTCCGCGGTCGCCCTCTCGGCCATCTCCCGCAGCCGCTCGCGCAGGACCCGATGGCCCCGGCGGTCGATCGGCACCTCGACGACCCGCAGTCCGCGTGGAGGTACGGCCACCGCTGCGGCGAGCTCGGCCGCGGTCCTCGCCCGCGCATACCCGATGCCGTATGCGCGGGCGAGGTCCTCGATCCGCGCACCGGTGGCAGTGCCGAAGACCCGCTCGAAGTCGTCCGCCCGGGCCGGCTCTCCCGGCTCGAGCGTGCCGAAGATGCCGCCGCCGTCGTCGTTGACGACGACGACGGTGAGGTCCGGTCGTGGCTCGTGCGGGCCGATGAGCAGGGCGTTGACGTCATGGAGGAAGGTGAGGTCGCCCACGAGCGCGTAGGTGGCGGAACGGTGCGCGAGCGCGACTCCGGCCGCTGTGGACACCACTCCGTCGATGCCGGCCAGGCCACGGTTGGCGGTCACCGTCGTCCTGGCCATCGCACTCCAGTCGACGGCGATCTCGAGGTCGCGCACCGAGTTCGAGGACCCGACGACGAGCGTGGCCCCGTCGGGCAGCGCCGCCGCGAGCGCCCGGGCCAGGGCGGGGCCGCTCCCCCACGGCAGCTCATGGGCAACGGCCGAGCCGACCGTCGCTCCCGCCGTGCGCCACAGGGATGCCCATCGGACGCGGCCGGCGCCGGGCGGGCCGATCGTCCCGAGAAGCGCGTCGTCGAGGTCGACCGTGCGCCCCACCTCGAAGGACGGCCCGAGCCAGCGCGGTCCGGCCCGCAGGTACGTCACCCGCTCCGGGTCGCCGGTCAGGGCAAGGCGCACCGAGCGCGAGAGCGTGACCCGACCGGCGACGACGATGTGCTCGGGCGGGTGCGCGGCAGACCAGGCCGTGTCCAGCACAAGTGGGCCGTGCGGCACGACGGTAGGGCCGAGCGGCTGCTCCCCGAAGGGCTCGGCGACGACCGGCCAGCCCAGGTCGCCCGCCCACTCGGCCACGCGCCTCGCCTGACCCGGCTCGGGGAGGTCGCCGATGACGACCAGGGTGCGGTCGGGCAGCCGCAGCATCTCGGGTATGCGCGGCTCACCGCCCCCTGGGCCCGCGCCTTCACCAGTGGTCTCCGGCCACTCGACGCGCGGGACCTCACCGAGGTCGGGAACGAGGGGCTCCCGCAAGGCGACGTTGAGGTGAACGGGACCAGGAGGCGCACCGGCGGCAGCGGTCGCCGTCGCTCCCCCTCTCGCGGCACGCGCGGCCGCCGCGGCGACAGCCGCCCACGATGAGGCGTCCCCCTCTGCGCCGTCGAGCTCAGCGGAGAAGCGGGTGGCCTCGCCGAACATCCCTGGCTGCGTCGTGGTCTGGTTGGCCCCGATGCCGCGCAGCTCGGCGGGGCGGTCGGCGCTGAGGACGACGAGCGGGACGAGCCCGTGGTGGGCCTCGAGGACCGCGGGGTGCAGGTTGGCGACCGCGGTGCCGGAGGTGGTCACGACGACGGCGGGCACCCGGCTCAGCTTGGCCAGCCCGAGGGCGAGGAAGCCCGCCGACCGCTCGTCGACGCGGACGTGGAGCGTGAGCCGTCCGGCCCGGTCGGCCGCCTGGACCTCGTAGGCGAGCGGCGCCGACCGCGACCCGGGCGCGAGCACGACGTGACGCACCCCGGCGGCGAGGAGCCCGTCGACGACGGCGCGCGCAAGGGTCGTCGAGGGGTTCACGACCGCGATTCTGCCACTCTGCTCACCCGGTAGTCCCGGATGCGCTGCTCGCGGCGGGACTCTGCAGGGAGGGTGGCAGCCCGGGCCAGGAACGGCGCCGCCGTGGCGGACCAGGCGACGAGCGAGGGCTCGGAGCCGTCCTCGGCAGCGCTCGACGCGAGGCGGGCCGTCTCGCGATAGGTGAGCGCACCGTGCTCGGACGGTGCTGACCCGGGACCGACCATCCGCCCTCCCGGCACGTCGCGAAGCACCGTGGTCCAGTTCGGACGATCCGGGTTCGCGGCCAGGTCTGCGCGATGCACGACGTCGTCCTCGTGCTCGAGGGAGAGGACGGCGACCTCGTCGCGGACGACGAAGTGCCCGACCGGCGCCCCGGCGGTCACCACGTGCGTGATGTGGAACCGCTCGTGGGCGCGCGGGTCGGCGGCGATCGACATGGCGGCGATGCCGCCCAGGCTGTGCCCGCTGACCAGCACCGGGTCGCCTCGGTCCCGCCGGCCACTGCTCGCCTGCGCCTGGGCGAGTGCATCGAGTGCGGCCCTCGGCAGGACCCCGTCCTGATGTCCCATGAGCCGCACGTCCGAGGTGAGGTCGTGCGCCACGGGACCGGCCCGGGGATCCCAGACCTGCGTTCCCGGGATCTGCAGGATCCAGGCCGAGGAACGGTCGGCCTGCGGGACCTCGATGACGCGGACGACGGGCTGCCCCGACAGCAGCGACTGGGAGGTCATGATCGAGGCGAGGTCCCAGATCTCCACCCGGGACTCGACGTCGACCGGGACCGCCTCGGCCGGAGCCGGGGTGCCGTCCCTGAGCATCCCGATCGGCTCGCTGAGCACCTGGAGGGAGCGGGACACCGCGATCGTCGCCTCCCGGCCGAGCCGGAGCGCGAGCGCGGCCTCGTGCTCCGCCAGCCAGTACCCGTTGACCACCGTGCGCGTGCGCCAGGCCAGGTGGCCGAGGTCGCCGGAGAGGTCCCGCAGGAGCCCGACCGCTGCCGTTCGCCGCCATTCGGTCCGGGCCAGCATGGAGGCGACGTCGACGCCGGACAGCACCAGCTCCTGCGACCACAGGTCGAGACGGTGGACGCCGAAGGCGGCCGCTCCGAGGACATCGGCCCCCGATCGGAGCTCGACCACCGCCCGACTGAGGTCGCCGAGCGCGACGGAGATGCCGCCCCTCCCGCCACGGACCGTGATGGGCGCGCCACGGTTCGCGCGCGCACTCATTCCCGGAGGCGCTGGAGCAGTGCCGCCAGCAGCTCGTGCAGCTCGCCGAGCTCGCGGACACCCCCGGCGACGTCGTGCCTCGCCGCGTCGACCCGCACCCGCCACGCGGTGGCGGCGGCGCCCGACCACGGGATCTCGGTCGTCGCGCGCAGCCGCTCCGCGACGTCCTCGACGTCGTCGATCAGGCACCCGAGCTGTCGCTGGGCCGCACGCACCTGTTCGGCCGCAGCCGCGGCTGCGAGCCCGTATGAGGCATCCGGTCCGGTCATGGGAACCAGCAAGCCAGCCGCACCCGATCGCGGCCAAGAGCGACGCATACGGGTGGGGACGACACGCCCGAGCACAGGAGGAGGCAAGGACAACTCGTAGGCTCACCCCCATGCCGCATCACGAGCTCGTCATCATCGGCACCGGCTCCGGGAACACGCTCGTCACCGAGGATCTCGAGGGTCTCGACATCGCGATCGTCGAGGCGGGCCGGTTCGGCGGCACCTGCCTCAACGTCGGCTGCATCCCCACCAAGATGTTCGTCCTGCCCGCGGACCGCGTGGTCGAGGCGGAGGAGGCGCATCGCATCGGCGTGACCGTCACCGGGGCGAGCGCCGACTGGGCCGCGGTCCGCGACCGCATCTTCGCCCGGATCGACCCGATCTCGGACGGTGGCGAGGAGTACCGCATCTCGCAGAGCTTCGTCACGGTCTACAAGGCCGAGGCCCGGTTCGTCGGCGAGCGCCGGCTCTCCCTCTCCACCGGCGAGGAGCTGACGGCCGACCGGATCGTCATCGCCGCCGGAAGTCGGCCCCGACTCCTCGACCTGCCCGGACTGGACGCCGTGGACCTCGCGCGCGGCGTGCACACCTCCGACACGGTGATGCGGATGGACACCCTGCCGCGGCGCATGATGGTCGTCGGCGGCGGCTACGTCGCGTGCGAGTTCGCCTACGTCTTCTCCGCGTTCGGCGTCGAGGTCACCCAGGTCCAGCGCTCGGCCACCCTCCTCGGTCGCGAGGAGGCTGAGGTGAGCCACACCTACACGCAGGTGTCGAAGACGCGCGTCGACGTGCGGCTGCGGACGGTGGTGACCGCCGCGGAGCACGACGGCCAGGAGTGGACGCTCACCCTCGAGGGCCCCGACGGGACCACCCAGGTGCGGACCGACGCGATCCTCGTGGGCGTCGGCCGTGAGCCCAACTCCGACCGGCTCGATGCCGCCGCCGGTGGGCTCGACACGGATGCAAGCGGTTTCATCGTCGTCGACGACCTGTTGCACACCAGCTCTGCGGGGGTCTGGGCGCTGGGCGACATCAGCTCCGAGCACCAGCTCAAGCACGTGGCCAACTACCAGGCGAGGGTCGTCGCCCACAACCTCGCGGTGGCGTTCGGCCGGCTCGATGCCGATGTCCAGCGCATCGACGACCGGGTCGTGCCCCACGGCGTCTTCGGCCACCCCCAGATCGCGTCCTTCGGCCCCACCCGAGCGCGGCTCGAGCAGGCCGGCACCGAGTTCGTCTGCTATACGCAGCGGTTCAGCGACGTCGCCCAAGGGTGGGCGCTCGAGGACGAGCACGGGCTGCTCACCGTGCACGCGACGCCGGACGGGCGGATCCTCGCCGCGCACTGCATCGGTGTGCACGCCTCGACCCTCATCCAGCCGCTCATCCAGGCTGCGACGTTCGGCCAGCACGCCCACGAGGTGGCCCGCGGCCAGTACTGGATCCACCCCGCGCTCGCCGAGGTGGTCGAGAACGCGCTCCTCGGCCTGGAGCTTAGGCCGCCGTGCTGAGTCACTGCGTCAGAGGTATGCGGCGCACGCCTCGAGCCGCTCCGCCCACCAGCGGCGGCGGTCGGGGGGTGCGGCGTGGCGCGCGAGGAGTGCGGGATCCGGCACCACGCGGCGCACCGAGAGCGCGCCGTTCTCGGGGAGCAGCGAGTCGGTCGTGACGTCCCCCTCGAGCAGCGCGACCGTGCCGAGCCCACACGCGTAGGGCAGGTCCGGCAGGGCGGCGGCCAGCGCCACTCCCGCTGCGATGCCGACGCTCGTGTCGAGGGCCGAGGACACGACGGCGGGGAGGCCACACTCCTGCACGACCCGCAGCGCCGCTCGCACGCCGCCGAGGGGCGCGACCTTGACGACGATGATGTCGGCGGCCTCGAGGTCGCGCACCCGGAGCGGGTCCTCGGCCTTGCGGATGGACTCGTCGGCGGCGATGCGCACGTCGGTCCCGTCCCGCGCCAGCCGACGGCGCAGGTCGGCCAGCTCCTCGACCGTGGCGCAGGGCTGCTCGGCGTAGTCCAGGCCGTAAGCGCTGAGCCTCGTCAGCGCGCCTCTCGCCTCCTCGACACTCCAGCCCCCGTTGGCATCGACCCTGATGAGACCGTCGGCGCCGAGGGCGTCACGCACCGCCGCGACCCGGTCGAGGTCGTCGGTGAGGCGCTGCCCCGGTTCGGCCACCTTGACCTTGACCGTCGTCGTGCCGGGGAACCTGGCGAGGATCTCCGGAACCCGGTCCGGCGAGACGGCCGGCAACGTGGCGTTGACCGGGATGCTCTGGCGCGCCGGCTCCGGCCAGCCGTCCCAGGCCGCTTCGACAGCCGCCGCGAGCCAGCGCGCTGCCTCGGGCGGGGCGTACTCCGGGAACGGCCCGAACTCCCCCCAGCCCGCCGGTCCGTCGAGGAGGGCCACCTCGCGGGTCGTCACCCCGCGGAACCGGACGCGCATCGGGATGGCGACGACGTGCAGTGCTGCGGCGAGGTCGGCGAGGTCGGGGCGATGCATGATGGCTCGAGCCTAGACAACTACCCTGACCGGTGTGAGTGCACTGGAGCAGGTGAGCGAGACCTTCGACCCGACGGCCTGGGACGAGGTGCCCGGGTTCGACTTCACCGACCTCACGTACCACCGCGCCAAGGGGCTCGGCTGCGTCCGGATCGCCTTCGACCGCCCGCACGTCCTCAACGCCTTCCGGCCGCACACCGTCGATGAGCTGTACCGGGCGCTCGACCACGCTCGTCGGACCGCCGACGTCGGCGCGGTGCTGCTCACCGGCAACGGTCCGGGGCCCGAGGGCAACAACGCAGCCGGCAAGTGGGCCTTCTGCACCGGTGGCGACCAGCGCATCCGCGGACGCTCCGGGTACCAGTACGCCAGCGACCCCACCGGCGACCAGAGCGCCGGAGGCGTCGACGAGCGTCGCGTCATGGCCGAGGGCGGGCGCCTGCACATCCTCGAGGTCCAGCGCCTCATCCGGACGATGCCGAAGGTCGTCGTGGCGGTGGTCGGGGGGTGGGCCGCTGGCGGAGGCCACTCGCTCCACGTCGTCTGCGACCTGACGATCGCCAGCCGTGAGCACGCGCAGTTCAAGCAGACGGACGCCGACGTGGGCTCCTTCGACGGCGGCTACGGGTCGGCCTACCTGGCCCGGATGGTGGGCCAGAAACACGCGCGGGAGATCTTCTTCCTCGGCCGTACCTACTCCGCGGAGGACATGCAACGGATGGGCGCCGTCAACATCGTCGCCGACCACGCGGAGCTGGAGACCGAGGCGCTCACCGTGGCCCGGGAGATCATGGGTAAGAGCCCCCAGGCCCAGCGCATGCTCAAGTTCGCCTTCAACCTCGTCGACGACGGACTCATGGGACAGCAGGTCTTCGCGGGCGAGGCGACCCGGCTCGCCTACATGACGGATGAGGCGATCGAGGGCCGGGACCAGTTCCTCGAGAAGCGCGACCCCGACTGGTCACCCTTCCCCTGGTACTTCTGACCCACTCGTGCTCAGCGGTGGCGACGCCCGGCATACCCTGGATCCGAGATGACGACGACAGCCCCAGCCCGCCCGCGGCGTACGAAGCGCGCACCAGGGTGGGTCCCCAACCAGCACGGCGCCTGGGCGATGCTCGCGACCCCGCTGCTCGTCGGGACCCTGGCGAGCGGGCCCGCGTGGGTCCACCTGCCGCTCACCGCCCTCTGGTTCCTCGGGTACTTCGCCTTCTTCGCGACGAGTCTGTGGCTGAAGTCCCGCCGCAAGCCTCGCTACCGCCCGCCGGTCGTCGCCTACAGCGCAGCGGCCACGGTCGCCGGCGTGCTCACCCTGCTCGCCGACCCGGGGCTGATCCGATGGGCACCGGTCTTCGTGCTCCCCCTCGGTGTCGGGCTGCTCGCCAGCGCACTGCGGGACGAGCGCTCGCTGTGGAGCGGGGTCTCGACGACCATCGGCTCGAGCCTGATGACCCTCGTCGCCTACGACGCCGGCGGCGGCACGGACCTGATTCGCGCGTGGCTGCTCGCCGGGATCCTCGCCGCCTACTTCGCCGGCACCGTGTTCTATGTCAAGACCCTCATCCGCGAGCGTGACAACGCGACCTACTACTGGCTCTCGGTCGGCTTCCACTCCGCGGTCACGCTCGTTCTCATCCCGCTCTGCCCGCCGCTCACCCCTGTGTTCGCCGTGCTCACGGCACGGGCCGCGATCGCCCCCGCCTTCCGGATCACCCCGAAGCAGGCCGGGATGGGCGAGATCCTCGCCACCGTCGTCGTCGCGGTCACCGCGCTGCTGGCCACCTGAGAGCGACGATGTCACCCCACGAGTGGACCTACGAGGAGGTATGCGACGCCCTCGCCTTCTCGTCCGCCGACGACGTCATCGTGCAGGTCGGCACGTCCGGGTCGACGGGGACGCCGAAGATCGCCCGCCTCACGGCACGCGCCCTCCGAGCAAGCGCGAACAGCACCCTCGAGGTGCTCGGAGGTCCCGGACAGTGGCTGCTGGCGACGCCGGCGACCCACATCGCCGGCATCCAGGTACTCGTCCGATCCGCTCTCGCCGGCATCCGCCCCGTCACGATGGCTCCCGGCGGCTTCTCTCCCGCCCGCTTCGCCGCCGCTGTCGGCGAGTCGGCTCACGCCCGGCGCTACACCGCGCTCGTCCCCGCCCAGGTGAGCCGCCTTCTCGACGACGAGCAGGGCCGCACGGCGCTGGCCCGCTTCGACGCGGTCCTCGTGGGCGGAGCAGCCGTCCCGGAGACCCTTCGCGCGAGGGCCCGCGCCGCAGGGACACACCTCGTCGCGACCTACGGCATGTCCGAGACCGCCGGCGGCTGCGTCTACGACGGGCGCCCACTGCCCGTGACGCGAATGCGGATCGCCGAGCCGGACGAGCACGGCGTCGGCATCGTCGAGTTCTCCGGCGCGACCCTGGCGATGGGGTACGCCGACCGCCCGTACCAGTCCGGCACCGCATTCCGCACGGAGCCGGACGGTACGCGATGGTTCCGCACCGACGATCTCGGCCGGATCGACGACGGCGTGCTCACCGTGCTCGGCCGCCGCGACGATGTCATCAACACCGGCGGCCTCAAGGTCGCACCGCACCTCGTCGAGGACGCTGTGGCCCGGGCCCTGCCTGCCCTGGCCACCCGGTGCGTCGTCGTGGCGTCGCCGGACCCTCGCTGGGGCGAGGCGGTCACGCTGGTCGTCGCCGTCGACGTGCCACCCTCCCTGGAGGAGGTGCGCTCGATGCTGCGGCCTCTCCTGCCTGCTACGGCACTGCCGACGAGGGTCGAGCGCATCGATGCCATCCCACTGCTCGGCCCCGGCAAGCCGGACCGGCGCACGGTGCGCGAGCGGATCTCCCGCTGCGGGCCCCGTGATCAGACAGACCTTTAGCCGAGCAGTCTCGCGCTGAGTACGATGCCGACGCCCAGGAGCACCGCATACACGAGCTCGTAGACGCCCGTTCCGGCGAGGAGCGGGATGAGGTCCCGACCGGTGGCTCCGGCGCGCAGCGCCTCCAGCGGTCGCCACAGGATCCCCAGGGCGAGAAGGGCCAGGAGCGCGATCGGGTACACGACGGCCGTCCCGACGACGCAGAGCACAGAGACGACGATGAGGACGAGGTACAGCACGCGCGTCCGGCCGTCGCCGAGCCGCACCGCCAGAGTGCGCTTGTCGTGATCGAGGTCGGTCGGGATGTCCCGGAGGTTGTTCGCCACGAGGATCGCCGAGGCGATGACGCCCACGCCCACGGCGCCGAGGACCCCGGTCAGGGTGAGCACTCCGGCCTGCGTCCACAGCGTGCCGAGGGTGGCGAACAGACCGAAGAAGACGAAGACGTAGACCTCCCCCAGCCCCCGGTAGCCGTAGGGGTTGTCCCCCCCGGTGTAGCGCCAGGCCGCGATGATCGCCGCACCGCCGAACAGCAGGAGCAACCAGGCTCCCGACAGGGCGATGAGGGCCAGGCCCGCGAGCGCGGCGAGGAAGAAGAAGGCGAAGGCGGCGAGCTTGACGTTCTCGGCCCTGGCCCGCCCGCCGCCGACCAGCCGCGCCGGTCCCGCGCGGTCGGCGTCGGTCCCCCGGACGCCGTCGCTGTAGTCGTTCGCGTAGTTGACCGCGATCTGCAGGGAGAGCGAGACCACGAGGGCGAGGAGGGCGAGACCGAGGTCGTGCGCCTCGACCGCCATCGCAGCGGCGGTACCGACCACGACGGGCGCGACGGCGGCGGGCAGGGTGCGCGGGCGCGCACCATCGATCCACTGAACGGCTGTAGCCACGGGCGAGGGGGTCCTTGGGTCAGAGACCGCGGAGGAAGTCCGGGTCGTCGTCGGGTCCGATCGGCCCACGCTGCTGCTGGCGGCCACGGCCGGGAAGCGAGCGCTCCTTGCCGGCGATGAGCCAGGCGATGGGCCCGACGAAGGTGATGAGCACGATGAGGACGATCCAGAACACCTTGGGCAGACCGCGCACCTTGCTCTCGTCGGTCTGGATACAGTCCACGAGAGCGTAGATCGCCAGTCCCAGGCCGATGATGACAGGAAGGACGCGGGTCATGAGGCTATCGTCCCACGGTGTTCTGGACGCCCGATCCGGGGCGGTCCTCAGCGGAACGAGTCATCGACCTCCGCGTCCTCGGCGGACTCGTCGGCCTCGCCGCGCTTGGCCGCGCGGGCGGCGGTGCGCTGCTCGACCCGGTGGGCGAGCTGCGCGCTGAACTGCTCCCGCATCGGTCGGAGCGCGAAGTAGGAGATCACCATCGAGGTGAGTGCCGCGGCGATGACGAGGTAGGGCAGCTGGGTCTCGGAGCGCAGGCCCAGGAGCCAGAACACGTACAGCGCGACGGCGAAGATGAGCAGGCGGAGCAGTGAGTATCGGATCATGTCTGGCGCCTTCGGGTCACAGGCCGGAGTAGGAGTGCTGACCGACGAAGAAGAGGTTGACGACGGTGTAGTTGATGATGATGCAGACGAACCCGGCGAGGGCGATGTAGGTCGCCCGCTGCTTGGACCAGCCACTGGTCACCCGCGCGTGGAGGTAGGCGGCGTAGACCACCCAGATGACGAAGGTCCATACCTCCTTGGGGTCCCAGTTCCAGTACGAGGCCCACGCCTGACGGGCCCAGATGGCCCCCGCGATGAGGGTGAAGGACCACAGCGGGAAGGCGATGATGTGCAGCCCGTAGGTGAGTCGTTCGAGCGACCGCGACGAGGGGAAGCGGTTGAGGATCGAGCGCGCCCCCGTCTGCTCCACCTTGTCCTGCCAGAGGTAGAGCACGCCGACCGCGGCACCGAGGAAGAACACCGCGGTCGCGATGACGGCGACGGAGACGTGGATGACGAGCCAGTAGGACTGGAGCGACGGCATGAGCTCGGCGGCCTCGGTGTACCACGACACAAGGGCGACCCCGAGGACGAGCAGCACCGGCGTGACGACGAACAGCCCGAGCCAGCGCAGGTCACGGCGGGTCGACCACAGGCAGAACGCCAGCATGATCGCCAGGCAGGCCACGACCGCGAACTCGAAGAGGTTGCCGAGCGGGGCACGCTGGACCGACGCGCCGCGCAGGGTCACGGAGACGAGGAGCAGAGCGGTGCCGAGCCACGCGAGCGAGCCGGCGATGCCCCCGATCTTGCGGGTGCCTGGCGACACCCCCTCGTCGAGGTTCCCGGGCGCCGGTGTCTCGCGGGGCCGGTCATCGACGTCCCCGCCCGCAGCAATCCGACCACCCGCCGCTGCCCCCACGAGCTCTGCGGTGCGCGGCGCTTCCTGCCGCGCCGCAGAGTTGCGCGTTGCGTCTTTGTGCGCGGCGTCCCTCTGCGCTGAGTCCTTGCGCGCTGCGTCCTTCTCCTCGGACCGCGTCGGCATAAGGCCGGCGAGGTAGCCGGCATAGGCGAGCATCGTCAGCGTGAGGACACCCATCGCGGAGTAGAGCGCGTAGTTCGAGTACGTCGCGAGCTCTTGGTACGTCATCGGTCCATGTCTTCCCTGAGCTCCACCGTGTCGGCGAGACCCATGTCTGCGGTGAGATCGTTGAGGAGCGAGTCGAGACCGGTGTCGTCGGCCTTGGCTATCGCAGCCACAGTGACTACGGTACGACCTTCACCATCGGGGCCCTCCACCCGGGCGAACACGCGCCGCCTCGGCACCAGCAGCGTGAGCACGAGGCCGCCGAGCGCCAGGAGCGCCGAACCGAGCGTGAGCCAGCGGCCCGGGTCATGACGGACCGAGATGCCCGCGAAGCGGTCGAGCGACTCGAAGGTGATCGTGCCGCGCCCACCGGGAAGCTCCACGGTGTCGCCCAGCCCGAGCCAGAGGCGGGCCGCGTCGGTCCCGTCCTCATTGGTCAGCTGGGTCATCTCGTCGGTGCTGAGCCGGAACACCGACTGCGGCCGACCGTCGGGGAACAGGTCCCCCTCGTAGACCGTGAGCGCAAGGGCCGGATCCAGGGCATCGGGGAAGATCGACTGCGGCCCGCCGTCCTCGGTGATGACAGCCGTCGGGAGGAACCAGCCGACGAACCCGAGGCCGGGGTCGGCGGCCGCCACCTTGATCGCCCCCACCGACTGGTAGTTGTTGTCCTGCGGCAGGAACGTCGTCGCCCCGGTGTAGAGGACCTCACCGGCCGGGTCGCGGACCGTGATGACCGGCGCATACCCGTTGCCGAGGAGGAAGACGCTGGCGCCGTCGAGCTCGAGCGGCTTGTTCACCTTGACGATGGTCTCCCGGGAGACGCCGCCCTCGGTGGCGGTGACGTAGGCGGTGAAGTCCCGCGGCATGCCGAACTGGCCGCGACCGGTCACCTCACGCTCGAACTCGGCGGTGAACTCGTCGACCCGCAGGGTGAACGGCGGCACGTCGTCGTCATCCACCCACGGACCGGGGTTGAAGGTGTCGAAGCGGGTCTTGGCGAAGGTCTGCCCTTCGGGGACGATCGCGTCGCCCTTCCAGCCCCAGAGGTGACCGACCGCGACGCCGACGATGACGCCGATGAGCGCGAGGTGGAAGAGCAGGTTGCCGGTCTCCTTGAGATAGCCGCCCTCGGCACTGAGCGTCCCCGGGGCGTGCCGGTGGACGCGGTAGCGGCGGCGGCGCAGTGCCGCCTCGACGGCGTCGAGGCTCCGGTCGCCGTCGCCTGCTTCGACCTCGAGCCGCTCATGGGCGCTGAACCGCTCGAGCCGGGCGGGGGTGCGCGGCGGCGGCTGGCGCAGCGCCTCCCAGTGGACCCGGGTCCGCGGGAGGACGCAGCCGACCAGGGAGATGAAGAGGAGCAGGTAGATGCTGGCGAACCACGGCGTCGAGTACACGTCGAAGAACCCGAGCCGGTCCAGGATCGGACCCGCGGTCGGACGGTCGGCGATCCAGTCCGCCGTGCGGGTCGCGTCGATCCCGCGCTGGGGGAACACCGACCCGGGGACGGCAGCGACGGCCAGGAGCAGCAGCAGGAACAGCGCGGTGCGCATACTGGTCAGCTGCCGCCAGAGGAAGCGCAGCCAGCCGCGGAGGCCGAGGGTGGGCTGGGTGAGCGGCGGCGAGGCCCGCTCGGTCGTCGAGGTCCCCATCAGAACGCCACCTCGAACCCGGCCAGCCAGTTGGACTGGATCCAGCGGTTGAGGCTCTCCCACACTCCGGTGACGAGGAGGACGCCGACGAGGAGCAGGAAGCCGCCCCCGACGAGCTGGATGGCGCGCTGTCGCGTGCGCAGCCGCGCCGACCACCGGGCGGAGCGCTCGTAGCCGGCGGCGATGACGACGAAGGGCAGGCCGAGACCGAGACAGTATGCGACGGCCACGGTCGTCGCCCGCGTCAGGTCCGGTTCGAGGCTGGAGAGCATGGCGAAGAGCGCGATGAGCGTCGGACCGGTGCAGGGAGCCCAGCCTAGGGCGAACGTCGCACCGAGCAACGGTGCACCGGCGAGTCCGGTGCGCGGCCGGAACGCGACCGTGGCGCTGCGCTGGGTCCCCATCCCCATGAAGACGAGCGCGAGGAGGATGACGATCACCCCACCGATGCGGGACAGGAGCACCCGCTGCTCGACGAACACGCGCCCGATCGAGGTGACGAAGATCGTCGCGAGGATGAACACGACCGAGAAGCCGACGACGAAGAGCAGCGCCCCGAGGACCATCCGGTGCCGCTTGCGTTCGGTGAGGGAGATCTCGGAGAGTCCTGTGACATACCCGAGGTAGCCGGGCACGAGCGGCAGCACGCAGGGCGAGAGGAAGGACACCAGGCCGGCGAGCACCGCGAAGAACAGGGCGAGCGGCAGTGGCCCGCCGGCGACGGCCTCGGTGACGTCAACCATTGCTCACGGTGGGCTCATCGCTCACCACGTCGTCGACGAGTCCCAGCAGCGTCGCCTTCGTGAGCGGCCCGGCGACGGCGGCGGCGATCCGGCCCTCGGTGTCGAGGACGAGGGTGGTGGGGGTGGCCTGGGCCCGACCCTGGAGCTCGAGTGGCAGGATGCCGTCCTCGTCGGCGAGCGAGGGATAGGTCATCCCGGTCCGCTCCGCGAAGGCCGCACCGGTCTGCGGGGACTCGCGGAAGTTCAGTCCCACCATGGTCACGGGAGCGTCCATGGCCTGGATCTCCTCCCAGGCCTGCACGAGGTCCGGGGTCTCCTTGACGCACGGTGGGCACCACGAGCCCCACTTGTTGAGGACGACGACCGAGCCGCGATGGTCGTCGAGCGACCACTCCTCCCCCGTCAGTGTCTCCCCGCTCAGGGTGAGCGGCTCGAGGCGGTCCTCCGGCGCATACCGGACGATCTCGCCGTCGCCGGAGATATAGCTCTTGTTGTCCCCCGCGCGCGCCTGCTCGGCGAGCGAGGAGCTCTCGCCGGAGCACCCGGCGAGGGCGAGGACGGCGAGCAGGGCGACACCGGCGCCGGCGCGCAATGTCCGGATCACGCTCCGGCCACCTTGCTCGCGAGCGGCAGGAGGGAGGCGGCGGGCTCGCTGTAGTCGACGCCGACGAGGGCCCCGTCCGCGGCGAAGGAGATCGTGGTGAGCGATGCGAGGCTGCACTCACGTCGGCGCGGGTCGTGCCAGAGCGGCCGGCCCTCGGCCGAGCTCCGGGTGGTCCAGATCGGCAGCTGGTGGCTGACGATGACCGCCTCGTGCCCGTGAGCGGCGTCGCGGGCCGCGTGGACAGCGGGGATCATCCGGTCCCGGATCGCGGTGTAGGCCTCGCCCCAGCTGGGCCGCAAGGGGTTGAACGCCAGGCGCAGGTTCGAGAGCCGGAGGAGGTTCTGGCCCCCTGCCACGGCACGACCCTCGAAGCGGTTGTCGGCCTCGATGGCCCGCTTGTCGATGACCAGCTCCAGACCGGTCCGGTCGACCAGTGGCTGAGCCGTCTGCTGGGCCCGCTCGAGCGGCGAGGAGACGAGATGTGTGATGTCGTGGTCCGCGAGGGAGTCCGCGACCATCGCGGCCATCCGGTGCCCGAGCTCGGACAGCAGGAACCCGGGCAGCCGGCCATAGAGGATCTTGTCCGGGTTGAAGACCTCTCCGTGGCGCAGGAGGTGGACCCGGGTGTGGGCTGGTGCGGGCATGGCGGTGATTGTGGCAAACCTTCCTGGGTGGTCCGTTCAGGATTCGCGGGCAGGGACCCGGGCTGCCGCGCGGGCCGCCTCGGGCAGCGCCGCGAGAACGGCCTCGACCGCGCTCTCGTCATGGGCGGCGCTGACGAACCAGGACTCGAAGGCGCTCGGCGGCAGGTGCACGCCCTGCTCGAGCATGGCGTGGAAGAACCGGCCGAAGGCAGCGGTGTCCTGGTCCCGGGCGTCGTCGTAGTCCTGCACGGCACCGTCGCGGAAGAAGACGGAGAACATCGAGCCGGCCCACTGGACCCGGTGTGCCACCCCTGCCGCGCTCAGCTCCGACGATGCGGCGCCGGCGATGGCGTGCGAGACCTCATGCAGACGCGCATAGACCTCGTCGGTGCAGCCCTGCAGGGTGGCGAGCCCCGCCGCTGTGGCCACGGGGTTCCCCGAGAGGGTGCCGGCCTGGTAGACCGGGCCGTTCGGTGCGAGGAGAGCCATGACGTCGGCACGGCCCCCGAAGGCGGCAGCGGGGAAGCCGCCGCCCATGACCTTGCCGAAGGTGAAGAGGTCGGGGGCCCCGTCCTCCGTCGGACCCTCGAGGCCGAACCAGCCGCTGGCGCTGCACCGGAAGCCGGTCATCACCTCGTCCGAGATGAGCAGCGCGCCGTGCCGGCGGCTGAGTGTCCGCAGCGCAGTGGTGAACCCCGGTGCGGGCGGGACGACCCCCATGTTGCCGGCGGCGGCCTCGGTGATCACCGCGGCGATCAGGTCACCGCGCTCCGCGAACACGGTCTCGAGGGCGGCGGTGTCGTTGTAGGGCAGCACGATGGTCTCCGCAGCCACCTCGGCCGGCACGCCGGCCGAGTCGGGCAGCGCGAGGGTGGCGATGCCGGAACCGGCGGCAGCGAGCAGGGAGTCGACGTGGCCGTGGTAGTGACCGGCGAACTTCACGATAAGGGTGCGGCCGGTGTAGCCCCGCGCGAGCCGGATGGCACTCATCGTCGCCTCGGTGCCGCTCGAGACGAGGCGCAGCTGCTCGACGGGGTCGACTCGCGCGACGATCTCCTCGGCGAGGAGCAGCTCGTTCTCGCACGGGGTGCCGAACGAGAAGCCGCGGGCTGCAGCGTGATGCACCGCGTCGAGCACACGCGGATCGGCGTGCCCGAGGATCATCGGACCCCACGAGCAGATGAGGTCGACGTAGCGTCGCCCGTCGACGTCGGTGAGCCAGGGCCCGGCCGCCGAGGCCATGAACCTCGGGGTCCCTCCCACGGCCCGGAAGGCGCGGACGGGACTGTTGACCCCGCCCGGGATCACCCGTTGAGCGCGCTCGAGCAGTGCAGCCGAGTGCGGCAAAGAACCGTTCACCGTCGTCTCCGTCCATGCTCTCCTACGACCGCCATGGCCGCTCCGAGCTCTGTGAACTGGTCAACGGTGAGCAGGTCGATGAAGTGCCGGCGGACGCTCTCGACGTGCGCTCGCGCCAGCCGTTCGATGGCCTCGCGCCCCGCTGCAGTGAGGACGAGCTCGACGCCCCGGCCGTCTTCCAGGCATGGCTCACGGGTCACCAGCGCCCGCTTCTCCAGCCGGGAGGCGGTATGCGTGACGCGGCTGCGGGACTGGACGACCAGGTCGGCGAGGGCCGACATCCGCATGCGACCGCTCTCGGCCTCGGACAGCATCGAGAGGATCTCGTACTCGGGCAGCGAGACGCCGTGGCCGGAGAGGTCGGCGTCGAGAGCGACCTCGAGCAGGCGCGCCCCGTGGAGGTACGCACGCCACGACATCTGCTCCTCGTCGCTCAGCCATCGAGGCTCGCCAGACACACCGCTCATCGCTCGGCCGCCCCCGGCCGGAGCGCCCGCACGGCTTCGAGCGCGAAGTACGTGAGGATGATGCTCGCCCCGGCGCGCTTGATGTGCAACAGGGACTCGAGCACGGCCCGCTCCCGGTCGATCCACCCACGGTCCGCCGCGGCGACGACCTGGGAGTACTCGCCCGAGATCTGGTAGGCGGCGACCGGCACGGATGAGATCGCGGCTGCGGCCGCGACGATGTCGAGGTGGGGCCCGGCCGGCTTGACCATGACGATGTCGGCGCCTTCTGCGAGGTCGAGCTCGATCTCACGCAGCGCCTCGCGGGCGTTGGCCGGGTCCTGCTGGTAGGTCGCCCGGTCGCCGACGAGACTGGAGGCGACGGCCTCGCGGAACGGACCGTACAGCCCGGAGGTGTACTTGGCCGCGTAGGCCAGCAGCATGGTGTCCTGAAGACCCTCGACGTCGAGCACCCTGCGGACGTGACCGACCTGGCCGTCCATCATCCCGGACAGGCCCAGGACCTGAGCGCCTGCGCGGGCCTGGGCCAGAGCCACGGAGGCATACCGCTCGAGGGTGGCGTCGTTGTCCACCCTCCCTCCGCTGTCGAGGACGCCGCAGTGACCATGGCTGGTGAACTCGTCGAGACACAGGTCGGCCATGACGACGAGGTCGTCGCCCACCGCCTCACGGACCGCGCGCAGGGCGATGTTGAGAATGCCGTCGTCCGCGTCCGCCCCCGAGCCGACCGGGTCCTTGTCCTCTGGCACCCCGAAGAGCATCAGACCCCCCAGCCCCGCCGAGACACAGTCCTGGGCGAGGTCGACCAGGCTGTCGACGGTGTGCTGCCGGACGCCCGGCATCGCCTCGATGTCGACGGGTGCGGTGATCCCGGCCCGGACGAACGCCGGGAGGACGAGGTCGGCCGGATGCAGCCGGGTCTCGGCGACCAGCCGTCGCACGGCGGCGGACTGACGCAGCCGACGCGGCCGGTGAGCAGGGAAGGCCCCCCGGGCAAGGCGCTCGGTGCTCATCGGCATCGCCCTAGGAGTTCCGCTTCGCACGGCGACGCCCGGCGGTGCGGCGCAGACTGGGACGCTGAACCTCTTCGCCGGCCTCCTGCGCGGTCGCCGCGAGACAGGCACCGTGGTCGGCGAGGGCGTCGACGAGCATGACGGCGCTCGCCTCGGGAGCGAGGACGTCGACGCGCAGCCCGTGCTCTTCTGCCGTCTTCGCGGTCGCGGGGCCGATGCAGGCGATGACGGTGCTCGCGTGGGGCTTGCCCGCGATGCCGACGAGGTTGCGCACGGTGGAGCTGCTCGTGAAGAGGACGGCGTCGAAGCGGCCGGTCTTGATCGCCTCCCGGATCTCCGGCGCCGGGGGTGCCGCGCGCACGGTCCGGTATGCGGTGACGTCGTCGACCTCCCAGCCCATCTCCTGCAACCCTGCCACCAGGGTGTCCGTCGCGATGTCGGCACGCGGGAGGAGCACCCGGTTGATCGGGTCGAGGACGTCGTCGTAGGGCGGCCAGTCCTCGAGCAACCCCCGGGCGGACTGCTCACCGGAGGGGACGAGGTCCGGGTTCAGGCCCCAGGCCCGCAGCGCGTCCGCGGTGACTCCGCCGACGGCTGCGACCTTCAGCCCGGCGAACGCCCGAGCGTCCAGACCGCACTCCTCGAGCTTCTCGCGGACCGCCTTGACGGCGTTCGTGGAGGTGAAGCCGACCCACTCGTAGCGGCCGGTGACCAGGCCCTTGATGGCCTTATCCATCTGGTGCGGTGTGCGCGGCCGTTCGACGCTGATCGTCGGCACGACGGTGGCGGTCGCGCCATGGGCGGCCAACCGGGTGCGAACCGACTCCGACTGCTCCCGCGTGCGCGGCACGAGGACGTCCCATCCGAAAAGCGGCTTGGTCTCGAACCACGAGAGTTGGTGACGCAGCTCGACCGTGGGCCCGACCACAGCCAGGGCGGGGAACCTCGTCTGCGGGATGGCGCCGCCACACGCACGCAGGGTGGTGACCACGGTGCGTTGCCGCACGGCAGTGCCGTTCTCGGTGATCGCGACGGGGGTGTCCCCGGCCCGACCGGCCTCGAGGAGTCGGGCGAGCGCAGCGCCAAGCACATCTGGAGTGCCGAGGAGCACGACGGTGGCGGTCTCGTCGCGGGCGATACCCGCATCGATGGCCTCCGGTCCATGACAGACGTGGACCGCGCGGGAGCGGCTCGTTGTGAGCGGGATCCCGGCATAGGCGGGCACAGCGCTCACCGCGCTCACCCCTGGGACGATGTCGAAGGGGATCTCGGCCTTGTGACAGGCGAGCGCCTCCTCGGCGAGACCGGCGAAGAGGGTGGGGTCACCGTCGAGGAGACGGACGACGAGTCCACCGGCGGCCTCCTTGGCCGCCTTGACGACGAGCCTGGCCTTGCCCGCATGGGTGAGCGGGCGGCCATGGTCGCCATGGCTCAGGCTCGAGGTCGCGGCGTCGACGATCGTCACGCCAGGGCGCGCGAAGCGCTCGACGAGCGCCCCGCGAGCGATCTGGTCGATGACGATGGTGTCGGCCTGCGCCAGCAGGTCGACGGCGGCGACCGTCAGGAGGGCAGGGTCCCCGGGACCAGCGCCGACGAAGGCCACGCGGGCCGGCCGGCTGGCCTTCGAGGTGGCGGAGCGGGTGCTCACGGAACGTTCTCCAGGGACTCGGGATGAGATATCTCGGCAAT
>JBHEPF010000142.1:0-15799 GCA_046260445.1 Dermatophilaceae bacterium | reverse complement strand
GGCCACCCCCTCTCTCGCCATCCGCTGCATGACGATCGAGCCCTCCTCCGTCGGCAGCAGGTGCAGGCGCAACGACTCATAGGCCTCGCGGACCGCGGACTCGGTCGCGAGGTCGACGCGGATGCTCGTCACCGACCGCTGGTGACGCAGCCGCTCGGCCGTCGACTTGACGACCACCGGATAGCCGAGCTCGGCCGCGGTCCGGACCGCGTCATCGACCGACCGGACCGGGACGGTGCGCCACACGCTCACCCCGTACGTGCCGACCAGTGTCGCCGCCTCCTCGTCCGTGAGCACCCGACCCTCGGGCGTCTCGGCGAGGACGGCGTCGATGAACTCCTGCGCGGTGCGCTTGGCGATCCCCATCGGGGCGACGAGGTCGCCGCGGTCCGCGGCGCGCCACTGGGAGTACCGGGTCACCATCGCGAGCGCGCGCACCGCGTCCTCTGGCA
Source organism: Dermatophilaceae bacterium (assembly GCA_046260445.1). GTDB lineage: Bacteria > Actinomycetota > Actinomycetes > Actinomycetales > Dermatophilaceae > F2B08. The sequence goes on along the minus strand of JBHEPF010000142.1, from coordinate 15,347 downwards.
TCGAGTAGACCGGGACGACGCGGGAGACGCCCTCGACGTCGGTGTACTGGAGGTCGTCGGCGCCGCGGCGCATGCCCATGAGCGAGCCGAGGACCGGTTTGCCCTGCTCTCGAGCGGCATCGCGCACGGCTGCGGCGACGTCCTCGTCCTCGGTGAGAAGAGGCGGGATGAAGCAGGCGATGACCGAGTCGACGTCGGGATCGCTCGCCGCAGTCGTGAGGGCGTCCTTGAACTCCTCGGTCGTGGCTTCGCTGCCGAGCGCCACCGGGCCGTGGGTGATCTCGAGGTTCCAGGTGTTGACCGCCTGAGCGGTGAGGGAGGCCAGCGCGTCGGAGTTGGCGACGACTGCGACTCGGGGGCCGGACGGCAACGGCTGGCCGCAGACGAGCTGGGCGATGTCGAACATCTGATGGGTGTTCTCGGTGCGAATGACGCCGGCCTGGCGGAACATCGCACGCATCACCCCCGGGCCCATCCGCGACTCCCGCACCTGGTGCCCGGGTGGGAGACCGTAGGCGCTGAAGCCGCTCGACGTGACGATGACCGGCTTCTCTGCGGCGAGGTGGCGGGCGATCCGGGAGAACTTGCGAGGGTTGCCCATCGACTCGAGGTAGAGGCCTACCGCCCTGGTGCTCTGGTCGTCGATCCAGTAGTGCATGAAGTCGTTGCCCGAGACGTCAGCCCGGTTGCCCGCAGAGGCGAACACCGAGATCCCGAGCCCACGGCGAGCCGCCGAGTCCAGGATCGCGATCCCCAGCGCCCCACTCTGGGCGAAGAGCCCGAGCCCACCGGAGGCGGGCAGCCGGGGGGCGATGCTCGCGTTGAGCCGGGTCGCGGGATCGAGGTTGACGACGCCGAAGGAGTTGGGCCCGAGGACTCGCATACCTGCGCCGTGAGCCAGACGCACCACCTCGGCCTGCAGCGCCGCGCCCTCGGGGCCGGACTCGGCGAAGCCACTGGAGATGACGAGCAGGGACTTCACGCCCTTCTCGGCGCACTGGTCGACGACCGAGAGCATGTGCCGCGCCGGGATGGCGACGATGGCGAGGTCGATCTCGCCCGGGACGTCCCCGATCCTCGGATAGGAGGGCACACCGAGGATCTCGGTGGCCTTCGCGTTGACCGCAGCGAGGGAGCCGGTGTAGCCGAAGTCGACGATGTTGCGCAGCACGAGGTGCCCGACCGCGTCGGGGTTGGTGCTGGCCCCGACGACGGCGATCGAGCGGGGCGCCAGGACCGTCGACATGCTCTTGGCCTCGGCGCGGTGCTCGCGAGCGGTGCGCACGGCGATCGAGGCCTCGGTCTCGGCGATGTCGAAGCTCACGCTCACGACGCCGTCCTCGAACCGACGGGAGACGACATAGCCGGCCTCGCTGAAGACCGCGAGCATCTTGCGGTTCTGCGGCAGCACCTCTGCGACGAAGCGGGTGATCCCGTCCTCCTCGGCGATGGCCGCGAGATGCTCGAGCATCACCGACCCGATCCCTCTGCCCTGGAAGTGGTCGCTGATGTTGAAGGCGACCTCGGCGCTCGTGGGGCTGACCCGGTCGTAGCGTCCGATGCCGACGATGTCGTCGCGCACCGTGGCCACGAGGGCTACCCGATCGACGTAGTCGACGTGGGTGAAGCGGTGCAGGTCCTTGGGCGGCAGCCGCTTGAGCGGGGCGAAGAACCGGTAGTAGATGGACTCGTCGGACTGTTTGGAGTGGAAGACCTCGATGAGCGGCGCGTCGGAGGGTTTGATCGGCCGGAGGTGCGCGACGCTGCCGTCCCTGAGCACGACGTCGGCCTCCCACGAGATGGGATAGCCCGGAGGAAGCTCCTCGACCACTGCGGTCATGACACCAGAATGGCATGCTGCGGTGATGGACGTGACGACGGCGGTCAGGATGCGGCGGATGTGCCGCCGGTTCGACCCTTCACGCGGGGTGCCGGACGAGGTCGTCGACGAGCTGCTCGACCTCGCGACCCGGGCGCCGAGCGCTGGACACACCCAGGGTTGGGAGTTCGTGGTCCTCTCGGATCCCGGCGACCGGGGCCACTACTGGGATGCGACCCGAGGCCCGGAGGGTCCGCCGGATCGCTGGCTGCGAGGAGTGCAAGCGGCACCCGTGCTCGTGCTCGTCCTCTCGGACCCCGACGCCTACCTCGACCGGTATGCGGCCCCAGACAAGGGCTGGACGGACCGGTCCCTCGACCGATGGCCCGTTCCGTACTGGGACACGGACTCGGCCATGGCGGCGATGATCCTCCTGCTGGCCGCTGAGGAACGCCACCTCGGCTCACTCTTCTTCGGGGTGCCAGGCCCCGCACACTCCTCCGTCCGGTCCGCGTTCTCGATCCCGGAGCGGCTGCGCATCGTCGGGGTGGTGGCCCTCGGTCACCCGGACCCCGACTCCCCCACTCCGCGCAGCCCCTCGCTGCGGCGGGGCCGCCGCCGACTCGCGGATGTCGTTCACCGGGGGCGCTTCGGCCCTGTGTGAGGATTGCTCATCATGGCTCGCTCCCGGACCTCCCGCACCACCAAGGCGGACGACGACTACACGGAGAAGATCGTCGACATCGACGTCACCGAGGAGATGAGCAACGCCTTCCTCGAGTACTCGCTCTCGGTCATTCACTCCCGAGCCCTCCCCGATGCCCGGGACGGCCTCAAGCCCGTCCAGCGTCGCATCCTGTTCTCGATGTCCGAGATGGGCCTGCGCCCCGACCGCGGCCACGTCAAGAGCAGCCGGATCGTCGGCGACGTCATGGGCAAGTACCACCCGCACGGTGACTCGGCGATCTACGAAGCACTGGTGCGGATGGCCCAGGACTTCACGATGCGGCTGCCGCTCGTGGACGGGCACGGCAACTTCGGCAGCCTCGACGACGGACCCGCAGCAGCTCGCTACACCGAGGCGAGGATGGCTCCCGCGGCCCTGCTCATGGTCGGCGGTCTCGATGAGGACACCGTCGACTTCGTGCCCAACTACGACGACCAGCTGCTCCAGCCCGCGGTAATGCCCACCGCATACCCCAACCTCCTCGTCAACGGCGTCACCGGCATCGCCGTGGGCATGGCGACGAACATGGCACCGCACAACCTCGTCGAGGTCATCGGTGCGGCGCGGTGGCTGCTCGACCACCCGAGCTGCTCCCTCGACGACCTCATGAAGCACGTGCCCGGCCCGGATCTGCCGTGCGGCGGCAAGATCGTGGGTCTGGACGGGATCCGCGACGCCTACCTGACCGGCCGCGGCTCCTTCCGCACCCGGGCGACGGCGAGGATCGAGAAGATCACCGCCCGCAAGATGGGCATCGTCGTCACCGAGCTGCCCTACCTCGTCGGTCCGGAGAAGGTCATCGACAAGGTCCGCGACGCCGTCCAGGCCAAGAAGCTCCAGGGCATCTCCGACGTCAAGGACCTCACCGACCGCAAGAACGGCCTACGGCTCGTCTTCGAGGTCAAGAACGGCTTCCACCCCGAGGCCGTGCTCGAGCAGCTCTACAAGCTCACGCCGATGGAGGAGAACTTCGGCGTCAACGCCGTCGCCCTCGTCGACGGCGAGCCACGCACCATGGGCCTGAAGGAGCTGCTCAGCGTCTTCCTCGGCTTCCGGATCGACGTCGTGCGCCGACGTACCGCCCACCGGCTGGCGAAGCGGGAGTCGCGGCTGCACCTCGTCGAGGGTCTGCTCATCGCCATCCTCGACATCGACGAGGTCATCCAGCTCATCCGTGCCGCGGACGACGCCGCCATCGCCCGGCAGCGGCTCATCGACGTGTTCGACCTCTCGGAGGCGCAGGCCACCTACATCCTCGACCTGCAGCTGCGGCGGCTGACGAAGTTCTCCCGGATCGAGCTCGAGCGCGAGCAGTCCGACCTCGAGCGCGACATCGAGGCTCTGCGCGCGATCCTCTCGGACGAGACGCTGCTCCGCAGGACGGTGAGCACCGAGCTCGCCGAGGTCGCGCGGGCCCACGGCACCCCGCGCCGCACCGTCCTGCTCGAGTCGGCGGCTGCGCCCGCGACAACGGCGGCGACCCTCGAGGTCACGGACGACCCGTGCTGGGTGCTGCTGTCCTCCAGTGGGCTGCTTGCGCGCACGACGACCGACGACGCGATCCCCGCCGGCGGCGGCCGGGCCAAGCACGACGCCATCGTCGGGGCGGTCCGCACCACCGCGCGCGGAGAGTATGCGCTGCTCACCTCCGCGGGCCGGATGATCCGACTCGCCGCGCTCGACCTGCCGACCCTGCCCCCGACGAGCTCGGCCCCGAGCCTGGCCGGGGGTGCCCCGCTCGCCGCCTACGTCGACCTTGCGCGCGGGGAGGAGCCTCTGACGATCGTCTCGCTCGCAGCGGACTCTCCGGGAATCGCCTTGGGGACGGCCGGCGGCGTCGTCAAGCGCGTGACGACCGACTACCCCGGCCGGGACGCCTGGGAGGTCATCGGCCTCAAGGACGATGACCGGGTCGTCGGGGCCGCGGAGCTGAGGACCGGCGAGGAGGATCTGGTGTTCGTCACCTCGGACGCCCAGTTGCTCCGCTTCCCGGCGGCCTCGGTACGCCCCCAGGGCAGGGTGGCAGGCGGAGTTTCCGGGGTCCGCGTGACAGACGGCCACCAGGTCGTGTTCTTCGGCGCCGTCGACCCCGCGCGGGAGCCGATCGTCGTCACCGCGAGCGGCACGAGCGCAGCGCTGCCCGGCACCGAGCCCGGCTCGCTCAAGGTCACTCCATACTCCGAGTACCCGGCCAAGGGTCGCGGGACCGGCGGGGTGCGCTGCCACCGCTTCCTCAAGGGCGAGGACACCCTGGTCCTCGCCTGGGTCGGCTCCACACCCGCGCGCGCCAGCGCCGCGGGCGGGGTCGCCGTCGCCCTGCCCGAGCCGACCGGTCGCCGTGACGGATCCGGTTCTCCGGCACCGACGGTCATCGCGGGCATCGGCGCACTGCCCTCCTGAGTCGACGCCGGGCATGTTTCCGGATTGTTACCGAGCCGTTGCCTGTAGTCCTTGCCTTCCCCCGGCGGAAACGCTTACATAGAGCCGTTCCCCTCAGTGCAGCGGCGGGTTCTACGGCGTTGCACCTTCCCCACAGCAATGGAGGCAACACCCATGACCCACCCCCGGCGCAAGCGCACCGGTGCCGCGGCATTCGTCGGCATCGCGGCCCTCGCCCTGACCGCCTGCGGCGGCGGAGAGGGCGACACCGACGCCGCTGACGGCGGCTCCGGCGGCGGAGACGTCGACTGCAGCGCGTTCGAGCAGTACGGCGACCTGGAAGGCACGACCGTCACGGTCTTCGCCTCGATCGTCACCCCCGAGGACCAGCCCCACATCGACAGCTACAAGCCGTTCGAGGAGTGCACCGGCGCGACCATCGAGTACGAGGGAAGCCGGTCCTTCGAGGAGCAGCTCCCCATCCGCATCCGCGCGGGCAACGCCCCCGACGTCGCCTACATCCCGCAGCCCGGTCTTCTCCAGACCCTCGTGACCCAGAACCCCGGTGCGGTGGCTCCCGCCGGCGAGCTGGCGACCTCGAACACCGAGGAGTTCTACAACGAGGCGTGGAAGGGCTACGGCTCGGTCGACGGCACGTTCTACGCCGTCCCGGTCGGTGCCAACGCCAAGTCCTTCGTGTGGTACTCACCGTCGGCCTTCGCCGACAACGGCTACGAGGTCCCCGAGACCTGGGACGACCTGATGGCCCTCAGCGAGCAGATCGCGACCGAGCAGGGCGGCGACGGCCTCACCAAGCCTTGGTGTGCGGGCATCGAGTCCGGCGGCGCGACCGGCTGGCCGGCGACAGACTGGCTCGAGGACATGATGCTGCGCACCGTCACCCCAGAGGAGTACGACCAGTGGGTCAGCGGCGAGCTCGCCTTCAACGACCCCAAGGTCCTCGAGGCTCTCGACATGGCCGGAATGGTGCTCAAGAACGAGGAGTTCGTCAACGGTGGTCTGGGCGGCGTGCAGTCCATCGCCACCCAGTCCTTCGGCGAGGCGGCCCTGCCGATCCTCGACGGCACGTGCTACCTGCACCGCCAGGCGTCGTTCTACCAGGCCAACTGGCCCGAGGGCACGACGGTGGCCGAGGACGGCGACGTCTTCGCCTTCTACCTCCCCGGCAACGACACCTCGACCCGACCGGTCCTCGGCGGTGGCGAGTTCGCGGCCGCATTCGACGACCGTGAAGAGGTGCAGGCGTTCCTGGCCTACCTCGCCAGCCCCGAGTGGAGCAACGAGAAGGCCAAGGTGTCGGGTCCCGGCTGGCTCTCGGCCAACAACGAGCTCGACCCGGCGAACCTGGAGTCCCCGATCGACCAGCTGAGCTTCGAGCTGCTCACGGATGACGCAACGGTCTTCAAGTTCGACGCCTCCGACCTGATGCCCGGGGCTGTCGGTGCCGGTAGCTTCTGGACGGGCATGACCGACTGGATCGCCAACGACAAGCCGTCCCAGCAGGTGCTCGACGAGATCGCGGAGACCTTCCCCGCGAGCTGACGCTCCTCACCGCTCGGTGAGAGCCGGGCACGGCGGGGTGGGGATGCACTCATCCCCACCCCGCCTTCTCATGGGGGCACCGCCGCCCCACCACCCTCGTCCGGGAGGTATCGATGGACTTTCTCCTCAGCGCCGACTCCACCGTTCACAAGTTCCTGCTTATGTTCCTCGTCATGGCGCTCTTCGTCGCCGTCATGGGCGGCATCCTCTTCGCCGTCGACCGGCCCAGGCTGCCGCGGTGGGTTCCCATCATCGGCTTCCTCGGCCCCGCCGTCCTGCTCATCGTCTTCGGCCTGGTCTACCCGGCGATCGTGACGGTCCGGGAGTCGTTCTACGACGCAGCCGGCAGCACCGCCGTCGGCATCGACAACTACGCGACGATCTTCACGAACTCGCAGTTCCTCATCGTGCTACGCAACACGGCGTTGTGGGTGTTCCTTGTGCCCCTCATCGCGACCGGCTTCGGCCTGGTCTACTCGGTCCTCGTCGACCGGACCCGCTTCGAGAAGGTCGCCAAGGCGATGATCTTCCTGCCGATGGCGATCTCCATGGTCGGCGCCGCGATCATCTGGCGGTTCGTCTACGAGTTCAAGCCCGCCGCCGCGCCGCAGACCGGCCTGGCCAACCAGTTTCTCGTCTGGATCGGCGTGGCACCACAGCAGTTCCTCCTCAACCCCCCGATGAACACGCTGTTCCTCATCGCCGTCATGGTGTGGATCCAGGCCGGATTCGCGATGACGATCCTCTCCGCGGCGATCAAGGGCATCCCGGACGACATCATCGAGGCGGCCAAGCTCGATGGCGTCGCCGGCTTCAGGATGTTCCGCTACGTCACGCTGCCGTCGGTCCGCCCGGCGGTGGTCGTCGTCCTCACCACGATCGCGATCGCCACGCTCAAGGTGTTCGACATCGTCTACGCGATGACCGGCGGTCAGTTCGAGACCTCAATCATCGCCAACGAGTTCTACGTGCAGTCCTTCAGCCGCAATGACGCGGGCATCGGTGCCGCACTGGCTGTGCTGCTCTTCGTCCTCGTTATCCCGATCCTCATCTACAACGTCCGCCAGATGCGACTCTCGGAGGAGCAGCGATGAGCAGCAACGCCCCCACCCCCATCGACGCGAACGCCCAGGTCAAGAAGGACATCCCGAAGGCCCACGGCACCACTCGCAAGCTCACCAAGGCCGAGCAGCGGGCTGTCGACGCCAAGACCAGGCTCACATCCCCGTGGGCATCGGGCATCGCGATCCTCCTCGCCATCCTCTGGACGATCCCGACCTTCGGTCTGTTCGTCACGTCGTTCCGCGACGCTGGGGACATCCGGACCAGCGGTTGGTGGACTGCGGTCAGCAACCCGAACTTCACCGGGGAGAACTACCAGGCGGCCCTCGAGACCGGGCTCGACACGACCTTCATCAACACCATCGTCATCACGCTCCCCGCGGTCGTCATCCCGATCTCACTCGCACTTCTCGCGGCCTATGCCTTCGCGTGGATCGACTTCCCCTACAAGAACACCATCTTCGTCGCGGTCTTCGCCCTCCAGGTCGTCCCGATCCAGGTCACCCTCATCCCGCTCCTGCGGGCCTACGTGGACCTCGGGATCGACGGCAGCTACTGGCCCATGTGGCTCTCGCACTCGATCTTCGCGCTGCCGCTGGCGATCTTCCTGCTGCACAACTTCATGAAGGACATCCCCGCGTCCCTCATCGAGGCAGCACGGGTCGATGGTGCCGGACACGTGAAGATCTTCTTCGTGGTCCTGCTTCCACTCCTCGTGCCGGCGATTGCCGCCTTCGGGATCTTCCAGTTCCTCTGGGTGTGGAACGACCTGCTCGTGTCGCTCACCTTCGCCGGCACCGAGATCCGGCCGATCATGCCGGCCCTGGCCGACCTCGTCGGCACCCGCGGCGCGGCCTGGCACCTGCTCTCCGCCGGCGCCTTCATCGCAATCATCGTCCCGCTGATCGTGTTCTTCTCCCTCCAGCGGTACTTCGTCCGCGGCCTGCTTGCGGGAGGTGTGAAGGGCTGACACCTGGCCGGTCCCGGGACAAACCCGGGACCGGCCAGCCACCGCGACTCAGGAGCCCCATGGACGAGCGCCCCGGACCGAGCACCATCGTCGATGTCGCCAAGGCGGCCGGCGTCTCCGTCGCAACGGTTTCGCGCGCTCTGCGTGGGCTGGATCGAGTGAGCCCGGTCACGAGGGAGAAGGTCCGCCGCGTTGCCGAGGAGATGCACTATGTCGCCTCGCCGACGGCGACCTCCCTCGCGTCCGGTCGGACGCGCATCGTCGGTGTCATCGTCCCGTTCGTCAGCCGCTGGTACTTCGCGTCCATGCTGAGCGCCATCGGCAAGTCGCTGCGCGAGCAGGGGTACCAGGTCCTGCTCTTCGATCTCGAGAGCGAGGAGTTCAACAGCCGACTCTCACTGACACGCTCGATGCTCTGGAAGCGGGTCGACGGGGTCATCTCCATCACCGTCCCCATGACGGCGGCCGAGCTCGAGCTGCTCAGCGGGCTGCATGTCCCCGTCGTCTCGGTGGGCTATCCCCTCGACGGTCGGTCCTCCGTCGGCATCGACGACGCGGCAGCCGCACGCACAGCGGTCGCGCACGTGCTGGAGCTCGGCCACCGGGACATCGCCTATGTCGGTGCCGTCACGGACATGGCGGCCCTCGTCGAGACCCCGCGGACGCGGCTTGCGGCCGCTCTCGAGACCATGGCCACCCACGGCGTACAACCACGCGAGGAGTGGGTCCTGCGCACGGACTGGACCGCCGAGAACGCGCGCGACCGGGCGCGCGACCTCTTCGCCGCCACTCCAACGCCCACCGCGGTCGTGTGCGGCTCGGACGAGATCGCGTTCGGGGTCCATATGGCCGCCCGCGAGCGAGACCTGAGGATCCCCGGCGACGTCTCGATCGTGGGTATCGACGACCATCCGCTCGCCGGTCTGTTCGACCTCACCACGGTCCGTCAGGACCTCGTCGGTCAGGCCGGCCAGGCCGTGTCGCTGCTGCTCGAGGAGCTCACGGCCGAGAAAGCAAGGCGACTCGAGCATCGACATCTCGTGCACGACACCGAGCTCGTCCAGCGCCGGAGCACCGCTCCACCCATCTGAGACGGGGCAGCCTCGGGGTCACGCGTCGATGCGCTCCCTGTCGAGGGAGGCGGCTGAGGAGATGATGAAGTCCTTGCGCGGGGCGACCTCGGTCCCCATGAGCAGCTCGAAGGTGTCCTCGGCGCGGGCCGCTGTCTCGACGGTGACCCTGCGCAGGGTGCGGTGTCGCGGGTCCATCGTCGTCTCGGCCAGCTGGTCGGCATCCATCTCGCCCAGTCCCTTGTAGCGTTGCATCGGCTGTTTGACCGTCTTGCCGCGGCGGCTGAGCCCGGCCAGCGTCGAGCGCATCTCCGCCTCCGAGTAGGTGTAGATGAGGTCGTTCTTCTTCGATCCGGCGTTGACGACCTCGATGCGGTGCAGCGGCGGGACGGCGGCATAGACCCGACCGGCATCGAGGAGCGGGCGCATGTAGCGGAAGAAGAGGGTCAGCAGGAGGGTGCGAATGTGCGCGCCATCGACATCGGCATCCGTCATGATGATGACCTTGCCGTAGCGGACGGCGTCGAGGTCGAAGGACCGCCCTGAGCCGGCGCCGATGACCTGGATGATCGCGGCGCACTCGGCGTTCTTCAGCATGTCGCCGATGGAGGCCTTCTGGACGTTGAGGATCTTGCCGCGGATCGGCAGCAGCGCCTGGTGCTCGGAGTTGCGGGCCAGCTTGGCGGTGCCGAGGGCGCTGTCGCCCTCAACGATGAACAGCTCGGTCCTGGCAAGGTCGCTGCTGCGGCAGTCGGCGAGCTTGGCCGGCAGGGTGGAGGACTCGAGAGCGTTCTTCTTGCGCTGGGTCTCCTTGTGCTGGCGGGCGCTGATGCGCGACTTCATCTCGGCGACGACCTTCTCGAGGACGAGGGCCGCAGCCGCCTTGTCGTCGCGCGTGCGGGAGGTGAGGTATGCGGTGAGCTCACGCTCGACCACCCGGGCGACGATGGCTCGCACGGCCGGCGTCCCGAGGACCTCCTTGGTCTGCCCCTCGAACTGTGGCTCGCTGAGTCGGACCGTGACCACGGCGGTGAGGCCGGCGAGGATGTCGTCCTTCTCGACCTTGTCGCCGCCGACCTTGAGCCGTCGCGCGTTGACCTCGAGCTGCTTGCGCAGGACCTTGATCATGGCCTGGTCGAAGCCGGAGAGGTGGGTCCCGCCCTTGGGGGTGGCGATGATGTTGACGAACGACTTCACCGTCGTGTCGTAGCCGGTCCCCCAGCGCAGTGCGACGTCGACTCCGCAATCGCGATCCACGTCCGTGGAGACCATGTGCCCGGAGCCGTCGAGGACGGGAATCGTCTCGGTGAAGGTGTCCGACCCCTGGAGCCGCCAGACCGGTGTCACCGGTGGGTCGGAGGCGAGGAACTCACAGAACTCGCCGATGCCACCGTCATGGAGGAAGGTCTCATCGTGCGGACCCTCCGCACCCGGGGTCCCCGGGAGCCGTCGCTCGTCCCGGATGACGATGGCGAGCCCGGGGATGAGGAAGGATGTCTGGCGCGCCCGATCGCGCAGGCCGGCGTCGTCGAATGCGGCGTCCTTGGTGAAGATCTGCGGGTCTGCCCAGTAGCGCACCCGGGTGCCGGTCACTCCGCGCCTGACCGTGCCGATGACGTCGAGCTGGCTGGACCTGATGTAGGGGGTGAAGTCGTTGGCCGGCGAGCGCTCTCCGGCACTGCCCGCCTCGTCGCTGAACGCGCCGGGCTCGCCGCGCCGGAAGCTCATCGCATAGGTCTTGCCACCGCGGTCGACCTGAACGTCCATGCGGGATGAGAGCGCGTTGACGACAGAGGCGCCGACCCCGTGCAGGCCTCCGGACGCGGCGTAGGAGCCGCCGCCGAACTTCCCGCCGGCGTGCAGTCGCGTGTAGACGAGCTCGACCCCGGTGAGCCCGGTCCTGGGCTCGATGTCGACGGGGACGCCGCGGCCCTGGTCACGGACCTCGACCGAGCGGTCGGCGTGCAGGATGACCTCGATCCGGCTGCCGTGACCGCCGAGGGCCTCATCGACGGAGTTGTCGATGATCTCCCAGAGGCAGTGCATGAGGCCGCGCCCATCGGTGCTCCCGATGTACATCCCGGGGCGCTTGCGCACGGCCTCGAGACCCTCGAGGACCTGGAGGTGGTGAGCGGTGTAGTCCTGGGCGGTCTTGCTCGTCGCGGCCTTCTTCGCGGTCGGCACGGACTCGTTCACTCCTCTCGGTGCCGCCGGTCGGCGGCTCTGGGCGGAGATGCCCCCATGGTGTGGGACTCCCTGCAGCAGGCTAGCCTCCTGCTCCGACAGCGGTCGCCCGCGCCACGCCCGGGAGGCGACTTCGTGGGCTCTGGTACGCAGGGAACACTGCACCGTGTTTCACTGTTGGTCTGAACCGAAAGATGAACGGTCTCATACGCAAAGGTTGATCACGTGAATGCTCTGCTGACCCCCACTTCCCTGAGTGCTGCCGACCGCTGCGACCGGTGCGGGGCACAGGCATACGTGCGGGCTACCCTGCACGGCGGCGGCGAGCTCTTCTTCTGTGCTCACCACGCCCGCAAGCATGTCCCTGCCCTGCGTGAGGTCGCTCACATCCACGACGAGACCGACAAGCTCGTCGGGGCCTCGCCGGCAGTCCCCGACGACCGCTGACCCCGAAGGGGTTTCGCCCACGTGAGCGAGGGCGTCACGATCGCGCTCTGCGCGCTCCTCATCGTCGTCGGCATGATCGGCATCGTCGTGCCGGTCCTGCCCGGGTTGCTGCTCACCATCCTCGCCGTGCTCATCTGGGCGATCAGCACAGGTGGGACGACCGCGTGGATCGTCTTCGCCGTCGCGGCCGTCGTCTACGCCGTCGGGCTCATCGCCCAGTTCCTCATCCCCGGCCGCCGGCTCAAGGCCCAAGGTGTCGGGCTGGGCACCCTGCTCGTCGCGGTGCTCGTCGCGATCGTCGGGTTCTTCGTCATCCCCGTCATCGGCGCCATCGTCGGCTTCGTTCTCGGGATCTTCGCCGTCGAGACCACGCGCAGCCGGAGTCGCGAGCAGGCTTGGAGCCGCACCAAGGCGGCATTGCGGGCCATCGTGCACAGCATGGGGATCGAGCTGGTCACCGCATTCGCCATCGCGGTGATCTTCGTCGTCGGCGTCATTCTGACCTGACAGCCCGCTCGACGCAGAAGGAGCAGCGTCTAGAAACGGCCCTCGTTGCGGCGCTGCTCCCAGCGCTGCTCCATCTTCCCCATGAAGGACGAGGAGCCCTTCTTCTTGCGCGGCTTGCCGGGCTTGCCGGGGCGCGGTTCCTCCCCCTTGGTGGGCACGGCCGCAAGAGTCGTCTTCTTGTCGGTCATCGCATAGATGACCGCCCCAGCCATGAGGGCGAACCCGATGGCCCCGACGACCACCAGCTTGGTGGTGACACCGAAGAGGATCACGCCGAGGCCGACGAGGACTCCACCGATCCCGATCGCGAGCCGACGGCGGTTGCGCGCCTGACGTGGGCCGCCGCGCATCGAGGTGGCGAACCGTGGGTCCTCCTCGATGAGGGCGCGCTCCATCTGCTTGAGCAGCTGCTGCTCACGATCGCTGAGCGGCATATCGGACCTCCAGGACGGACAAAGCACCCGCGATGCGGGACGACTCGGTGTGTGGGTCAACTCTAAGTCGTGTGCGAGCGCCGTGGGAAGTGCGGGTCGTCCGATGTGAGCAGCGCCGCCGCGGTGACACTCCCCCGCCCGAACCGGGCGTCCGCCCGGTCGACCGCGCGATCGGCGTCCCGCCACCCGTGGTCGGGCTCGCCGAGCATGCCCTGGATCGGGGCATCGGCACTGTCGACGACTGCGCTCATGCGCACTCCGACGAGCCGGATCCGGGCGCGCTGGAGGCCGAGCGCCTCGTAGAGATCGAGGGCCGCAGCGAGGATCTCTCTGCTGACATCGGTCGGCTCCCGGAGGGTGCGCGCCCGCGTGATCGTCGTGAAGTCGGCGAAGCGGACCTTGAGCGTCACGGTCCGCCCGCTCAGGCCGGCAGCGCGCATCCGGCCCGCGACCTTGTCACTCAACCGCAGCAGCTCACGGCGGATGTAGGCAGGATCGTCCACGTCGTAGGGGAAGGTCTCGTCCGCCCCCAGGCTCTTCTCCTCCCGGACCTGCTCGACACGGCGGGGGTCCCGGCCCCAGGAGAGCTCGTGCAGGTGCGCCCCCGTCGCGTCGCCGAGAGCGCGTTGGAGCGTGGGCCGAGGAGTATGCGCGATGTCGGCGACCGTGCGCAGGCCGAGCCGGTGCAGGGCCTCCTCGGTCTTGTCCCCGACCCCCCAAAGCGCCCCGACGGGAAGCTGGTGGAGGAAGGCGACGACATCGGCCGAGGGCACGACGAGGAGCCCGTCCGGCTTGGCCAGCCCAGAGGCGAGCTTGGCGACGAACTTCGTCGAGGCGACGCCGACCGAGCACGTCACACCCTGCTCGTCGATGATCCTGGCCCGGATGAGCTCGCCGATCTCGGTCGGCGTGCCGAGCAGCCGTCGAGCGCCGGAGACGTCGAGAAAGGCCTCGTCGAGCGAGAGCGGCTCGACGAGGGGGGTGACCGAGGAGAAGGTGGCGAGGACTGCCCGCGAGACCGCGGCATACCGTTCGTGCTGGGGAGGCAGGATCGTGGCGGTCGGGCACAAGCGCAGGGCGCGGGACATCGGCATCGCCGAGGTGACCCCGCTCGCGCGGGCCTCATACGTGGCGCTGAGGACGACCGAGCGGCCGCCGGCACCGCCGACGATGACCGGGGTGCCGACGAGCTCGGGGTGGTCGAGAAGGGACACCGAGGCATAGAAGGCGTCCATGTCGACATGCAGGATGGTGCAGCCGGTGTCGTCCGCCGGCCCCGGAGAGACCGGAGCCGGGGCGGTGAACTGCCGTCTGCTCATGAACGGACCGTGTCTATCAACGGCCCGCGCTCAGGAGCGGCGGCGCGCGACGAAGTGGATCGCAGCGCCCAGCTGACCGAGGAGAGGGTGGTGGGTCGCGACCGCAGCCTCGAGCTCGAGCAGGGCGCGGCGGTCGGCGTCGGTGTCGATGGAGGCCGAGGGCACGAGGTCGGCGAAGATGCGGACGCCGTGGACGGTCTCGATGGCGAACCCCGCCGAGGTGAGCAGGTCGTGGATGTCGTCGGCGTCGAAGCGGCGTGGCATCGGGTCGGCATCGCCCCACCGTCCGTCGCGGCTTGTGAGGGCCCGTTGGGCCTGGACGAACCGGCCGGCGAGGACCCTGCCGAGGACAGCGGCGAGGCGACCGGAGATGACGAGGGAGAGCGCGCCGCCAGGAGGAAGGATCGCCGCCATCGCATGGACTGCGCTCACCGGATCGTCGACCATCTCGAGGGCCTCGTGACAGCAGATGAGGTCGATCGGACGGCCGCCGACGAGCTCGTGGACGGCGGCGGTGTCGGTGATCGTGTCGGCATCGCCCTGGGCTGCGGTGACACTGCCACCCGATCCGTCGTCGGCGGCGGAAGGGGCGCCCAGACCCTGCTCACTGGCCCGCCGCTGGAGCGAGGCGAGGGCGTCGGGACTGGGATCGAGGACGTGGACGTGGTGCCCGGCGAGCGCGAGCGGCACCGCGAGGCCGCCGGTGCCGCCGCCGAGGTCGAGGACGACGAGCGGTCGGCCGAGCTCCCGCTGGCGCGTGCTCGCCAGGTCGTGCACGGACTCCCAGATCGCGGCGGTCCGGATGTTCGTGCCGGCGGGTTGGCCGACGGATCCGCTGCGCATGGTCATGTCAGCAACTCTAGTCG
>JBHEPF010000126.1:0-4724 GCA_046260445.1 Dermatophilaceae bacterium | reverse complement strand
CGCCACCGCCGACGAGGGTACCCGAGGTGGCGGACGGATCGGTAATCAGCGGAGGCCATCGGGGCGGGCCCGGGCCACGCATAGGCTGACCTCATGACTCCGCCTCTGCGCATCGGCTACAAGGCCTCCGCCGAGCAGTTCGACCCTCAGCGACTCGCCTCGTATGCGGTGCTCGCCGAGGAGGTCGGCCTGGACTCGGTGACGATCTCGGACCACTTCCAGCCGTGGCGCGTCACGGGTGGCCACTCACCGAATGCGCTAACCTGGCTGGGTTTCGTCGCCGCCCGGACCGAGCGCGTCCTGCTCGGCACCTCGGTTCTCACCCCGACCTACCGCTACAACCCGGCCGTCATCGCCCAGAGCCTGGCGACCCTGGGCTGTCTCGCGCCGGGCCGTGTCCTGCTCGGGGTCGGCACGGGGGAGGCGCTCAACGAGGTCGCGGTCGGCTCCGTCCCGGAGGACGGCTGGCCCGAGTTCAAGGAGCGGTTCGCACGCCTGCGGGAAGCCGTTGCGCTCATCAGTGAGCTCTGGGACGGCGAACCCGTGACGTTCGACGGCGACTTCTACCGCACCGAGAACGCGGTGATCTACGACCGACCAGACCAGCGCATACCCATCTATGTCGCCGCGGGTGGGCCGATGGTCGCCCGCTACGCCGGCCGCCACGGCGACGGAATGATCTGCACCTCCGGCAAGGGCCGCGAGCTCTATGCCGACGCGCTGCTGCCCGGGCTGGTCACGGGAGCCGAGGCCAAGGAGCGCGACGCGGCGCAGATCGACCGGATGATCGAGATGAAGATCTCGTGGGACCCGGACGCCGACCAGGCGCTCGAGAACACCCGCTTCTGGGCGCCGCTCTCCCTCTCGGCGGAGGAGAAGCACTCGATCCACAGCCCCGCCGAGATGGAGGCCAGGGCCGACGCCCTGCCGATCGAGCGCGTCGCCAAGCGGTGGATCGTCAGCAACAGTCCTGACGAGATCGTCTCGGCCGTCAAGGAGTACACCGACATGGGGTTCACCCATCTCGTCGTCCACGCACCAGGCCACGACCAGGAGCGGTTCCTGCGGACCTTCACCGACGCCGTCCTACCCGGTCTGCGTGAGCTCACACCCGGCCCGCTGCGGGCATGACGGGCCACCTCGGTCACCAGCCACTCCAAGGGGTACGGGTCGTCGAGATCGACGGCATCGGCCCGGTGCCGTTCGCCTGCCGCCTGCTGCACGGGCTCGGGGCCGAGGTCCTGCGGATCACCCGACCTGACGCAGGACCGCTCGGGGATGTCGGTCGCGCGCTCACCATCGGCCGCCCCAGTCACACGGTCGACCTCAAGACCGATGACGGCCGGCGGGAGGTCCTCGACCTCCTCCGCCGTGCCGACGTGCTCGTCGAAGGACTGCGGCCGGGCGCGATGGAGCGGCTCGGACTCGGGCCGCGGGAGGTGCTGCGTCGTCGCCCGCGTGTCGTCTATGCCCGGATGACCGGGTGGGGCCAGCACGGTCCGCTCGCGCAGCGGGCCGGTCATGACATCACGTATGCGGCGCTCGCCGGAGTCCTGCACCTCGCCGGCTCCGCGGAGCAGCCACTGCCGCCGGCCAACCTGCTCGCCGACTTCGGGGGCGGGTCGATGTTCCTCCTCGTCGGCATTCTTGCGGCGCTCCTCGAGCGCGAGCGGACCGGCGTGGGGCAGGTCGTCGATGCGGCCATGGTCGACGGCGCCGCGGCGCTGAGCACGATGCTCCACGGGCTCGCCGCGCAAGGACTGTGGTCGAGCCGGCGGGGGAGCAACCTCCTCGACGGGGGCGCACCGTTCTACTCCACCTACCGCTGCGCCGACGGCGGCTTCGTCGCCGTGGGCGCGCTGGAGCCGCAGTTCTACCGAGCCCTCGTCCACGGCCTCGGACTCCGGGAGCGCTTCGCTGCCGAGGGGATCTCCCAGGAGGACCTCTCGAGCTGGCCGGGCATGCGGTCCGCCCTCATCGAGGTGTTCGCGACCCGGCCCCGCGACGAGTGGGCGAGCCACTTCGCCGACACCGACGCCTGTGTGGCGCCCGTCCTCACCCTGCGTGAGTCGACGGAGCATCCGCACCTGCGGCAGCGGGGCGTCTTCGGGTCGGAGGGTGGAGCCACCCTGCCCCGGGTGGCGCCGCTGTTCAGCGGACCCGACTCCATGGACCTGCCCCGGCCGCCGGCCTCCTGAGGGCGACTAGGTCAGGCGCCAGAACGGCGGCAGTGCCGCGACGCGCTCCCACGCCTCGACGCACTGCAACCGGGTGGGCCGCTCTCCACGGGAGCCGGACTCCAGGCCCAGCTCCGCTCGCAGGCCTGCCGCGACCGCGTCGTCGTTGAACAGCCCGAACGCGTCCTGCAGTCCCGCCATGACCTCGGCGAGGTGCAGTGGCATCGAGATCTCCCGTCCGTCCTCGGTCATCACGGTGCCCGCCTCCGGGTAGAGCGTGTCGAAGAACTGGCACCCGTAGCGCAGCTTCTTGCCCTCGATCCGGATCCTGTGCAGAGCGTGGTCCGACATGTGCAGCAGGTGCGGCCCGGCGAGGATGATCCGGCGGTAGCGGCGGTCGAGGGCCTCGTCCGTCACCCCCCGGGCCGGACCGTCGCGCCAGGCGGCGACGTGGTCCAACCAGCCGGACGCATGCCGCCACCGGTCGAGATCGGCCCAGACCTCCTGCCAGGGCGCGCCGGTGAGGACCTCCCGGACTCCCGCATACGCATCGGTGCGGGCATCGTCCAGCCGGTCGAGGTCCGCTGCCGACCATCCCTCCTCCCGGGCCCGGATGAGTGCGACGTCCAGGTCGCGCGCCGGCCCCAGGGGCATGAGGATGAGCCGCAGTCTCGTCTTGAGGTCCATCGCGACCTGGTCGTCGCGCACCAGGCGTCTGCTCAGCGAGAGCAGT
The DNA here is from genome assembly GCA_046260445.1 of Dermatophilaceae bacterium. Lineage (GTDB taxonomy): Bacteria > Actinomycetota > Actinomycetes > Actinomycetales > Dermatophilaceae > F2B08. The sequence goes on along the minus strand of JBHEPF010000126.1, from coordinate 1,814 downwards.
GCGCGCAGGCGTCGGGTCGAGACACGCGTCTGGTGCAGGCAGTCGGCGTGCTCGGTCTCGAGCCAGCACGACTCGTTGGGGCGCAGATGCGCCAGGCAGGCGTCGATGGCGATCTGGATCGCCTCACCCGCCGTCGCGGTGACGGGGACGATGACCTCACTGGCCTTGGTGGCTGGGGACGCCGGCGCACCGCCAGGGATCAGCACGGGGGCAGGTCGGGGAACGCGGCGAGGTCCTCGAACGCGTTGCCGAGGACGAGGTCGAGGGCAGTGCCCTCGCGCTCGACCGGCACGAGCTCGACGGTCGGCTGGTAGTACTCCTTGAAGGCGGTCGCGAACGGCTCGGCCTCGGGCCCGTGGCGCAGCTGGAGCGCCGCCTCCACCTGCTGGGCCTCGGGATCGTTGGCGACCGAACCGAGGGTGAACCCGGCGCCCTCGAGCTGGTCGGCACTGCTGCGCGCCAGGCCGCTGCGGTTGGTGGCGTTGTAGACGTTGATCGTCACGGTCTTGGGGTCGTTGGCGGCGACGCACGTCGCGGTGGGCGTGGCCGGTGCGGTGGGTGAGGCGGTGGGAGCAGTCCCAGCCGCCACACCGCCGCCGTCGTCACGGATGTAGGACCAGGCCCACCAGAAGGCGCCGAAGAGGAACAGCAGCGTGAGCAGCAGGGTGACCGCCGTGCGTCGCTGGCGCCGCCGCTTGGTCGATATCCCGCTCTCGTAGACGTAGTCGCTCATGCTCTCTTCTCCGAGTGGTCCAGCATCGTTGCCCAACCCTAGTGAAGGACGAGCACGCGGGCGTGGAGGGTGGCTCGTTGCTGGAGGGCGGCGCGAAGCGCCCGGTGCAGACCCTCCTCGAGGTAGAGGTCGCCCTCCCAGTCGACGACGTGCGCGAACAGGTCGCCGTAGAAGGTCGAGTCCTCCGACAGCAGCGCCCCGAGGTCGATGCTGCGCTTGGTCGTGATGAGGTCGTCGAGCCGGACCAGCCGGGGAGGCACGTCCCCCCAGTCCTTCGGGGTCACCTTCCCGTGGTCCGGGTAGGGACGCGAGTCACCGACAGCCTTGAAGATCACCAGGGCAGCCTACGAGGTATGCGACGCCTGGCGCCGTCTGCCGAGGGCGCCTGCGTCGGTCGTTATCGAAACGCAAGAGTGCCCGGCCCACCGACTAGCCTGGGCCCCGTGAGTGACGATGCCGTGAGCCCCCCAGCCGTGAGCACCCCAGCCGATGAGCCCGCCCTCATCACGCTGATCCGCGAGGGGTATGCGTTCGAGGGACCGGCCCTGCACTTCGGGGCGGCGGTGGTCGAGGACACGGCCCACCCGGACGCGCCGGTGCGGATCCCGTTGTCGATGATGAACCGGCACGGCCTCGTCGCCGGGGCCACCGGCACGGGCAAGACCAAGACCCTTCAGCTCATGGCCGAGCAGCTCATCGGGCAGGGTGTCCCGGTGTTCCTCGCCGACATCAAGGGGGACCTCTCCGGGATGGCTTCACCGGGCGAGAGCAACGACAGGATCCTGCAGCGCTCCGCGGACGTCGGGCTCGACTGGCAGCCGACGGCCTACCCGGCGGAGTTCTTCTCCCTCGGCGGGGAGGGCAGGGGCGTCCCGATCCGAGCGAGCGTGTCGCAGTTCGGACCGATCCTGCTGGCCAAGGTGCTCGGACTCAACCAGACGCAGGAGTCGAGTCTGCAGCTGATCTTCCACTACGCCGACACCAACGGCCTGTGGCTCGACACCCTCGCCGACCTGCGGGCCGTCATCCAGTTCCTCACCTCCGAGGCGGGTAAGCCGGAGCTGCGTGAGATCGGCGGCAT
>JBHEPF010000020.1:0-14086 GCA_046260445.1 Dermatophilaceae bacterium | reverse complement strand
CGCCGGCAGCGTCCCAAGCGCCGTTGCCGAACCCGCGTACCTCGACCTTGGCGCGCTCGCCACCGCCTGGCCCCGAGCCCGCACCGCACAGACCTGGGAAGAGCTGGCCCAGGTGCTGCGCACCTCCCGGTGGGGCGAGCTCGGCCCCGGGCCGAGCTCCCTTCGCGACGTCCTCACCCTCTCCCGCTTGGGCCGGCTCGCCGCCGAGTCGCTGTCCGCCCGACCATGGACCCAGTCGGCGGCCGGCCTCCTCGTGTCGCGGGTGCGGCTCGTGGACCAGGCGGAGCCCTCCCCGCGCTTCCAACAGCTCGCCCGCCCCCTTGTCGGCGCGCGGTGGCTCCAGGCCAGCACCATGCCGGAACTGCGGGACGCCCTGCCCCACGCAGCCCGCACCACCCTGGACGGCATCGACGACCCACGCGACCTCTGGCGCGCCGAGGCCCGGCACCACGTCACCATGGAATCGGACGCGCTCCGCCTGCTCCGCGCCGCCCTGCCGGGCCCGGACATCATCCTCGGCGGCGTCATCGCCCTTGGCGTGGACGCCTGGCGCGTCCGCGCCGCCCTGGCCGCGGCCGCCACCGGCCAGGGAGGCAGCGAGGTGCTCGATGCCGTGGCGTGAGAGCCTGAGCCCCATCCGGATGAAGCGCGTCGGGATCGTGACCCCGGTGGACAGCCGCCGCGAGGTCCTGCACATCCTCGCCCGCAGCGGCGTGGTGGAGCTGGACCTGCCCCACACCCCTGGCGACGGCCCGGACGAGCTGGAGCGCACGGATGCTGCGGCCATCACCTCAGGTCCGGTCGCGGGCTGGGTCGGCTGGGTCCCGGCCCGTGAGCTGCCCGCCCTCGCGACAGAGCTCGCGGACCTCGGCGCCGCCGCCGTCCCCCTGGCTCGACCCCGGGGCGTGCAACCACCCACCCAGCTCACCCCCACCCGCAGGCCGCGGCTATCCCGCACCCTCGTGGACACCTACGGCACCGTCCCCTACGCCGACGTGGACCCCTCCCGGATGGCGGGGATCGCCTACGTGGTGATGTTCGGAATGATGTTCGGTGACGTCGGCCACGGGGCGATGCTCGTGGTGCTCGGGCTGCTCCTGCGCACCGGGCGCATCGCGCGCCTGGCGAAGCTGCGGCGAACCTGGGCGTTCGTCACCGGCGCCGGCGTGATGTCCATGTTCTCCGGGCTCCTCTTCGGCGAGGCGTTCGGCCCCACCGGTCTGGTGCCCATCCTGTGGCTCGACCCGCTCGCCGACCCCATCCCGCTCCTGGTGGCCGCTCTGGTCATCGGCGCGGTCCTGCTCGCGGGCGCCTACGCCATAGGCACGGTCAACCGGGTACGCGAGGGCGGCTGGGGGTACGCCCTCTACGCCAGCTCCGGCGTGGCCGGCTCGGCGCTGTTCCTGGCGCTCGGGCTGCTCACCTGGGGACTGGTGGGGGACGTGGGTCCGCTGGTGGTGGCCGCCGTGGTCCTCGCCGGCCTGTCGCTCGGGTTCATCTTCGTCGGGTTCTACATCGACGCCGGCGGCGGCGGATCGGGCGTGGCGCAGGCGGTGATCGAGGTCTTCGACACCGTGATTCGCCTCGGCTCCAACGTGGTCTCCTTCATGCGGCTGGCGGCGTTCGGCCTGACCCACGCCGCGCTCCTCACGGTGGTCTGGGACGGGACCACCGCCCTCTGGGCTCCCGGCTGGCGCGCGTTAGCGGCTGTCCTGCTGTTCGTCGTGGGCAACACGGTCACCTTCGCCCTCGAGGCCCTCGTGGCCGGGATCCAGGCCCTCCGCCTCGAGTACTACGAGCTCTTCTCCCGCATCTTCACCACCGAGGGCCGCCCGTTCCGGCCCTGGACTCCCGCCCTCACCCTCACCTCGGCCCCATCCGCCGCCGAGCCCCCCATCCCCGTCTTCACCACCGACAGTCCCGACGAAAGGCGCTTCCCATGACACCCTGGATCGCCACCATCCCCGTGCTCCTCCTCGCGACCGCCGGGTCAGTCCTCCTCCTTCGACGACGGCGGAAGGGCGGCGTCCTCCTCCTTGCCGGCGTCAACGTGGCCGTACTGGTGGGGGCGGCCGTGGTGCTCTTGACCGCGCTGGCCGGCGAACCGGCATCCGCAGCGAGCCTCGCAGCCGACCCTGCGCAGGCCGAGGCAGCCGGCGCCGGCGGGTCGGCGCTCATCGCCGCCGCCATCGCGGTGGCCGGCTCCTCGATCGGCGCCGCGTTCGCCGTGGCGTACACCGGCTCGGCCGCCCTGGCGGCCATGAGCGAACGTCCGGAGATCTTCGGTCGAGCGATGGTGGTGGTAGGCCTTGCGGAGGGTATCGCGATCTACGGCCTGATCATCGCGATCATCCTCATCGGAAGGGCATGAGATGACCCTCGTGGTCGCGCTCGGCGAGAAGACGCTGCTCGACGGGTACGGACTGGTCGGCGCCGCCGTCCACGCCGCCGAGACCGACGACGACGTCCGCCGCATCTGGCCGGCGCTCGCCGGGCGAGTCGGCGTCGTCGTGCTCACGCCCCGCGCGGCCGCGGCCCTCGGCGCAGCCCTGGCCGATCCTCGCGCTCCCATGACGGCGGTGCTGCCGGCATGAGCGGCCTCCCGTCCGGCTCCGACACCGCCCTCGCCCCACTCCGGCAGTGGTTGCTGGCGGACGCGCGTGAGAGGGTGTCGAGCATCCTCGACGCCGCCCGGGACCAGGCGCTGGCGACCACCACCACCGCGGAGGTGGAGGCCGCACGCATCCGGGCCGCCGCCGCGGCGGCGGGCGAGGAGACCGCCCGCTCGGAGGCGGCGCTACGCTCCGCGCGGGTGCGACGGCAGGCCCACCAAGCGGTGCTGGAGAGCCGGAACGCGCTACACGACGAGGTGCGGCGGCGGGTGCGAGTGGCGGCGATCGCCCTCACCGCGGACCCGCGCTACCCCGCGGTGCTCGAGCGCTTGCGCGCGCGCGCGGTGGAGGTCCTGGGGCCCGACGTTATCGTCACGGAGGGTCCGGATGGAGGGCTGGTCGCGGTGGCGGGATCGCGCTCGCTGGACCTCACCCTGCCCACCCTCGCAGACGCCGTGCTCAAGACCATGGCGCCCGAGATCAGCGGACTGTGGGCGACACCGTGACCACCCGTGAGGTCAGCGAGGTGGGCGAGCCCCCGGCCGGCGCCGCGGGTGAGCTCGGCTCGGACGGGCGTCGAAGAACCGGCAGGGTGGTGCGGGTGAGCGGTCCGTTGGTGGAGGTCGAGGGGCTGGCGGAGCTCGCGATGCTGGAACTCGTGGCCGTCGGGCCGCAGCGCGTGAGCGCGGAGACCGTGGCGATCCAGGGGACGCGAGCCACCCTGCAAGCCTATGAGTACACCGGCGGCATCCGAGTGGGAGACGGCGCCAAAGCAACCGGGGACCAGCTCGTCGGGATCCTTGGGCCGGGCCTGCTGGGCCACGCCTTCGACGGCCTGCTGCGCCCGCTCACGACAGCGCCGCTCTGGCTGGGGCCGGACCGTGGCATCGGCGGTCGGGACGGGCAGGAGTGGCGGTTCGCCCCCACTGTGGAGGTTGGCGCCCACGTGGCGCCCGGGGAAATGCTGGGCATCGTACCCGGATCAGGGTCCGTGGAGCACCGAGTCCTGGTGCCGGCCGGCGTGGCCGGGGAGGTCACGTGGCTCGCGCCGGACGCACCGCTCGGCGCCCTGGACGTGGTGGCCCGGATCGGGCCGCCCGGGAGCGTGGCCGGTGTCGCCGGGGCCGGGGCGAGCGGGGTTGAGGGTGGCGCGGCTGGAGACGGGGCCACCGACGCCGTCGAGGTCCGGCTCTCGGAACGCTGGCCCGTGCGGTCGCAGCGGCCGTTTCGGGACCGGCCCCCCGGAGTGGTCCCACTCCACACCGGCCAGCGGGTCCTGGACTTGCTCTACCCGCTCGCACGCGGCGCCGCGGCCGCGGTCCCCGGCGGGTTCGGGACGGGCAAGACGATGCTCCTGCAGCAGGTCGCGAAGTGGAGCGACGCGGACGTCATCGTCTACGTGGGCTGCGGCGAGCGCGGCAACGAGATGGCGGACGTGCTCGACGGGCTGGCACAACTCGTGGACGCGCGCACCGGCGGCCGGCTCATCGATCGCACGGTCATCATCGCCAACGCCTCGAACATGCCCATGATGGCGCGCGAGGCCAGCATCTACACCGGCATCTGCGTGGCGGAGTACTACCGGGACATGGGGCACGACACCGTCGTGATTGCGGACTCGACCTCCCGTTGGGCGGAGGCGCTGCGGGAGTTCGCGAACCGCAACGGGGACCTGCCCGCAGAGGAGGGCTATCCCGCGAGCCTGGCCTCCGACCTGGCGGCGTTCTACGAACGGGCCGGGCAGGTGACCACGCTCGGCGGCCGGACAGCATCCGTGACCGTGATCGGGGCGGTCTCCCCGCCGGGTGGGGACATGACCGAACCCGTCACCACGGTCACCCAGCGGTTCGTCCGGTCGCTGTGGCTGCTGGACCGTGAGCTCGCCTACTCCCGCCACTACCCCGCCGTGAGCTGGACCGGCTCCTTCGCCCGGGACACGGACTCGCTCGGCCTGTGGCACTCGGCCAATGGCGACCCGGGCTGGGCGGGACGCCGCGCACGGGCCGCCGCCCTCCTCGCCGAGGCGGACCGGCTCGCAGACCTCGCCGAGATCATCGGGGCGAGCTCACTTCCCGGCCACGAACGCATGGTGCTGCTGGGCGGCCGACTGCTCCGCGACGGGGTGCTGTTGCAGAACGCCCTCAGCCCCAACGACGGGTTCTGCTCCGCGGCGAAGGGTGCCGCGCTGCTGGACCTCGTGCTCGACGTCGTGGACACCTGCCAAAACCTCGTCGAACGCGGCACTCCAGCCACCGTCATCGAGCGCCACGACTTCGGGCCCGTCCTGCGGGTCCGCGAGGACGTGGGCCCCGACGACGCCGCCGGGGTGGCCGCCCGCCGCGCCACCGTCCTGCGGGACCTGCAGGAGCTCAGATGACCAATCCCACGCCGCCACCTGCGCCGACGCCGACGCTCGGCCAGCCGGAACGCGCTCCGGAACACACACCCGAACGCGAGATGGCGACCGTGGCGGAACCCGCTCCAGAACAACCTGCGCGACTACCGGAACGCGCACCGGGCGCCGTCGGACAGCTCTCCCACGGCGACGTCCGCGAGCTACGCGGCCCCCTCCTGGTGATGGGCGACGTGGAGCACGTGGGCTGGGACGAGTTCGCCGTCGTCGACCTGCCCGGCGAGGAACGCCACGGGCTCGTCCTGGAGCTGGACCACGACCTCGTGACCCTCCAGGTGCTGGAGGGCACGGCCGGGATGTCCCCGGCGTCGACCCGGGTGCGCTTCGCCGGGCGGCCGCTGCACCTCCCCGTGGGCGCGGGGTGGCTGGGGCGCGTGTGCAACGGCCGCGGCGAGCCCCTCGACGGCGGCCCACCCATCACCGGCGCCGCCGAGATGCCGGTCAGCGGCTGGCCGATGAACCCGGTGCTGCGCGACCCGCCGCAGGAGCCGGTCCTCACCGGGGTCTCCGTGATCGACGCGCTCACCACGCTGGTGCGGGGCCAGAAGCTGCCGATCTTCTCCGTGGCCGGGCTGCCGCACCTCACCCTCGCCACCCAGATCGCCGCGCAGGCCACCTCGCGGGGAGCGTCCTTCCGGGTGGTGTTCGCCGCCATGGGGCTCACGCACGCGGACATCGCCTATGTACGGGACCGGCTGGAGGAGCGGTCCGCCGCGGGCGAGCTGGTGCTGCTGCTCAACGCGGCGGACGACCCGGTGATCGAGCGGATCCTCACCCCCCGGATCGCGCTCACCATCGCGGAGCACCTGGCGTTCGCCGAAGGCGACGACGTCCTCGTGATCATGTCCGACATGACCAGCTACGCCGAGGCGCTGCGCGAGGTCTCCGCCGCCCGCCGCGAAATCCCGGCACGCCGCGGCTACCCGGGCTACCTCTACAGCGACCTCGCCTCGCTCTACGAACGCTGCGGACGCGTGCGCGGTCAAGCCGGGTCCGTGACGGTGGTCCCCGTGCTCACCATGCCCTCGGGGGACATCACCCACCCCGTCCCGGACCTCACCGGCTACATCACCGAGGGCCAGGTGGTGCTCTCCGCCGACGTGGCCGCCCGCGGGATCTATCCGCCGGTGGACGCGCTGTCCTCCCTCTCGCGGCTGATGCGCAGCGGAGCCGGCCCGGGGCGCACGCGCGAGGACCACCTGGACGTCTCGGCGCAGGTGCTCGCGGCGCTCGCTCGCGCTCGCCAGGCCGCAGAGCTCGCAGAGCTCGTGGGGGTGGATGCGCTCAGTGAGACGGACAACGCCTACCTCGGCTACCGCGACCTGCTCGAGCGGGAGCTCCTCAGCCAGGGCAGAGACGAGCTGCGCACCCTGGAGGACACGCTGGACCGGGCGTGGCGGGCCCTCGCCGCGCTGCCACGTCAGGAGCTCACGATGCTCTCCCTCGACATGATCAGCCGGTACCTCCCCGAGGAGGAACAGCCATGACACGCGCGGTGGAGCCGGGCGGTGACCCCATGATGTGGAGCGTTACGTCCACGGCGTGGCCGGTGGAGCCATGACAGCGACCGGGCGGGCTGGGAAGGTGCGCGTCGAGCGGCGACTGCTGACCGCGCAGCGCGGCGCAGGCCTCCTCGACCGCAAGCAGCGCATCATGGCCGACGAGCTGGACCGGCTCACCCTCTACGCCGAGGTTGTCCGTGCTGAATGGAAAGACGTCGCCCACGAGGCCGCGCTATGGCTGCGGCGAGCGTCCGCCCTCGACGGCGCAACGGCGCTCGAGGCGGGTGCGCCGTCGCGCCAGGCCACTGTCGAGGTGCGGTGGGGGGCCGCGATGGGGGTCACCTACCCCGTCGACGCCCTCTGCTTGCCTTCAGGGTCGGAGCCGATGGGCGGCAGTTCCGCGCTGTCCTTTGCGGCACAAGCGCACCACGAAGCACTCGTGGTGGCGGTCCGGTACGCCGCGGCCCAGCGGGCCGTTGCCCTCCTGACGGCCGAGCTGGTAGCCACCCGCACCCGCCAGCGGGCGGTCGAGAACCGGTGGATCCCAAAGCTCGAGGAGGAGTTACGGATCATCCGCAGTCGCTTGGAGGAGCAGGAACTCGAAGAGACCCTACGCGTCCACTGGGCAGCAGAGAACAACGAGCGACGACGCGGATCGCCGTTAACAGCCGACGTCCCCAAAGAGAGGGAAACCCGATGAACGGCACCATCGTGGTGGCCGTCAGCGACTCGCCGGCCGCCTTCACCGCAGCCGAGGCGGCCATCGAACTGGCCCGGCAGCTCGGGGCGAGCGTCCGCTTCGTCACCGTCCTTCACGAGGGACGACCGGACACGAGGCTCAAGGAGTTCAACGCCCACGCCCCGCGACGAGGGGTCGACGCCGATATCGTCCTCAAGCACGTTGCGGCGCTCGGCGAGGCCGCCGGGGTGGCGGTCACGGGAGTGCAGCGCCGGGGGCGCGTGGCGGCGGAGATCCTTGCCGAGGCGCGAGCTGTCAACGCGAGCATGATCGTCATGGCCCGGGTGGACCGTCCGGGGCACGCCATCCCCACGATCGGAAGTCACACCATGCGCGTGCTCGAGTTCTCGAGCATCCCCGTGCTGGTGGTGCCGTCCGGGTAGGCCCAGGTCCGCCCGAGCCCCTGTGCGGTGGCTCCAACGGGTCGGTTCGCCTGACGAATAACCGCCCAGATGAGCGAAGTCTCAGGTCCAGGCCGCTGGCTCCGGGCGTGCATGGAAGATCGGTGGCCGGTCACCGAGACATGGCGTCAGGTGTGCTGACCGTCCTCGACGACTGCGCTCAGTTCGGCGATGACAGCGGACAGGTCTGCGCCGCGTCCGCCGACCGCCAGTCCGGCGATGAAAGCTCCGATCGGCGCGAGCGGTCGGTCGGCGTTGTGGGCGATGTGGCGGGTCAGGTCCAGCACTGCAGTGACATCGACGTCGGTGCGCTGCACGCCGGCGGCGGCACACATCCGGTCGACGATCGCGGCGTCTCCTTCGGTCGACATCGCCGTCCTTCCTGTGGGGGCTGCAGGGTCAGACCGACTCTAGCGTCACATGGGTGTCGTAGAAGCTCACACTGCCGCCGATGGGGTCGAAAAGGCACATGTTCTTCAATGTCGGGTCGATCCACATCGCCGCGTTGGCGTGAATCCCCTTGCGGCGTCGCTCCTCACCCTTGACGACATGCCCGTCGATCGTGACGTCCTCGGCACCGGTGGCCCAGTGACCGAAGCCGAGCGCGAAACTGACCGTGCCAGGACGCATCCGCTGAGTGAACTTCAGGGTCCCGACCATCTCCTTCTCGTTGCCCTCGGAGATCGGCCACACGCCCTTAGGGTTCGAGTCGCTCGTGACCCGGACCTGCTGTCCATCGGTCAAGCCGGCCTCGCGCCCGTCCTTGGCGTTGATGAGGATGGCGTTCTCCGGCATGAGCGCGGACAACCATGGGTCGGCGATCGTCCGGGACTTGGTCTGCGAGATGACCCGATGGGTGATAAGGGCGAACTGACCCGGTCTGCGCCGGTCCTCGAGGAGGTTGCCGACGTAGTCCGCCGGTGGGGTGTACCTCGCGTAGCCGGCGTGCTTCTCGCCGGTGCCCGAGTGGATCACCTTGGCGGTCTTCTCCTGGTAGAGGTTGAGCAGCTTTCCGTACTTGTTGGTGAGCATGTCACCGTCGTAGGAGTCCGCGTGGTCCTGGTAGCGCCCGCCCCGGTTGAGGACGTAGACGACCTTGCGCCAGAGATCCGGACCGACGATCGAGGACCAGCGGTCCTCGGACCACACCGACTCCGGGAGGTGCTCGCGCGCTGCGCGCAGGATCTCCAGTTCCCGGTCGGATGCGTCAGGCACCGCCTTCTCACCGGCCGGATCCTCGCCGAAGGCGAGGTTGCCGAGCATGCGCAGGTAGAGGTCGTCGGGGTGGCGCAGGGCTCCACCCGTCTCGAAGGCGTCGTCGCCGAACCCGGGCAGGTCGAGCCTCTCACCGATGCCGAGGAGCATCGCCTCGAGGCTGATCGGCATGGTCTGGCCGAAGACCTCGCAGTCCTCCGGGATCGGAGCGATGACGGGCTGACGCACCGGCTGCACCTTGACCGGCAGACTCGGGTGGGTGCCGTGGAACTCCCACCGCTCGAGGTAGGTCAGGTCCGGGAAGATGTAGTCGGCGTACATCGACGTGGTGCCGATGAGGATGTCCGAGGTGATGAACAACGGGAGCTTGGTGACGTCCCGAAGGATCTCGATGTTGGTGTGACCGGCAGGCAGGGCGTATGCGGGTGACCCCATGTAGAAGATGAGCGCCTTGACGGGGTAGGGGTAGGCGTCTCCGATCGAGGGGATGATCTCTTCGTAGATGTCGCTGGAGAGCGGGTACCAGTTGCGCTTGGCCGGGTATCCCTCGAAGAGCGTGGTCTTCTCGTAGTCGACACCGTGCCTGATCGAGCTGATGCCGAACGCCTTCGTGGCGCCGGGCACCTTCTCGATCTTGGCCCACTCGCCCTTGCCACCCACGACGTCGTAGGTGGCGCCCTGAGACATACCGCCCTTGACGTCGTAGTTGCCGAGAAGCATGTTGACGGTCATCCAGCCGAGCACACCGTGGAAGCCGTTGGTGTGCTGAGCGACACCGCGGTGGATGTCGACGGCGGCCCGACGGCCGTGGCTGGTGAGCTCGCGGGCGACCTCCGCGATGTCCTGCGCCCCGACGCCGCACAGGTCGGCCCAGCCCTCGAGGGAGCGCTCGTTGGCGGCCTCCTTGAGGATCTGTAGACCAGACTTGACCTTGACGTCGCCGATCTGGGTGTCGACGAAGAGGTCACCGGTGACTGGCGTCTCCTCGTCGTTGGGGTCGACGGCCACAGGCCGGCCGTCCTGGAGGACGACCATGAAGGTCTCTTCGTACTCCTTCTCCTCCCCGCTCTTGGGATCGGTGTAGGGCCGGGTCTCGGCAGCCCGCAACGGCGCACCGTCGACCTGCAGGTCGGCGGCACGCACGAGCGCGCCGGGCGAACCGTCGGTGACATCGACGAGCCAGGTCCCGTTGGTCCACGAGGTGAGGCCGATGGCCTGGACAGCCGCCTTGTTCGCACACTGCAGGAACTCGGTGTCGATCCGGTCGTTCTCGATCATCCACGACATGAACGCCATGGCGAGGGCTCCGTCGGTGCCAGGGTGCACCGGGAGCCACTTCCAGGCCTTGCTGGCAGCGACACTGAACCGCGGGTCGGCCACAGCGATCTTCATCTCACCCGAGGCCAGCCGCTCGGTGAGCCGCACGCTGCGGTTGGGCGGGCCGTAGTTGCCTTCGAAGATGTTCGCGCCGACGAAGAGGACGAAGTCGGAGTTCTCCGTGTCGGCCTGCCAGTACGCCTTCTTGCCCTCGGTGAACTTACCGCCGATGTACTGCTCGCTGATCGCCTTGCAGGTGAAGTAGAGCGAGCCCTGGCAGACGGTGGTGTGCCCATGGGCGTTCGTCGTTCCGAGAGCGGCAGCGGTCCGCTTGTAGAACTCGCCGCGCCCAGCCTTGAGACGTCCCCAGGCGAAGACGATCTGGTTGTTCTTGGGGCCGAGGTCGGGATGGTCGGGGTCGATGAGGGTGTCGAGGTGGGCGGCGTGGGTGGCCTTGAACTCCTCGACGAGCGCGGCCTTGGCGTCCGGGTCCTTCTCGGCGAGGATCGCGTCGACGTCGGCGGCCATGGCCGATGCGGCGTCCCTATCCCGGAGGGCGGCGATCGCCCCGAGGCCTTCGACGTCGCGGTCCTCCTCACCTTCCACGTCGGCGAAGAGTCGACCGCCTTCGGTGATCTCCTCGATGGCCTGCTCGAACGGGATGGAGATCCACTCGTTGGAGCCGCGGGGTCCGTTGCGCTTGAGGACACGCCGGATCCGGTAAGGGTCATACGCGGTCTGCAGGCCGGACTGTCCCTTGGGGCACAGCGCGCCGTCGATGGGCGCGGAGTCGTCGATGTCGGTGTCGAAGGCGAGGTGCGGAAGCAGCGTCCACGGGTTGTAGGGGTTGCCGTCGATCTGGGTGACGACCCCGTCCTGGATCTTGGCCTTGATGCCGCATCCGGTGTTGCACTGCAGGCAGGAAGACAGGATGTGGTGCTCCGCCCGCCCCAGCAGGTACGGGGCGTCGGGGCGGGAGCTGTTGAGCACCGCTGCCCCCGCGTCGTTCTCGGCGGCAAAGGCGCGGGTCGCGAGGGAGAGCGAGCCGAGAAGAGCGCCTCCGGCCAGCAGTCCGCGGCGACCGATTGCTGAAGCCGTCATGACGGGGTCCTTTCTGCTGCGCGCCGCTCGACGCGGGCGGTGACGTACATACCGAAGCCGAAGATGGCCATGCCCAGAGCCAGGCAGAGGAAGCACACGAGGTACTCCATGAGGGTCGCCTGGTAGAGGTAGGTGAGCCTCGGGTGGAAGAAGGCGTCCTGGAGGCCCTCGATCTCGCCGATCGCCTGGCCGGGAACAAGGACGTTGAGTCGCGACGAGAGCATCGTGACGATGACGAGCCCCGAAGCCACGAGCCAGAGCCGCTGCCGACGCGTGGCGAGCAGCACCAGAGGGACGATGACACCGAAGAGCAGGTGCACGATCCAGAAGACCCACCAGTACGGTCCGAAGAGGACGAGCTCGATGGCAGGCGAGTCGATCCGCCCGCTCCACGCCGTGATGCTGTACTCGGCGAACTCGAGGAGCACGTAGACGGCGAGACCGAGGATGACGACGAGCCGCAGCACCCCGGCGGCGTCGCGGCTACGTTGCCGGTCGGTCTTGAACCCGAAGATGTCCTCGTCACCGAGCCAGCGCCGCACGATGAGCAGCGTGGCGGCCCCCGCGGTGACCCCACCGGCGAGCAGCATCGGCGGCAGCAGAGCCGAGTGCCAGTACGGCTTTGCGTCGACGACACCGAAGAACGCGCCGCTCTGGCTCGGCACCATCGCTGAGACCACGACCCCGAGGATGAGGACGGGACGCAGCCAGGTGCTCTCCGGCCGGCGGGCGAGGAACCAGACGACGGCCGCGATGGCGATGAGGATGAGGTAGGCGTAGGTGTTGAAGGCCATCATCGAGGTGAAGCCCGGGGTGAGGACGATCCGCCAGGCACGCATCATGTGCCCGAGGTCCAGGGCGACGGCGAGCAGGGCCGGCGCGATGATCGCCATGACGAGCACGGAGGCGATTTGCAGGCCTCTGGGCCGCTCGAAGCCGCGCACGCCGAAGAGGAAGGCCACCGCATACACCAGGAAGCCGCCGGCGGCGATGCCGACGCCGTGGAAGTACACGGCGATCCACAGACCCCACGGAACGTAGGAGCCGTAGCCGGCAGGCAGGTGACCCTGGGTGAGTCGCATGAACAGGCCGATGAGGCCGAGCACCGCGCTCACAGCGAAGATGACCCGCGCGACACGACCCCACGGCAGGAGTGGTCGCTCGTCGGGCTCGGTGACGTCCGGCTGAGTCTTTTCTAGAGTCGACACGATGACCTCTCAGACGATGTAGTGGACGCGAGGCTTGGTGCCCTTGTGCGGCAGGAGCGTCTGAGTGCGATGCTGCGCCAGCAGTTCGGTCACGAGGGAGTCGGGGTCGTTGACGTCGCCGAAGTACGTCGCGCGGCCGATGCACGACGTGGCGCACTTGGGCAGCTGGCCGACCTCGAGGCGGTGCAGGCAGAAGTGACACTTGCGGGCGTTGCCCTCCGGTGACTGGTGGTCCTTGCGGACCCACTCCTTGCCGTACTCGTGGCTCGGCGCCTCCATCCACGGGGCCTGGGTCCCGAACACGACCTCCTCGGTCTCGTCCGAGCCGGTGGCGACATCGGCGATGTAGGACTCGCCGAAGTCACTGGTGCGAGCGCCATAGGGGCAGGCGGTGAGGCAGTAGCGACAGCCGATGCACTTGTCGTAGTCGATGGCCACGATGCCGTCCGGTCGCTTCCACGTCGCGTTGACCGGGCAGACCGGCACACACGGAGGCTCCTCACACTGCATGCAGGGTCGGGGCGTGAACCGGACCTGGACGTTGGGGAACTCGCCGAACTCCTCCTCCACGACCGGGCGATAAACCACCCCCGGAGGCAGGTTGTTCTCAGCGACGCACGCGATCGTGCAGGCATGGCAGCCAACGCACTTGCGGGTGTCGATGATCATCACCCAGGACCGCTCCTCAACCGGCTTCGCCATCGCCTTGACCAGGTCGCGCTGCATCCGCAGGAGCACGTCCTCGTCGGCGCTGGCCGGCACGTTGTTCAAGACCGGAAGCATCCGCCGGGTCCCCGGCCCGACCGGGTCCGAGGTCGCACCCGAGGCCCGTGAGACTCCCAGAACGGTGCCCGCCAGCACGGCGCCGGCGGCAACCATCCCTCCCCCTCTGACGGCGTCGCGACGGGTGATCGTCCCGAAGAGGACCTGGTCTCCGCGGCTGACATCAGCAGGTGCGTCGTGATCGTTGCCAGTGTTCTCCGGGGATGTTCGTTCATCCTGCATCGCAAGCCTCCAGGGCGCCTCATGGAGGGTCACCGCGTTAGAGGCGGCACCTCATCCGTGGCGAAAAAATACTCTCTTCCTACACTGTGTAGTAGCAAGATGTGCCTTACCTAACATCCCTGGCGCCACTGGGCTTTCGCCTCCCCTTGCTCGGCGCAGACCGCTCACTCGAGCAGAGGCACAGCGAACGGAGCGGGTCCGCAAGCCGCAGGGATGGGAGACGCCTGGGTCGTTGCTCAGCTGTCGTGCAGGACTTCCTCGAGCAGGCCGGTGACGCGGATCTGGATGTCGTCGGCGATGGCGCGAACGGATTTCAGGTCCGCCCCCTCGGGGTCCGAGACCGGCCAGTCCTCGTAGCGGCGGCCGGATAGTGAGGACACTCATCCCCGCAGCCCATCGTCACCACCACGTCAGCGGCCAGCAGCACATCCTCGGTCAACGGTTTGGGGTAGGCGTCCGGGGCGGGCACGCCGCGCTCGGCCAGGACCTCCAGCACGCGAGGGTTGATCTCGCCGACCGGCCGCGAGCCGGCCGAGCGGACATTGACCCGACCGCCCGACAAGTGCCTGGCCA
>JBHEPF010000111.1:0-19612 GCA_046260445.1 Dermatophilaceae bacterium | reverse complement strand
GTCGGCAGCGGCGCCCACGGTGCGTGGCTGGAAGTGAGCTCGAGCTGGGCCATGACAGGCGTCCGGTGCGCCCCTACCAGCTCGAGTGCGTCGAATGCCGCCAAGGCGTACTGATCCGGCATGGAGAAGCCGAACCGCGGCCCGACATACCCCAGGCTTGAGCGGTCGTAGACCTTGTCGAAGCGGAAGAAGGCTCGACCTTCCGGCCAGTCGCCGTGGTTCCCGGGAAGCACGGCCACCGTGCGCCAGCCCTCCCGGTGGAAGGCCGACGTGAGAGTCGTGCGGTCGCTCAGGAGCAGCCGGTCGTAGCGGTTCTGGTTGTTCACCGTCACCCCGGACTGCAGGGTGGAGTGCGCCAGCCAGCTGCTGCCGCCGAACGTCGAGGAGGTGAGGTATGCGCTCGCCGCCCGGTAGCCGATGTGGTCCAGCCGATCCGCCCCGCTGCTCAACAACGCTCGAACCGCCTCGGAGTCGGGTCCTTCCAGTGCGACGCGGCCGTAGCTCTCCACGAACACGATGACGACGTCCTTGCCCGCCAGCCCCGACAGGTCTGCGGATGCCGGATCACCGAAGGAGTCCGACGCGAGTGCGCCCTCGAACCCTTGAAGGTCACGGTAGGCCGACGTCGTCGCCTGGACCTTGCTCAGCACATAGGGGCCTGCATCAGCCGCGGCGAGCGGTCTACCGGGCGTGAGGTGAACCCCTGAGATCGCGCAGAGCACCCAAACGGCTCCAACGACAGCGACCGTGCGGCCCGCTACCCGGCGGTGGCGGGCCAAGGCGGTCGTGATCCGGAGGACGGCCCAGGGAAGACCGACCGCGACCGCGACCAGGAGCACGACCGCGCCGAGAACGCTGCCGCTCGCCGCCCACGGACCGAGCGAGTCCCTGATGAAGGCGAGACCAGACCCGAACTGCCCGAGGTCGACCATGACGTTGAACGGCCGGTCGAGCACCGTGAAGACTGCGAGGTCAAGGATCTTGAAGAGGGTCACGACACCCAGCAGGCCTCCCGCGACAACCGTCACGGGCCGCGCCCACCGGGCCGACACGGCCGCACCTGCAAGAGCGATCGCGGCCAGGACCACGGCCTCAACGGGAAGGCGCAGGAAGGCGCCGGGCGTGAGGCGGTCGGGTCGGGTCGGAGCCACCAGTGGGAACCACACCAGGACCAGCGCCGCCACCGTGGCGACGGTGGACCCACCGACCCGCAGGGCACGCGGCGCACGTCGCCTCAGGCCCCGTGCCGGCCGATGGCGCCACAACCACCACACGTCACGCCCGAACGACTCGGCGAGCAACCCAAGGGCGACCACCACTGCGGCCACGTTCAGCCCACGGGGCAGCACGTCCGCGACGGCCACGACGAGCACAATGCCGACGGACGCCGTCACCACCTTGCGCCAGTACCGGTACGGCAGCCCTGCCCGCAGCCACGGCAGTGCCCACCCGGCGACGGCGAAGGCATAGCGCACGAGGCCGGCGGTGAGCACCCACCACGAGAGGGACGATGCGACGGCCACGCTGAGGACGAGGATGAGGAACGCGTCCACCTCGCCGTCGAAGCGCGCACCGAATGCCGTGACCGTTCCCGTGCGGCGGGCGACTCGCCCGTCGACGGCGTCAAGGGCCAGGGCTGGGACGGCCAGGGCGAGGATGGCCGGTGTCGCCTCGTGCCCCACGAGCGCCTCCGCGGTCAGGGCGGCCACTCCGCACGCCATGAGACCACGGCAGAGGGTGACGAGGTCGGCCGGACTGGGTCTGCCATGGCCTGCGCGCCCCAGGCCGCGCACCAGGCCGGCGGTGAGGACGGCACCGCAACCCAGCCCAGCTGCCCATCCGGCTCGCCCGAGGCCGACTGTCACCGACAGGAGGACGAGGAGCGCGGCGAGCCCCACGAGCCCGGCCGTCGCGGAGAGCCGGACCGTCGGGGGAGCGGCGACTCCCATCCGCGGACCGGGGTCCGTCAGGGTTGCCGGGGGGTCGAACGGCGGAGCCGTCGTACGGTTCACCACGTCACCTGGGACCTCGGTCAAGCCTCGAGCCGGAGGTCGTCCGGGACGAGAACGGGCCGATTCGCGGTATGCGGCGCCACTGGGTCGTCGGACACCGCCTCGAGCGTGTGGGAACCCCGGGTCGCCTTCGTGGCGAGGTACCGGGCGTTCGCTGGACACCAGTGCACACCGGTCGGGACCCGCTCGGCGACCGTGACGTCGAGCCGGCCCAGCTGGTCGGCTTTGTCGGGGTTGTTGCTGAGCAGCGCAACGCGTTCCAGGCCGAGGGCGTGGATCATCTGTGCCGCCGCGGTGTAGTCGCGCGCGTCCGCACTGAATCCCAGCGCGACGTTTGCCTCGTAGGTGTCCAGGCCCAGGTCCTGCAGCACGTAGGCGTCCAGCTTGCCGTACAGCCCGATGCCGCGGCCCTCCTGGCGCAGGTACAGCAGGTAGCCGCCCACGCCTGCGATCCGCTCGACCGCCTCGCGCTTCTGGGGCCCACAGTCGCAGCGCTCGCTGCCGAAGACGTCCCCGGTGAGGCACTCGCTGTGCAGCCGGACCAGCGGAGTGCTCTGGGGAGCAGCCGACGTGGTGGCGCTCGCGTGGGGGCCCAGGCCGACGGCGAGGTGCTCGCGGCCATCGACCAGGCCGTCGAAGGTGATGACCCGAGCGACCGTGCCGAACCCGTCGGAGAAGCGGAGCGGCACCATGACCTCGGTACGGATCACCGCCGGTGGTGGTCGGGTGGTCATCGCATCGCCCCTGACGGCTCGTGCTGCTCGAATCGGGTAGAGAGGGCGTAGCGCAGCAGCACGACGTCCTCGATGTGGCGCACCTCCGCGAGGCGGGCACGCCGGCCACGGTTCCACGGCAGCGGTCCGTCCCGGACCACCCGATGGGCTCGCGAGTCGCCTACGAAGAACGGTGCCACGACGACGTGGAGCTCGTCGGCGAGACCGGCGCACAGGAACTGGGTGTGCACGTCCTGGCCGCCCTCGACGAGCAGGCGGCGCACGCCCCTGTCGGCGAGGTCCTCGCTCACCGCGCACATGGTCGGGGCCGCCCCTGCGTCGACAACGGTTGCCGCGGAACCCAGTCCCTCGCGGGCGCGGGCCACCGACGCGCTGGGGCAGTAGACGAGCTTGTCTGCGTCGCCGGCGGAGAAGAACGCCGCCGTCGGGTCGAAGTCGGGGTGGCGGGTGACGGTCACCTTGTGCGGTGACGACGCACGTCCCTCAGCGATCCGCCGAGCCCGCCGGTGCTCCGCCCGCACAAGGAGCCGAGGATTGTCCGCCCGCACGGTGCCTGCACCCACGAGGATGGCGTCGCAGCTCGCCCGCACCGCGTCCACCCGGTCGAGGTCGGCGGCGTTCGACAGCACAAGCCGCGTTCCCGAGGCGTCGTCGAGGTAGCCGTCGAGGGACATGGCGCAGCTGAGCACGGTGTAGGGCCGCTCACCCATGCAGCGTCACCTCCCCGGCGCCCACCGCCGGCGGCGCGCCGCGGCGCACCTTACGGGGGATCCCATGCGACGAGGACCGAGACGACCGCCGCGACCGGCCAACGAAGATCAGGACGGCTCCCGGCAGGGCCGCCACGAACACCATCGCTCCGTATGCGACGGCCACCGCGAACCCCTGGGTCGCACCCGCCCCCACACCGGCGAAGGCCCAGGCCGCAGCACCCTCCCGGGGCCCCCACCCCGCCACGTTGAACGGCAGCGCCGCCACGAGCAGGACTATGAGGGCCAGGGGCAGGAGCTCGACCAGCGGCATCCGCATGCCCACGGTCCGCGCGGCGAGCCAGAAGGTCGCCAGGTGGCCGGCGAGGATCGCGAGGGATGCCAGGACGATCCGCACGAGCCTCGACGGGTGCCCGAGACTACGGGCGTCGGCGGCCATCGCCCGTGCGACCCGGCCGCCTACGCCCGGCTGGCCGGTGCGAGCCGCCCACCGGGCAGCGAGGAGGACGAGGGCGAACACCGCAGCGCCGATGAGGACGAGCAGCCACCCCTCCGGCACGGGCGGGGGAGCGGACGAGAAGGGTCGGCCCAGCAGGAGGGCCGCCACGGTGACCAGGGCGAGCACGACCTGACCCGCCGTCCGCTCCCAGGCGACCGCTCGCAGACCACGGCCGACGTCGTCCAGCTCGCGCCCGTGGTGCACCCCGCGGTCGACATCCCCGAGCACCCCACCGGGGAGCGTCACGTTGAGGAACTGGGCGCGGTAGCAGGCGGCGACAGCCGCGACCATCGGGAGCTCAGCGTGCAGCCCGTGGGCCACGAGGCGCCACCTCCAGGCGGCGCAGGCGGTCGTCACGGCGGCGATCGCCGCGGCCGCCGCCAGCGTGCCGGCGTCCGTGGCGAGAAGTGCGTCCACGAACGGGCCGCCGCCCAGCCGGGCGAAGAGGACCCCGAGGATGACCGCGCCGCCCAACGGTCGCGCCCATCGCCACCACGAGGTCTTGATGCCTACCTCCGGCCTTCTGCGTGCGCATACCTCCTGCGGAGGACAGCGCACGGTGCCCAGCTCCATCACTGGAGACACGGTGGGCGGGCTGATCCGGTTCACTCGCCGGCCCTGGGCGCTCGGGCCAGGAGGTCCAGGTGCGGGACGACGACCGCGAGCCGGCCGTGCTCGAGGTCGTTGTGGCGTCTGGCCAGATACGCGACGGCTGCAGTCGCGAGCTCGGGTCGTTCCTCGCAGGCGGCGCCGACCCAGCCGGAGAGCCACTCCAGGAGGAGGGATGGGCAGGCGGAGTCCAGCCGCCATGGGCTGGGGCGCACCTCGACTCGCGCTCCGTGCGCTCTGTAGAGGGACACGGCCGCCGACGCGGACGCAGGTCCGAGCAGGCATCGCCCTCCGGTCGTACGCCGCTGGTGGTCGTTGAAGGCATCACGGATCACGGCGTCCAGCGGGTCGGACGGGGTGAGGCGCACTCGGCCGGTGACCGACAGGGTGACGAGCGCCGGGCAGGCCGCTGCCATGCACGACCGAACGAAGCGCTCGAGCTCGTCCGGGGTGAGCATGTCGAGCAGGGCGGAGGCCGTGACGAGCGACGCACCCGCTAGGTCCCCGGGCCGCAATCGGGTGAGGTCACCCAGCCGGGTCTCGACCGTGACGGTGGCACCATCGAGCGCGGCTGGTGGCGGGTATGCGGTGGCCACCTGCAGCAGGTCGGGGTCGCGGTCGTGGAGCACCCAGTGCTGCGAACCCCGCAGCTGCGGTGCGAGCCAACGACCCATCGAGCCACTTCCGCTGCCGAGGTCGTGCACCACCATGCGGGCGGGGCTATCGGCCCGGACTCGCATCACCTTTCGCACAAGCTCGCGGGAGCGCGACCGGGCATCGGCCGGCTCGCGCAGACTCAGCCACTGCGGGCTCACCCGCACCTCCACGGTGGTCACGCCACCTCCCTGAGCACGCGGGACAGCCGGTGGGCAGTCGCCGACCAGTCGCCCAGCGTGGCTCGGCGCTGCCGGGCAGCGAGGCGGAGTGCGTGGCGCAGCGTGGCATCCGTGAGCCACCTGCGCAGGGCTGCCCCGAGTGGTGCGGCCCGGCCGGGTGGCACGAGGATGCCCGGCCTTGCGGCGCCCAGGGTTTCGCCGAGTGCCTCGGGGAGCCCGCCGACGTCGCTGCCGACGACCGGAACCCCTCGGGCCAGCGCCTCGGTGACGACCATCCCGTAGGTCTCGGTCCTCGACGGGACGAGCACGAGGTCGGCCATCGCGTACACGGCATCCAGGTGCCCCCCGACCCGCGGGCCGGTGAATGCTACTCGGCCGCCGAGCCCGGCGCCCTGCACCCGGTCCTGCACGCGGGCCGCGAATGCCGGGTCGATGTCCAGCGCCCCCACACAACGACACGACCACGGGAGCTCGCTGACTCGGGCCAGCGCGTCGACGAGGACGTCCTGGCCCTTCGTAGGAGTCACCGCGCCCACGCACACCAGGCGGGCACCCGACCCGCCTGACACCATGAGAGGCGCCGGCTCGACCCCGGGCGGCACGACGTGCACCTTGCCGGGTGGAAGACTGTAGGTGCTCAGCAGCCACTCGCGCGTCCACCGACTCGTCGCCACGACGGCGACCGCCGCGTGCAGCACCGCGCGCTCCCGTGTCCGCTGGTCGGGGACTCCCGCGACGGGCGCACCCGTGTATGGCTCGTGGCCGAGGGGGAGGTGCAGAAGGACCACGAGCCGCAGGCGGCGTCTCTCGGGCACCAGTACCCCGGGCAGGGCGGATGCGACGAGCCCGTCGAGGAGCACCACGGTGCCGTCGGGGATGCCGGTGAGCACCCGTGCGAGCCGGGTCCGTGACAAGTCGTCGGGCCGCGGCCACGAGCCCGCCACCTCACGCTGGTGCACCACCCAACCTTGCCCGGCCAGTCCCGCGCAGACTCTCCGGTCGTAGGTGTTGCCGCCGCTCGGCCGGGACGGATCATCCACGCCCGCCGGCACGACGACGTGCACGGTGCTCACAGCGCCCGCTCGAAGGACGCCCACGCGACGTGCGACTCGTGCAGGGTGATGGCGAGGGCGGTCAGGCCGTCCGCGCCAGGGCCGAGCTCGCCGGCGCACAGTCGCTTCGCGAGCCGGTCGGCGACGACCTGGGCGAGGCGCTCGGTCGTGGTGTTCGTGCCTGCGAGCGTCGGCTCGTCGTCAAGGTTGCGGTACCCAAGCTCACCGACCACGGCGGCGAGGGCAGCGGCGGCCCTGCCGATGTCGACGACCAGGCCGTCCGGGTCGAGCGTGGCGGCCCGGAAGGTCGCGTCGACGACGTACGTTGCGCCGTGCAGCCGCTGCGCGGGCCCGAACACCTCACCCCGCAGGCTGTGCGCGACCATCATGTGGTCACGGACGGTCACGCTGAACATGTTTCGTCCTCCTCGTCGCCGTAGGTGATTGTGTGGCACAGCGCCGG
The DNA here is from genome assembly GCA_046260445.1 of Dermatophilaceae bacterium. Taxonomy (GTDB): domain Bacteria; phylum Actinomycetota; class Actinomycetes; order Actinomycetales; family Dermatophilaceae; genus F2B08. The sequence goes on along the minus strand of JBHEPF010000111.1, from coordinate 12,697 downwards.
CAGGCTGCCGTCCGCGAGGGCACGCATGACGTTCGGCAGGTCCTCGAACGCGGATCGACCGCTGACCAGGGCGTCGAAGGCAGGGTCGCGGAGCAGCTCGAGCGCGAGCCTCAGGCGGTCGGTGGTCGAGCGGCGACCCCGGCGGGCGGGGGAGAGCGTGCCGACCTGGCTCGCCCGGATCGCGAGGCGACCGGAGTGGAACACCCCGCCGAGGCGCAGGGTCACCTCGGTGTCGCCGTACCAGCTGAGGTCAAGGACCGTGCCCTCGGCGGCGAGCAGGTCGATGGAGAGCTGCAGCCCCGACGCCGACGCGCTCGCGTGGACCACGAGGTCGCGTCCACCGACGGCGTCCGCGGGCACGGCGAAGCCCGCGCCCAGGGCGTGGGCCGCCGGGGCACGGCCCTGGTCGACATCGACGACGGTGACCTCCGTGCCGGGAACACCGACGAGCAGGCGCGCCACGCTCAGTCCCACCATCCCGCCACCGACGACGGCGATCCGGTCACCGATGAGCGGTGCGGCATCCCACATGGCGTTGATAGCGGTCTCCACCGTTCCGGCGAGCACCGCCCGGTCGAGCGGCACCTCCTTGGGCACGGGGATCACTGCGTCCGCGGGCACGACGTATGCGGTCTGGTGCGGGTGCAGGCAGAAGACGGTGCGTCCCAGGAGATCGGGTGGGCCCTGTTCGACCATACCGACGTTGAGGTAGCCGTACTTGACCGGGCCAGGGAAGTCGCCCTCCTGGAAGGGCGCTCGCATCGCGGCGTACTGGTCGGCGGGCACACCTCCGCGGAAGACGAGAGTCTCCGTCCCTCGGCTCACCGCCGAACGTGTGGTCCGCACCATCACCTCACCTGCCCCTGCGTCGGGGACATCGACCGGCCGGAGCTCACCGACGCCGGGCGCTCGCAGCCAGAACGCCTGAGCCTGAGCCGTCATTCGCGCCTCCTCGAGATGCAGAACCGGTCGCCGCGGAGGTGGAGCCGCCGGACCCTCGCATGCCAGGAGACACGGGGCCGGCAACAGTTCGGTTCAGGCCGGGTGAACCGCCGGCGCGCCGCGTTCGTGATGATGAAGAAGGCCATACGGGTCTCCGCGCCGGAACCGGCTACCGTCCGTGGTCGGAAGGAGGACGTCATGTGGATACGGATGGTGACGGCCCTGGCCGCCCTTGTCTCGGCGGCAGTGCACCTCATCCTTTGGGTGGAGGGATTCCGGGACATCGACGTCATCGGTCCGGCGTTCCTGCTCAACGCCGTCGCCGGGGCGGTGATCGCCGTGCTCCTGGTCGTGTGGCGGCACTGGGTCCCGGCCTTCCTCGTCACCGGGTTCGGAGCGAGCACCCTGGGGGCGTTCGTGCTGTCCGCGACGGTGAGCCTGTTCGGCGTCAACGAGCGCTGGACCGGCGGCTGGGTTCTCACCGCCGCGGTCTCGGAGCTGGTGTGCATCCTCGGGGGACTCGTCCTCCTGCGCCAGGCATGGATGGTGCGCTCGCGCAACTGACGTCGAGCGTTCACCGGCGCTCCTGACCGCGTGTCAGCAATGCTGAAGGCCGGCCGTTTGGCCGTCAGGTGCGGCTCTCGCTGTCAGATGTGGTTCTCAGATCCGTACGCGGAGAACGATGGCCCCGTCGACCGTGTGCACCTCGACCGACTCGATGTCGCTGCGACTCGTTGCGGTCGCCGCCGACAGGCGCATCGTGCGCCCCGGAAGTCCTCGCCATGTCGCAACGCGATCGATGTTCCCGTCGCGTGTCCGCACGACGAGGGCGTACTCCGCGGCCGGTGAGGCACCGTACTCCTCCTCATCCTCTTCGGACTCGTATGAACACGTCAGGTCGAGTCGGGTGCCCCAGGCCACCGAGGAGACCAGGACATCGGCGCGCACCGGGGCGGGACCGACAGCGAGCATGGGTAGGGCGGCTGGCGTCGCCGTGACGGCCGTTGTCGGCGCGTTGGTCGTTCCCGGGTCGCCAAGGGCGCCGCCTACGGTCAGCGCACTCGTGGCCAAGGCGGCCGCCGACGCGGCGACGGCAGCGACAAGCGCCGATCGGCGACGCTGCGACCTGCGCACCTCGCGTACGAGAGACGGGAGGAGGGTCGGCGGCAGCGCGGGTCCGAGCACCGGTTCCAGATCCGTTACCTCTATCTGAGCCAGCAGCCCGGGCAGGCCGGCGAGCTCACGCACTGACTGGCTGCACTCTGCGCAGTCAGCTAGGTGCTGTGAGAAGTCGAGACGTTCGCTCGGCGCGAGCGCCCCGAGCACGTAGGCGCCGTCGAGGTGCGCATGGTTGCAGGTCATGCATCCACGCCGATCTCCTGTAGGGCCAGCCGCAACGCCCGCAGGGCATAGTGCGTCCGTGACTTCACCGTGCCCTCGGGGACCCCGAGCCGGTGGGCTGCCTGGGCGACCGACGACCCGCGGAAGTAGCACTCGATCACCACGGCTCGGTGGTCCGGCGACAATGTGCTGACCGCCTCGGCGACGACCCATGACAGCAGCAGATCGTCCGTGGTGTCGGGTACGTCGCGGGCCTCGGGAACATCGGCGACGGGGAACTCGCTCTGGGAGCGCTTCGTGCGCCACTCGTCGATGACGATGTTGCGAGCCACCGTGAAGAGCCAGGCCCGAACCGACCCGCGGCTCTCGGTCAGGCGGTCGTAGTTGCGCCAGGCGCGCAGCAGGGTTTCCTGAGCGACGTCCTCCGCGCGGACACGGTCGTGACCGGTGAGGCGCAGACAGTAGCCCCACAGAGCGGCGGCATGCTCGTCATGCAGCTGCTGCATCAGTATGGCTGCGCTCTCCGGCATCCGCCCTCCTACTCACCCAATACGCTGCCTCCCGCTCCATGGTTCACCCCCGAGGCGGTTCTGTCAGGAGGACCGCCCACCCGGGTCGCAAGCAGGCTAGGCGCAGAGGGCCCCTGCGTCCCTCCTGCCTGGTTGACTGGGCGTCGGGTCGAGGTGCGGCACGAGGAGGCACAGGTGGGCGGAGCAAGGCCGAGGGTTGTTCCCCAGGACCCCCAGTTTCAGACCACCTCGGAGCGTGAGGTGTGGGAGCGCCTGTGGACGCAGGGAGCCGAGGACTGGATCCTGCTCGCGAACGTCCGGCTCACCGACACCAAGAAGGACCACGAGCTCGACCTCGTCGTCCTCATGCCCGACGTCGGCGTCGTCGTCCTCGAGGTCAAGGGTGGGACTGTGTCGTTCGAGGAGGGCACCTGGTTCACCGGGGTCGGCGCGCAGCGCCGAGAGATCCATCCCGTCGACCAGGCGAGGGACGGGAAGTACGTGCTCCGCGCATACATCGAGAAGGACCCACGCTGGAAGAGCTCGAGCCGGACCCGGGTCCGGTTCGGGCACGCGCTCGTCCTGCCCTACACCGAGGTCGATGAGGATTTCGCGACGCCGGACTGTCCGCGGTGGACGATCCACGGCCGCGGCGACCAGCACGACTTGGGCGGCCGGCTATGGGACATCGCGGCCCGGCAGGAGAGCGGGCACCGAGTGCCGACCCTGGAGGACTGCGAGCTCATTGTCGAGATCCTCCGCGGCCGCAACCTGCCGCAGCGGACCCTGCTCGCTGCGGCCGACGAGCGGGAGAGCCGCGCCGAGCGTCTCACGATCGAGCAGGCCGCCATCCTCTCCGTGACCCGTCTGCTCTACCGGGTCGAGGTCCGCGGCGGAGCCGGCAGTGGCAAGACCGTCCTGGCCATGACCCAGGCGCGCCAGCTCACCCGAGGCGTGCACGGCATACCGGCTCAGCGGGTGGCGCTCATCTGCTACTCGATCGGGTTGGCGCAGTGCTTCACCCGCATGATCGCGAAGGTGCCGCGCCGAGAGCGACCCGCGTTCGTCGGGACGTTCGAGGAGCTCGCTCGCTACCTCGGCGTCACCGAGTTCGGCGGCCGCGACGACGTGGAGTTCTGGGAGGAGCGGCTGCCCGCGCAGATGGCCGAGCTGGCCAAGGACCTGCCCGAGGGACGGCGGTTCGACGCGCTCGTCATCGACGAGGCGCAGGACTTCGCCGACGGCTGGTGGACGCCGATGGTGCGCTGCCTGCGGGATGAGGAGCGGGGCGGCCTGTACGCATACAGCGACGAGAACCAGCGCGTCTTCGCCCGGTTCGGCCGGCCGCCGTTCCCGCTGGTCCCGTTGGTGCTGGATGCAAACCTGAGGAACACCAAGCAGATTGCCGAAGTCTTCGGTCCGCTGGCACCGATGCGGATGTATGCCCGGGGCGGCGACGGCCCGGATGTCCGGTTCGTGCCGTGTGCGGCTGGTGAGGCGCTCGAGGCGGCCGATGACCAGATCGACCCGCTGCTCGAGGACGGCTGGCGGCCCGAGGACATCATGCTTCTCACCACCGGTGCGCGGCACGCGGAGCAGGCTGCGCTACAGGAGAGTCTGGGGCAGGACGGGTACTGGGCGACGTTCTGGGACTCGGACCTCGTGTTCTACGGGCACGTGCTCGGGTGCAAGGGGCTCGAGCGCAAGGTCGTCGTGCTCTGCGTCAACGACCACGGGCTGAAGCCGCGCGCACGTGAGCGGCTCTATGTCGGGCTGTCCCGGGCAACGGACCTGCTCGTGGTGGTCGGTCCTCCCGAGCTGATTCGGGAGATGGGTGGGCCTGAGGTGGCCAAGAGGTTGGGGATCTGAGGGCCTCGGGCCTCTCAGCGAAAAGCGGGGCGATGGCCCCCAAGGGGAGGGTTCCCTTCGCCGTGCCGCGGATGAGAGCCCCGGCCGAGCCGGCGCGTTGGTTCTCCCTCCGCATGAGCACGGCGGTGGTGACGCTGTGACGAGGCCGATGGCCACATACAGGACAGTGCTGTAGAGCCAGGAGAGGGGAAGAAGTGGATGGGCGGTGACCACGGCCATCACCGGTTCACGGTCGCCAGGGCCTCGATGTACTCCCCGGGGTCAGTCACTCGCGGAACGTGAGCAAGAGGCGGTCTTGAGCCGCTCCACAGCGATGGGGCAAGCACTGTCAGTGGTCCCTGCTTGGCTTGAGCTGTCAGCAAGGGCAACGGCAGAGGGGAGCGCGAGATGGGCGAGATCCGAGGCTTCGACGGGGCGGTCGAGCAGGCGTGGAGGGAGTTCCGCGGGCGGCTCGCGGACCGTCTGGCCGGCATGGACGGCGGGGGCCGCTTCAGCATCGGTGCCTACCGGCCGGGTCGGGGGATGGCGCTCCCGCCGCGCATCGAGGTGCGCCTGGTGCGCAACCGGCTCATCGCGAGTGTGCGCGAGAAGAACGGACCGGACATGGGGCGGCTGCGCTGGGAGGCGTGCCTGGCATACCTGGAGGACTCGTGGTGGGACGCGCCCAACCCGTGCGCCCGTGCGGGCTGGCAGCGTCGCAGCTGGTGGCTCAAGACCAGCCGGCACTACGTCGACTTCCTCGCTGTCGAGGTCGTGCGGCTGCTGCAGGAGGGCTTCGGCGTGACCCACCCCAGCCTGCTCGACGTCGACGACGAGATCTGGGACACGACCGCGCCCGGGCCGGAGTCGGATGGCTCCTACGGCGACCTGCCGCCCGTGCCCCTGGCTTCGCGGCGGCTCGCGCACCCGGTGCGCGACCACGACCACCTCATGTCCGTCGTGCTCGCGACGCTCGCGCCGCACTTCGGCCACGTCCCGGTGCGGGACTCGGACGGGGACATCCCGGTCAGCCGTCAGCATGCGGTGACGTTCGTCCGCGTCCTCAGACACCGGCCGGTCGTCGAGCTGTGCTGCTGGCCGGTGCTCGACATCCGCAACCTCGACTCCGCCCGCATTGAGGTGAACATCCTCAACCGAGACAACCCGCTGGCCAACTTCGTGCTCGACGAGGACCGCATCCTGGTTCGGGCCACGGTGCTCGCCCAGCCGTTCGTGCCGACGCACCTCGAGGACCTGCTCGACGGGTTCTCCGCACTCATGGACGAGATCACTCCCGACCTCGCGGCGCGGGTGCAGGGCCGGCGCTGGGTCGACCCGAGTGACGACGAGGAGTATGCGTCGCGCGAGGAGAGCGCGTGATGAGCGCGATGTGCATCCCGATTCGGGCTGCCCTATGGGTACCAGGTGTCATGACCGATGCGTGAGATCTGCCTGGCGCGTCTGGACAGGACCAGGCCGGTCCTGGTCTTCACCTGAGATGCTGCCCGCGCCACCATGACCAAGGTGGCCGTCGCGCCGTTGTCCTCGACAGTGAAAGGTTGAGGCCGAACGGGACCGACACTCAGCGGCTGTCGCGCTTGGCCTGACGTCGCGACCCTGCTGCCGGGTCTGGCCGCGTCGACGCTCGGTCCGTGGCCCGCGTGCAGACGCCCCTCGCCGGTACTGCCCCACGTACAGGTTGCGCGCGCGACGGATCCGCTGGTGGAGCTCGATGACTGCGTCCTCGTCGAGGTCGGCAAGGGCGGCGCGCTCGGTTTGGGACACGAGGAACCGCTCGTCAGGAGTGAGTGCAGCAAGCAGCGTGGCGTTCACCTGGACCTCCGAGATCGGCTGCTCCGGAACCCGGAGGCATGCTCAGCAAGGCATCCTCACAAAGCCTCGACACGATCCTGCAGAGACCGACCTAAGGGCAGTCGTTACGCCCAGCCGCGCCCCCACACGGAGGCTACGAGTGTGCCAGCTCCGACACGATCTGCGTCCTCGGCAGTGAGGAACCAGGCTCCTCGCGAGCTGGGAGCGGCTCGAAGCGAGCGGTGAAGAAGCGTAGCGACGGCGGCTCGTAGACGAACCGCAGCCCGCGGATCGACTCACGGTGGCGGTAGAGCTCGATGACCGCGTCGGCGACGACGTCCAGGTGCCGGTCCGTGTAGACCCTGCGGGGGATCGTCAGCCGGACGAGCTCCAGCTTGGGATGACGGTTCGCGCCGTCCTTGTCGCGACCCGCGGAGACGATGCCGCGCTCCATCGACCGCACACCGGACTCGACATAGAGCTCAGCGGCCAGGGCCTGGGCCGGCAGCTCGTCCTGGGCGAGGTGGGGGAGGAAGGCGCGGGCGTCGAGGAAGACAGCGTGGCCGCCGACCGGCGTGACGATGGGAACGCCGGCCTCCTGCAGCCGCTCACCCAGGTAGGCGACCTGGCCTACGCGGTGGGCGAGGTAGTCATCGTCGAGCGCCTCGACGAGACCCTGCGCCATCGCCTCCATGTCGCGCCCGGCCATGCCGCCGTAGGACGGCATCCCTTCATAGACGACGACGAGCTCGCGCGCCTTGACGAGGATCTGTTCGTCCCGCATCGCGAGGAACCCGCCGATGTTGACGAGGCAGTCCTTCTTGCCCGACATGGTGAGCCCGTCGAAGTAGCTCATCATCTCCTTGGCGATCTCCCGGGTGCTCTTGTCCCGGTAGCCCTCCTCGCGCTGCTGGATGAAGTACGCGTTCTCGGCCAAACGGGTCGCGTCGGACCAGTGGATGATGTCGTGGCGCCGGCACAGCTCGTGCACCTCACGGATGTTCTGCATGGAGACCGGCTGCCCGCCGGCGAGGTTCACGGTCACGGCCTGGTTCACGTAGGCGATCTGTTCGGCACCGTGCTCGTCGATGAGTTCCTGCAGCTTGGTCAGGTCGATGTTGCCCTTGAACGGGTGGTCGGCAGTGGGGTCGTGCGCCTCGTCGATGACGACGTCGACGAAGACGCCTCCGGCCGCCTCCTGGTGGTAGCGGGTAGTGGTGAAGTACATGTTTCCAGGCACGAACTGACCCGGTGTGATGAGGATCTTGCTGATGATGTGCTCGGCGCCGCGGCCCTGGTGGGTGGGCACCACATACGGGAAGCCGTAGTGGTCTCGGACCGCCGCGGCGAGCCGGTCGAACGACTCGGACCCCGCATAAGCCTCGTCGCCGAGCATCATCATCGACCACTGCCGGTCGCTCATGGCGCCGGTGCCCGAGTCGGTGAGCAGGTCGATATAGCACTTCTTCGACGGCAGCAGGAAGGTGTTCCAGCCGGCCTCGGCGATGGCCTCCTCGCGCTCCTCGCGCGTCGTCATCACCAGGGGCTCGACCATCTTGATCCGGTAGGGCTCGGCACGGTGCTTCATGGAAGTGCTCCTCTCACGCCCGGTCGCGGGCGGTGCTCGGCACCCCGGGGGAATGGGGTCTCCCTTGCAGTGTCGTCCTCTGGGAGTGAGGTAGCAACCTGTCTAGTTAAAGCCGAACAAACTGTCTGTCTTGGGTGCCTTATTGGCGAGGTGGGTAGGCATAGTGTCAGTAAAATCGACACACGTCGTCGATCCGTTCGCCGGTCCGTGGCGGGGACCACACCCGCCGGAACCCGGGAGTCTGCCGTGCATACGATGAAGGCATGCCTCGAACGGCTCGGACGCTGGGTTTGATCCTTCTCGCTCTTTCACTGCTGCTCATCTCCGGATGGGCGCTTCCGACCTCTCCAGCGGCGACGGGCGGGGGTGCGGCCACCGCGAGCCAGGCCGAGGAGTGGGGTGAGAGCGACCTGCTGTTCTTCTGGGGGGACGGGTGTCCGTACTGCGAGCTGCAGAAGGAGTGGCTCGAGCAGGCGCGCGAGGACTACCCGGGGCTGACCGTCCACGAGTACGAGGTCTGGTACGACGAAGAGAACCTGGCACTGCTGACCCAGGTCGCCGCCGACCTCGGCTTCGAGCCCAGGGGAGTGCCCGTCACCGTCTTGGGGGATCGACACTGGATCGGGTGGGCCGATCCCATCCGCGAGGACCTCACCGCTCACATCGAGGCGCAGCTCGCGGAGGCGGACGGTGCGGAGGTCCCGGATGCTCCGGGAGAGCCGAGTGGCACGACCATCTCCGTCCCCCTTATCGGCTCGGTGACGCTCGGCGACTCGCTCGTCGCATCCACCGTGCTGATTGGCTTCGTCGACGGGATGAACCCGTGCTCGCTCTGGGTCATCACGGTGCTGCTGGCCATCGTCGTCCGCACCGGTGACCGTCGGCGGGTGATCCTGATCGGCGTCACCTTCCTCGTCGTCACGGCTCTCATGTACGGCCTTTTCATCATGGGGGTGTACTCGGCGCTCGGGCTGGTCTCACATCTGGGGGCGGTGCAGGTGGTCGTGGCGCTGGTTGCGGGCGGCTTCGGCGTGATCAGCGTCAAGGACTACTTCGCCTTCAAACAGGGCGTGTCCATGACGATCAGCGACTCCGCCAAGCCCGGGTTGTATCAGCGCATGCGTCGCGCAGCAGGACATGAGGCGCTGCTGCCGGCACTGGCGGCGACCGTGGTGCTGGCCATGGGGGCAGCCCTGATCGAGCTGCCCTGCACGGCAGGCTTCCCGGTTCTGTGGGCGGGAATCCTCGAGGCGAACGGCGTCGGTACGGCGCAGGCAGTGGGCCTGCTCCCGCTGTACATGGTCCCCTACTTGCTCGACGAGATGGTCATCTTCGTCGTGGCCGTGGTGACGATGCGATCGCTCAAGATGCAGGAGCGCCACGGACGTCTGCTCAAGCTCGTGGCCGGCACGATGATGCTCGCTCTGGCCGCCACCGTCCTCATCGCCCCGGAGGCGATGAGCAACCCACTCTTCGCGCTCCTCATCTTCGCTGCCGCGATCGGGGTGGCCGCTCTCATCCACCTGGTCATGCGGCGGGTGCGGCCTGGGGAGTTCACCCGGGAAGACGGCCCGCGTGCCCTCCCACGCGAAAAGGCGAGCCGGCGCGCGAACTGAGCCGCCGCATACCGACTGACCCGCAGGTGAGGGGCGGCAAACACGTGACTCCCATGCCCACAACCACCGCTTGGCCACCCCTTGAAGGCCGGCCGACCCCGCCGCAGTCGGAACCCTTCAGACCTGAGACGATGATCACCATGGCCGACCACTCGACATCCCGTCCTCGCAGAGCCCTTGTGACCGGTGCCACGGGATACATCGGCTCCCGACTCGTGCCCCGTCTGCTCGAAGAGGGCTGGACCGTGCGGATCCTCACCCGCGACCGCAACAAGGTCGCCGATCGCCGCTGGGTCGACGAGGTCGAGATCGTCGAGGGCGACGCGACGACAAAGATGACTCTGGTCGAGGCGCTCGCCGACGTCGACGTCGCCTACTACCTGCTCCACTCGATGGACGGCAAGCCTGGCTTCGCCGAACGCGACCGCGACATGGCCCGCCTCTTCGGCATCGCGTCCTTCGAGTCCGGCGTCGGACGCATCGTGTACCTCTCCGGGCTGCACCCGACGGGCCGGCTCTCGCACCACCTCGCCTCCCGTGTCGAGGTCGGCGACCTTCTCATGGCCAGCGGCGTCCCCACCGCCGCTCTCCAGGCAGCGGTCATCCTCGGCTCCGGCTCGGCGTCCTTCGAGATGCTGCGCCACCTCACCCACCGCCTGCCGGTCATGGTCGCCCCCAAATGGCTGAACAACCGCATCCAGCCGATTGCCGTGCGCGACGTCCTCCACTACCTCGTCGCCGCCGCGGACCTGCCGTTCGACGTCAACCGCACCTTCGACATCGGCGGCCCGGACGTCCTCACCTACCGCGAGATGATTCATCGGTATGCGCGGGTCAGCGGCCGCGGCGCTCGCACCATCGTCACGGTGCCGGTCCTCACGCCGTGGCTCGCGAGCCACTGGGTCGGACTTGTCACCCCCGTCCCGGCAGGCATCGCCAAGCCACTCGTCGGCAGCCTCATCCACGAGGTGATCTGCCGGGAGAACGACCTCGAGGAGCTCGTCGGCGGGCCGCAAGGGGGCGCGATGGGCTTCGACGACGCCGTGCTCGCGAGCATCGACGCCAAGGACGCTCCTCGCCCGGAGCCTGGCACGGTCGATCCGGCCCGGATCACCAGTGCCGACCCCAAGTGGGCGGGAGACTGACGGGTGCGTGGACCGATCGCAGAGCTGCAGGCCTTCGTCCACGCAGCGCTCGTTGAGCCTGTCCCGCGGGACCACACCGAGTCCGATTCACGGTTTCGCCGGCGTCGGATCGTCGCTGTCGTCACCCTCATCGTCGGAGCGGGGATCCTCGGCTTGGCGCTGCGGATCGAGCCCGGTGACGAGCTGTTCTACTTCGCGACCCTGGCTCTCGCCGTGGTCTGGCTGGTCGGCGCCTTCGCCTCCGGCTCGCTGCATCTGGGTCATGCCGTCACCCGCAGCGGCGAGCACGCCCGCCCGATCGTGCAGCCGATCATTGTGGGACTGGTGCTGGTGGGGATCTTCTGTGTCGGCGCGCTCGTGGTCGCCCGCATTCCCATCCTGCGCGACCCGGTCCAGGACCTGCTCGACTACGCCCGCTTCGGCTCACTCGCCATCGTCGCGGTCCTGACCGCGATCAACGGCATCTCCGAGGAGCTCTACTTCCGCGGGGCCCTCTATGCCGGCATCGGCCGCCGCCATGCCGTCCTCATCACCACCGTCGTGTACGCGGCCGTCACCGCCGCCAGCGGCATCCCGCTCCTCGTGTTCGCGGCCGCCATAGTCGGCGTCGTCGTCGGCCTGCAGCGCCGGGTGACCGGCGGCGTCCTCGGCCCGATCATCACCCACCTCATCTGGTCCCTCGGGATGCTCTTCCTGCTACCTCCGTTGTTCGCCTGGGCGAGCTGACGGCGCCAGGCAGTCGACCGGCCCCGGCGCGGGCGTGCGTCAGTTTGAGTCTCCGCACGTGGACCCAGCCGAGCAGCAGGAGGATTCTCCGGACTCGGTCGGGACGGGCATGCAGCCGCAGGCCTCGCCCCGCCAGGCCTCCAGACCCTCACGGGCCGCGACAGCCGCGATCACCAGGCCGGCGAGTGGATCGGCCCACCACCAACCGAAGAGGCTGTTCGCGGGGAGGCCGAGGAGCAGCACCGCGGACAGATAGGTGCACAGCAGGTCTGCCTGGAGTCGGCCACGACCGAGCCTGATCCGAGCTCGCGGCCGGTGCGGCGCTGCGCCCACGACAGCAGGGGCATGATGAGCAGAGACAAAGCCGCGATCCAGATCCCCAGGGTGGAGTGGTCGGCCTCCCCGCGACTCAGGAGGGCGCGGACCGACTCGACCGACACATAGGCAGCGAGGGTGAAGAACGACAGCCCGATGACGCGCAGCGCACGTCGCTCGCGTGACTCGGGCCGAGCTGGAGCGCGAGCTGGACTGTCTGCCTCGTGAGATCCAGGCGCACATGGAGTCGCTCCACTACCTCGAGGATGACGTCAGCGTCTGTCCGCCGTGCCTGGACCGGTGCCGCAGCGCGATGACGCCGGAGGACCTGCAGGACCACCTCGGCCGACAGGAGGAGTGGAGCCGGCTCGTCTCGGAGATCGCCTTTTAAGTGATCGGCTACCGGGGCAGGGTGACGAAGGTGTAGCCCGCGGCGCGGATGCCATCGATCATGCGCGTCAGTGCGTCCGCGTCGAGGGTCGTCCCGTCCGTGGGGTTCGCTCCGATGTGCATGAGGACGATCTGGCCGGGCTGCAGCGTATCCATGACCCGCTTGTAGACGAGGTCCGCCGTCATACCTCCGGAGGTGCCCTTCCACCCGAGGGTGTCGACCGTCCATCGGTAGGCGACGTAGCACTCCTGGTTGACCAGGCTGATCGTCTCCGTGTTCCGCGCGCCGAAGGGGAAGCGGAACAGCGGTCGCGTCTCGGCACCGGTCTGCGCGAGGATCGTCGCGCGGCCCTTGCGGATCTCGTCCACGACGGCCGTGCGCGACAGGGTCGTGAGGTACGGGTGCGTCTGGGTGTGGTTGCCCACCGGGTACTTCCGCGCGATCTCCCTCGACATCGAGGGGTA
>JBHEPF010000106.1:0-3427 GCA_046260445.1 Dermatophilaceae bacterium | reverse complement strand
TGCCACCGTCGCCGACGCGGCGGCGCCCCCGCCCTCGGATGCCCTGCCTCAGTCCCGGGTGGACGCCTCACGCTCGGCGTCGCTGTAGCCGACGCCCTCGGTCGAACGGCCCTCGGCGCGAGCGGCTCGCACCCGTCCGATCACCGCGGACGTCGAGGCCATGGCCGCCACGGAGGACCCCCGTGCATACGTCATCGAGCGGGCCGCTGGAACGCCGAGACTCGTCCCGACCTCGATCGCGTCCTGGTCGGCCCCCATGTAGAGGAAATCCCACGCATAGGTCTCGGTCTGCTGTTGGATGAGCGCCTTCACGGCGGGGTGACTCCACTCCTTGGACGCGTTCTCGTGCCCGTCGGTCATGATGCCGACGATGACGGTCCCCGGCCGTTCGGACTCGGGCAGGGCGGCGAGGTGTTCTCCCGCGTCGGTGATGAGCCGTCCGATGGCGTCGAGGAGGGCGGTGGTCCCGCGCGGGTGGAGCTGCAGCCCCGGCACCTGCTCGATGGGACGGTCGGAGTAGACCACCTCGTAGCGGTCGTCGAACTGCGCGAGCGTGACCCGGCACTCGCCCGGATGCGTGCGCTGCTCGGCGATGAAGGCGTCAAAGCCGCCGACGGTGTCCTCCCGGATGGACTGCATCGAGCCGGAACGGTCGAGGAGGAAGAACAGGTGGGTGCGGTTCGGATCGGTCATGTGTCTGTCCTTGCCTTGTCAGGAGTCTCGTCGACGCCTGAATCTCAGTGGTTCGGGTGGGGTGTCGGGCTGCGGGGCGGGACGGCCGAGCTCGGCGTCGTAGCGGGCCCGCTCGACCGAGGTGCGCGTGACGCGGCCCTGGGGCGTCGCATACGCCCTCAGGCGTGCGGTGCGCGCGAGGCGCGGCCCGACGGCGTTCTCCGACAGGTCGGCCAGCTGGCCGGCCTGCCGCAGCGACGCCCCTTCCTCGAGGACGGCGGCGGCCATCGCCTCGTCGACCGCGCTGCCGAGGTGCTGCTGCGCCTCGATGAGGACAGGCAGCGCCTCGGTGGCACTCGCGCACCGCCTCGCGGTCTCGAGCGCCTGAGCGGCGTCGTCGATGAGGGTTCCGAGGTGGGATGCGTCCTGTGCCACACCTCAAGCATATCCGCAGTTAATGCGGTACCGCAAGACATGGAAGTCCGCATTCTTTTCGCTTCGTATGCGGTGCCCGCCTTCCTCGGCGGGCGCACCCCTTCTCATCTGCGAGTCTGGATGGAAGGCGCTCCCCTCCGGGAGCCGCGACGTCGAAGAGAAGGAGCACGTCATGACCTACCGAGTGGGGTACTTCATCGGAAGCCTGTCGTCGGAGTCGATCAACCGGACGCTCAGCAAGGCTTTGATCTCGGTGGCGCCGGACGACCTCGAGTTCCACGAGATCGGCATCGGCGACCTGCCGCTGTACAACCGCGACCTGGACAGTGACTTCCCGGCGGCGGCGACGGCGCTCAAGGCGGCGATCGCGGACAGCCAGGCGGTCCTCTTCGTCACGCCCGAGTACAACCGCTCGATCCCGGGTGCGCTGGCGAACGCCATCGACTGGGCCTCACGACCCTACGGCGAGAACTCCTTCGACCACGTCCCAGCCGGCGTCATCGGTGCCTCGCCAGGCGGGATCGGCACGGCAGTGGGGCAGCAGAGCCTGCGCTCGATCCTCAGCTACTGCAACGCCCGCCAGATGACGGCACCCGAGGCATACATCCAGTTCAGGCCTGATGCCTACGGCGAGGCCGGCGAGATCAAGGACGAGGCCCTGAAGGAGATCCTCACGTCCTTCATGCAGGAGTTCCGCGACCACATCGCCCGGGTGCTCACCGTCCTGCCGCGCGAGTAGCCGCGCGGACAGAGGGCAGACTCGGTGGGCACCCATGGCGTCACACGTGAGGGGCGGCGAACTGGCGGCCATCACGGCCACGGGCAACGGTTGGCCGCCCCTCAGGGCGGTGACAACGGGGGTTGTCCGCCCCTCACGCGTGCCCTTGCAGGCTCGCGGGGGGCAGGTGACGCGACTCAGCCGCGGCGAGCGGGGCGCGAGGAGGTGGAGAAGGCAGCCGCACCGCCCGAGCGACGAGCAGGCTGACCGGCCGAGCGGGGCCGACCCGCGCCTGCCGGGGCGCCGCCGGAACGCTGGCCACCACCGCTGGAGCGACGGCCCTGTCCGTACCCGTTCTGACCCGAGCCGCCCTGGCCCGCGCCGCCCTGAGCCGAACCGTTCCGAGGCGTGCCGTTCCGGCCGGAGCGGTTGCCGCCCTGGGACTGACGTCCCCGACCACCGGAGGTGGTGGACTGGGCGATGGCGCCGGCCGGCGCATACCCACCGGGGAAGGTGCGCTCACCGGGAGCGATCTCGCCCAGGAGGGGGTGCGACTTGTGAACCCGCGTCGTGGTCGGCGAGATGCCGGCCTTGCGGGTGAGGTCGCGCACGTCGCGGACCTGCTCGTTGGTCATGAGGGTGACCACGCTGCCCGCGGCACCCGCACGGGCGGTGCGACCGGAGCGGTGCAGGTATGCCTTGTGCTCGACCGGCGGGTCGGCGTGGATGACCAGACCGACGTCGTCGACGTGGATGCCGCGGGCGGCAATGTCGGTCGCGACGAGGGTGTGCACGGCACCGGAGTGGAAGGCATCCATGGTCCGGGTCCGGGCGTTCTGGCTGAGGTTGCCGTGCAGCTCGACGGCCGGGATGCCGGAGGCGTTGAGCTGGCGGGCGAGCTTCTTGGCGCGGTGCTTGGTCCGCGTGAAGATCACCGTGCGGCCCGGTGCGGACACCAGGTCGAGCAGCACCTCGAGGTGACCGTCGTCGGTCACGTGCAGCACGTGGTGACTCATGGAGGAGATCGGCGACTGGGCCGAGTCCGCCTCGTGGGTGACAGGACGCGACAGGTAGCGCTTGACGATCGTGTTGACGGCACCGTCGAGGGTGGCGGAGAAGAGCATGCGCTGGCCGTCGCCCGGCGTCTTGTCGAGGAGGCGGCGCACGCTGGGCAGGAAGCCGAGGTCGGCCATGTGGTCGGCCTCGTCGAGCACGGTGACCTCGACGCTGTCGAGGCTGATGTGCCCCTGGTTGATGAGGTCCTCGAGCCGGCCGGGGCAGGCGACGATGATGTCGACGCCGCGAGCGAGGGCCTGGACCTGGGGGTTCTGGCCGACGCCGCCGAAGATGGTGCGCGAGTTCATCCCGACCGCCTGGGCCAACGGGGTGAGGGCCTCGTCGATCTGGGTTGCGAGCTCACGGGTCGGCGCGAGGATGAGGGCGCGGGGCCGGCGCGGCTGGCGACGGCCCTTGCTCGCACCGAGGCGGGCGAGGACGGGCAGCACGAAGGCGTAGGTCTTGCCCGAGCCGGTGCGGCCACGGCCGAGGACGTCACGTCCCGCGAGGCTGTCCGGCAGGGTCGCCGCCTGGATGGGAGTGGGG
>JBHEPF010000091.1:0-14627 GCA_046260445.1 Dermatophilaceae bacterium | reverse complement strand
GGACAGGCTCCGGATCGCCGTCACACCACCGGTCAGGGAGACCTGGTACTCCGTGCCCGGCTCCAACATGGTCTCCGCACCCGCGTACGGGTTGATCAGCAGCCGGTTGTTCGCCGGGTAGTAGGCCCGCGTGAACGGGATCACCGACCCATCCAAGACCTTCGTGATCGTCACGTTGCCGTCATAGCCGGTCACATTCTCCGAGAAGAAGACGTTCACGTTCGTGCCCACCGGCACACCCGTGGCACCATCAACCGGCGTCGACGAGAGCACCGTCGGCACAGTGAACGGTGTGACCGCGTTGGTCAGAGCCGAGAACGGGCCGAGCCCGGCCTGGTTCTCAGCCTGCACGCGGAACCGGTACTCGGTGCCGTTGGCCAGGCCGTCGACCACAAGGCTGGTCGTGCCGGGGCCCGCCGTGCGCGGCAGTCCGACTGGGAGACCGGCGGAGTCCTGCACCTCAATGGTGTACCCGGTGATCTCGAGGTTGCCGGTGTCGGCTGGTGCGGTCCATGTGACTGTGGCCTCACTGTCGCCTGCCGTTGCCGTCCCGATGGTCGGGGCTCCCGGAACGGTGGCGACCATACCCACCGCCGTGCTGGCCGGGGAGAGGACCTCCTCCGCAGTTCCGTGACCGTCGGTGTACCGCACCCGGGCCCGGATCAGCAGACCAGCATGGTCCGCCGTCGGGGTGAAGGTGCTGGACCGTGTGCCGTTGATGTTCTGCCAGGTGCTCCCACCGTCGCCGGAGGACTGCCACTGGTAGACGAAGCTGACGATCAGGTTGCCCTGGTCATCGCGGGTGCCGTCGACGTCCTCGGGCTCCGAGGCCGTCATCAGGTCGCCCACCATGGGCCCGGTCGGGCTGATGACAAAGCCCGTAGGAGCGTCATTGACGTTGACGACCGGCGCGGTTGCCGGCGAGGTGATGGTCTCCGCGACTCCACTGCCGTCCGTGAAGGTCGCGACGACCCGCAAGGGGCGACCGGCCTCGGTGTCACCCGGCGTGAAGGACGTCCCGGTGCCGTTGACCGAGGTGGTCCACGTGCCCTGGTTGTCCGCCCACTGCCAGGCGTAGGCGATGTCCGCCGGGTCGGCCGGGAGGCCGTCCGGGTCGTCGAACGCCGGGGTCAGGGAGAGCTCGACGTCCTCGACCGGCTCCATCGTGCTGAGGTCGATCGTGCCCGTGGCCGAGGAGTTCAGCCCGGGGACGAGGTCGACCGACTCGTCGGTGAAGACGAGACGCTCGATGTTGCGCAGGGTGTCCGTGCCGGTGTCGGGGTGCGAGACCGTCCACGTCCCGTCGCCGTTCTCGGTGACGGTGTGGTTGGCGCGCACGTCCCCGTAGACCGCGGAGTCGATGACCGCGTCATCGGTCTCCTGGTCGATCACCGCACGGGTGATCGTGAGGTCGGCGAGGCTGAGCGAGCGGCTGAAGACGCTGGTCTGGAAGTCCACGATGGACTCGAACCGCTGTCCGCCCGGGCCTGCGATGTAGACGTCGAGGGCGTGGTCGCCGTCGAGGAAATCGTCGCCACCGCGACCCTCGAGGATGTCGCTGCCCTTGCCGCCGAGAATGATGTTGTTCGCCGGGTTGTCGGTCATGAACGGGGTCGCGTAGCGCGGCACCGGCCCACCGCCGAGCAGGTCACGCAGACCGATGATCCGGTCGAGGTGCTCTTGGGTGAGCTCGTGGCCCTTGCGGGTCACCTGCGCCTGGTCGCCCGGGAAGCTGTTGCCCCGCAGGACGTCGTTGCGGTCCCAGCCGGAGAGACCTTCCACGTTCAGGAAGCGTGAGCGCATGAGCTGCACGTTCGGAGGCGTGAACACGGTGATCCCGAGGTCGGCGTTCGCCACGAGCGGGTCGTGCTTGTGGGTCACCCAGTCGAAGCCGAGCATGCCGCCGTGACGGTCGACACCGTTGTTGGACATGATGTCGTCGCCGCCCTCGGCGTCGTGGTCGTCGTTGCCGGACCCACCGATGAGCACGTCGTGCCCGCCGTTCGGGTCGTTCTGGAAGGTGAGCGCGTTGTCGCCCTGGACTAGGTCGGCGCCGTTGCCGCCCTCCATCCAGTCATCACCCTCATTGCCGGTCATGATGTCACCGGCGGATCCACCGCGCAGGAAGTCGTCGCCGGCTCCCGCGAAGGACTGCGTCGGGTCCTGGTTGTGCAGGATCAGGTCGACTCCGGCGCCACCGAACAGCAGGTCGAGCCCGGCTCCGGCGTTGATGGCGTCGTTGCCGTCGCCACCATGGATGACGTCGTCGCCGAACAGGTCGGTGATGACGTCGTCGCCGTGACCGCCGACGAGCACGTCGTTGCCCTGTCCGCCCTCGATGTCGTCGTCGCCGTCAAAACCCCAGACCGAGTCGTCGCCGATGCCGCTCCAGATGCGGTCGTTGGCCGGGGTGCCCTGGATGTTGACGTGGTCCTCACCGTCGAACCGATGCCAGCCGTTGATGACGGCCAGATCCGGGGTGAGGGGGTCGCCGTCGTCCCAGGTCGCAGGGTCACCCACGTCGAACGTCCGGGTGGGGTTGGCGAAGATGTTGTGGTTGAGCCCCGTCGCCTCCGTGTTCCGCAGTGCCAGCTCGGAGAAGGAGTTGCCCTCGAGCTGCTGGATGAGGTTCATCCCCTGGGTGCGGGTGAGGTAGTAGAACCGGTCCCCGTTCTGCAGGTCCTCCATCTCGGTCTCGAAGACCGCGTTGAAGGTGCTGCCGAGCATGCCGCCGAAGTCCATGCCGCGCTCGGCGAGACCGCCGACCCAGAAGTCGACGTCGTTGACGCCGCTCTCAGCGGCCGGTGCGGTCATGAAGGCCGTGTCCTGCATCAGGGCGGCTGCAGCGGCCCTCTTGTCCACCACCGTCGTGGCATTCTGCACGTCGGCGTGGTTGCCGTATGCCGCGATGAAGTTCACGACGGACGCGCGGTTCTTCAGGCCGAGCCGGAACTCCTCCCAGCTGGCGTAGGGCTTCAGGCCGGCGTCGAGCGTCTGGCTATAGAACACCTCGCGCATCGCCTGGAGGGTCGGTGACCCGGTGTCGCGGGCCCGGGCGATGTTGAAGGTCGCCAGGTCGAGCGGAAGGCCGAGCAGCTGGTTGCGCAGGGTGGAGTCGACGAACTCGTCGATCCCGTTGCCGGTCTGCCCCGACATGCCCATGAGCACCGCCGCGGCCCCCTGGTCAGGCGTCCACGCTCCATTGTTGGTGAACGCGTCAGGGTTGAGGAAGGCGTCGAAAAGCGTCATGTCCATCGCTTCGCCGGTGGTCGGATCGATGCGCGCGACATCCTCAGTCAGCATCGAGTGCCCGAAACGGTAGACCACGTGGGCGAACTCGGCGCTGATGGCCGGGTCGATGTCGGCGTGGTAGAGCGACTCGTTCAACGGGCCGGCGTCGATGTTCGGGGAGATGGTGCGGACGAACTCCTCGAAGACGAGGTGCTGGTACTCCATCTCGGTGACGAACCGGGCCGCCTGGAACAGTCGCTCGCCGTAGTCCCAGCCGAGGTCGACGTCGTGCCAGCGGTCGACGAACTCCTGGTCCGTGGTGCCGATCTCGGTGAGGAGGTCCTCGATGTGGTGGACGAGCCGGTTGTGCTCGGAGTGGAAGATGTGGTGCACCGCGGAGAGGCCGATGTTCTCGTTGCCGCGGCCGTCACCGGTGATGAAGTGCTTCCCGAGCAGGACGCTGTCGTGCGCGCCGTCCGTCGTCGGGACCGCGGCGTGGGCGATGTCGTCGAGGAAGGCGACACCCGCACCCATGGCCTGGGTGGCGTCCACGGGTGCCGTCGGGTCGCCCTCGAGCAGCTCGGTATCCGAGATCACGAGCTGCGGGAAGCCGTTGGGCCCGGGGATGAAGTGACCGTACGGGTCGGTGAGCAGGAGCGGCACGTCGTGGACGTCCATGTCGTCCAGCTCGATGCCCAGCATGGTGAGCGACTGCTCCTTGATGTCGTCCCAGTTGGCCAGGCCCTCACGCACACCGTCGCCGTCGGCGTCGTCACCGTCCATGAGCTTGCCGGTGTTGACCGGGCGGCCCGCATCCATCTCGTACTCGCGGAGGAAGACCTGGTGGGAGGCGTGCGAGGTGTAGGTCTGGTTCTGGTCGATGAAGGGAGTGGTGCGGTTGACGTGCTCCTGCACGTCGTCTGCGTTGCCGGGAATGCCGTCGGGGCCGGGCAGGTTCGTGGCCCGGCTGAGCATCATGAAGTTCGTGGGGCTGCTGTCGACGTAGAGCTCGTCGTCCGGCTGGAGCGGGACCATGACCGAGCCGCTGCCGCCCTTGGACACCAGGTCGAGGCCATGGTCGAAGAACTGTCCGAAGAGGGTGAACCAGCCGGTGAACGGGGCGGAGAGTCCGACGTCGGGCGAGACGTTGGGGATGAAGATGCGGTCCGGGGTGCCCCCAAGCGGAGCGTTCGGGTCGAACCCGGGTTGCGCGGACTCGGTGAGGTAGTCGTAGCCGTCGGTGTCGTGGTCGAAGGCGTACGAGCCCTCGACCGTGGTCATCATCTCGACCGCAGCCGGGTTGGCCACCGTCTGGTCCACGATGAGGTTGGAGATCATCCGCGGCTCGGCGTCGACGACGAGGTTGTTTTTCTCCGCGTACGACGTTGTCGGATTGCCGGGAATGAAGGGGGCCGGGTCGGCATCCCGGAACAGGGGCGGCGCAAGGCGCGGGAACTGCTCCGCGGCCGCGCCGTAGCGCTCCTGCCCCTCGATGAGGTTGTTGTACGACCCATCCACCGTGCGCACGCCGTAGGGCAGCTTCGGGTCCGGCACGCACGTCCAGCTGGTGTCGTTCGGGTTCTCACACAGGAGCGGGTTGCCCGCGGCGTGCGACTCCGAGATCTGGATCTGCCGCAGGATGAAGTCCAGATCAGCCTTGTTGAGCCGGAACTCGGGGTTCTGGTCGGTCACGACCGCACTGCCGGGCAGCGCGGTGACGACCATCCCGGTCGCCACCATGGCCGCAGCCGCGAGTCCGGCCAACCCCCGACGCATAAGACCCCCGCGGCGGTGGCGCTGCGGGGGTCTCGCACCGGACGTGATCAAGGCGGATGAGGAACTGGCCTCGTTGCCGTTGTCATGACGGAACGCCAGGGTCTTGCTCATGTCTTCTGTCCTTGCCATCGGTTGTTTTCGCGGTTGTTTTCGCGCGGTTCTTTTCCTAGTGGCGGCTGATGCCCGACTGCGATCGACATACTGTGAACGGCGCCGGCGCATTCCCAAGAACATCGGTCCCCACACCGGTGTGACCTGAATCTCAACGCTGAGCATGCTTTCCCTAGCCGGTCGTGTCAATGACTTGAACGCGCAACCTGTTTGTCAATAGGTAGACCGGATGTTTTTCCGGAGAGACGGCGGTTCGCAGTCCTCATAGCCGGGGAAATGACATGCGTGTTGTTCTCCCCACTTGGGGATAACCCTGTGGATAACTAGGACCGGCCAGCCGGTTTATCCCCAGCGGTGTGCACAAACCCCCAAGTTGTCCACACGACGATGGGGACAACCTGGGGGTCAGGTGGTCGTTCGAGCTAGACGAGCGCGTACTTGAGGACCGCAAGCACCACGAGCCCGGCGGCGAGCGCCCCGAGCCCGAGCCAGTGCCGGGAGTAGTCGCCCGGCTTCCCCAGCGCCGGGGCCCGCCCGAGGTAGGCGAGGACGGCCCCCGCGATCAGGCCGGTGACGAGACCACCGAGGTGCCCTTGCCACGAGATGTTCGGGTAGAAGAACGGGAAGATGAAGTTGATCCCGATCAGGACGAGCAGCCCGGTGCTCGAGCGGCCGAGCCGACGCTGCAGGACGAAGAGCGCCCCGAACAGCGCGAACACCGCCCCGCTGGCGCCCACCGTCGGGCGGAACCAGTCGTTCGACGTGGGGGAGGCGAGCAGCAGGATGGCGACTGACCCGCCGATGGAGCCCAGCGCATACAAGGCAAGGAACCGGGCCCGGCCCAACGCCGGCTCGAGGATCGAGCCGATGATGAAAAGGGCATACATGTTGATGCCGATGTGGAAGAAGTTGCCGTGCACGAGCGCTGAGGTGAGGAACCGCCAGGGCTGGGTGTCCCCGACGTGGGGTGAGAAGGCCAACCAGCCGATCGTCGCCGACCACGCGATCATCTGCAGGACGTACACGGCTCCCGTGAGCCCCAGGATCCCGAAGGTGAGCTGGGGCCGGCCGTCGGTGACCCGCCCGCCGAACACCGTGCGGCCCTGGCGGATCGACTTCGCGCCCTCGGCGACACAGTCGACGCACTGGACGCCGACCGCGGCCGGGCGCTGGCAGGTCGGGCACACCGGCCGATGACAACGCTGGCAGCGGACATAGCTGACCTGGTCCGGGTGCCGCGGGCAGACCGGAGGCGCGCTCGGGGGCGTGGTGGGGTTGGGCTCAGTCATCGACGACGAAGGAGAGAGGGGGTCAGTCCTCGACGGTCACGCGCTCGATGACGACGTCCTCGACCGGACGGTCACCGCCACCGGTGCGCACGGCGCCGATCTTGTCGACCACCGCACGCGAGGGCCCGTCGGCGACCTCACCGAAGATGGTGTGCTTGCCCTGCAGCCACGTCGTCGCTCCGACCGTGACGAAGAACTGGCTCCCGTTGGTGCCGCGGCCCATCCGCTTACCGGCGTTGGCCATCGCGAGCATGTAGGGCTTGGTGAAGTCCTTGTCGGGGCTGATCTCGTCGTCGAAGGTGTAGCCCGGGCCGCCCATGCCGGTGCCGGACGGGCAGCCACCCTGGATCATGAAGCCCGGGATGATGCGGTGGAAGACGAGACCGTCGTAGTACGGGCCGGCATTCGTGCGCCCGGCGTCGTCGGAGTAGTCCTTGGTGCCCTTTGCGAGCCCGACGAAGTTCTCGACCGTCTTCGGCGCGTGGTCGGGGAAGAGGGTGATGACGATGTCGCCGTGGTTCGTGTGCAGGGTTGCCTTCATACCGACAGTGTTTCATGCCGTGTGCGTGTCGCCCGGCATCGCCGCGTCGCCCGAGGGCGTCGGATTCACGCACCGGCGGCCCTGTTCGTAGACTTGACCCTTAAGTCCTGCGGTGACCTGCACATACGGCACATTGGGTGTGAGTACAGACGCGCCTGTCGCCGCTATCGGGCAGGATGTCTGTAGGAGCACGTTCATAGCCGGCCCTGCCAGGGCCGGGCAACCGAAGGAGAGCCCATGTTCGGCAAGAGCCACGAGAAGAAGGCCGGCGACCACACCGCCGCCGCTCTCGAAGAGGCGCGAGCGGCCGCGAAGCAGCGGTTCGCCGACGCCCTCGATCAGGCAGAGCACGCGAAGAAGTCGTCATCCGGTGCCGCCGACGCAGCGGGGGAGCACGCCTCGCACATGCGTGAGAGCGTCGTCGAGAAGGCCGCGGTCGCGGGGGAGAAGTGGCAGCACGGCGTCGACGCGATGGCACCCAAGGTCGGAGCCGCCAAGGAGGCGGTCGGACCCAAGGTCGAGGCCGCCAAGGAGGCCGTCGGACCCAAGGTGGAGCACGCCAAGGAGAGCTTCGTCGAGGACGTGCTGCCGAAGATCGCCGAGACGATCGCCGCCCTCACCGCCACCGCGCTCGCCGCGAAGGAGAGCGCGAAGGCCGGCGCCGAGCACGCCCGGGACAACGCGTCGGTCAAGGCCCAGGAGTGGGTCGACCAGGCGCCGCAGGGGCTCGTCGACGCCGTGCCGGGCGTGGAGAAGCGCTCCAAGAAGAGTGGCAAGTGGCTCATCCTGCTCGGTCTCGCCGCAGCCGGGGCGGCCGCCTACGCCGTGATGAACTCCAAGAAGGCGAAGGAGGACCCGTGGGCGACTCCGCGCTACGACAGCGCCGGCGCGCACCGGGCCACCGGCTCGGACTCCACGGGTGAGAGCAAGGTCGAGGCCGTCAAGGACAAGGCCGCCGCCGCGGGCGCGGCCGTCGCCGCCAAGGCCGGCGAGGTCAAGGCCAAGGCGGGCGACGCTGCCGACACGGCCGCGATGAAGGTCGAGCACGCCGTCGACGACGCGAAGACCGACCCGAAGGGCAACGCCGAGGACGCAGTCGACTCCGCGACCGACGCAGCCGGAGACGCCTGGGACGACGTGCGCGGCAAGGACGCCGGCGACAAGATGGCCGACGCCGGCGACTCGCTGGGCGAGGGCGAGCTCGGCGACGCCGTGGACTCGGCCTCGGACGCGGCGACCGACAAGTGGGACGACGTGCGTGGCAAGGACGCCGGCGACAAGCTCGGCGACGCCGGCGACTCCGCCGGTGAGGCCGCCTCGGACGCCTGGACCGACGCGAAGAACTGGACCGAGGACAAGGCCGACGACGCTCAGAAGTAGTCGCCGGGCTTCTGGCCCACTCCGCAACGAAGAACGCCCCGGACCTCATGGAGGTCCGGGGCGCTCGGTTGCCTGGAGGGCGATGTCGGCTGCGTCGCCGGGCTGATGTGCTCAGCGGTGCGCGTGGACCGCCTGCACCTTGCGATAGATCCGGTATGCGACCCATGCGATCGCGAGCAACAGCAGCGGGGTCAGGGCCGGGCTGAGCGAGTCGGGACTGACCAGGTTGACGACGAGCGCACCGAGCGCGAGGACGAGAGGGATGAGGTCGAGCCGGATCGCGGCCCACACCGTCGCCGGTTCGTCGGCGTCGGCGGCGCCCTCGTCCGAGGGGTGCGGGGGCCGCTCAGTCATCGTGCGGTGCTGCGCGAACCGATCGGTGAAGAGGCGTCAGAGCCCGCTCAGCGGGCCGACGGCGGGGTGGTGTGGCTCGGGCCGCCGGTCGCGGTGTCGGTCGCCTCGGCCCACAGGGCGCGCTCGGCCTGCTGCTCGTCGAGCTTGCGCTTCAGGAGGGTCGCGCCGACGGCACCGGCGATGAGGAGGATGAGCTTCTTCATGTCAGACCTTCTTCAGGGGCTTGGGGGTCGTTCGACCTTACCAAGACGGGAGACCGCTCTTGGTGGCCTCGGTGCCTGCCGCGCGGGATGATCGGGGCATCATGCGGATCGATCTGAACTCCGACCTCGGCGAGTCCTATGGCACCTGGCAGCTCGGCAACGACGAGGCGATGCTCGACATCGTCACCTCGGCCAACGTCGCCTGCGGCTTCCACGCCGGTGACTCGCTCACCTTGCTGCGCACCTGTGAGCTCGCCGCCGATCGAGGCGTCGTCGTCGGCGCCCAGGTCGGCTACAACCACCTGCCCGGGTTCGGCCGGTGGAGCATCGACATGCCCTCCCCGGAGCTCACCGCCGACGTCATCTACCAGATCGGCGCGCTCGACGGACTGTGCCGCGTTGCGGGCACCCGGGTCGCCTACGTCAAGCCGCACGGCGCGCTCTACAACACCGCGGCCGTCGACCGACGGCAGGCGGACGCCGTCGTCGCGGCGGTCACCGCATACGACCCGTCGCTGCCGCTCATGGGACTGGCCGGCTCGCATCTGCTCGAGGCCGGCGCGGAAGCCGGTTTGCGCACGATCGCCGAGGCGTTCGCGGACCGCACCTACACAGCGAAGGGTCTGCTCGTCCCGCGCCGGGAGCCGGGATCGGTGCTGCACGATCCAGACCTCGTCGCGGAGCGGATGGCCCGGCTCGTGACCGAGGGGCGGGTTGCGGCGATCGACGGCACCGACGTCGAGGTTGAGGCGGACTCGGTATGCGTCCACGGCGACTCTCCCGGTGCCGTCGCCATCGCCCGGGCCGTCCGTGCCGCACTCGAGCGCGCTGGGGCACAGATCGCCCCGTTCGTCGACGGGTCGTGATGGCGAACGCAGGTCGGACTGCCTCGGCGGCACCGGTTCGGTCGCCGGTCCCGGTCCGCATCCTGCCGATGGGTGATGCCGCGATCCTCATCGAGACGGGCGACATCGACGACGTCCTGGCGCTCGCCCTCGCGCTGAGCGATCTCGCGCGCTCAAAGGACATGGCACTGGCCGAGGTCACCGACATCGTGCCCGCCGCGCGCACGGTGCTCATCATCGCCCGGCACACCTCGGACCTTCCGGGAATCGGGATGCGCGTGCGGCGACTGGCCGCCGGCCTCGATCGCAGCAGCTCGCCGGTGCATGAGCACGTCATCAAGGTTCCGGTGCGCTACGACGGACCCGACCTCGACGACGTCGCACGCATCACCGGGCTGAGCGAGCAGGAGGTGGTGGCCGCGCATACAGGGTCGCCGTGGCGGGTCGGGTTCGGCGGCTTCGCACCGGGGTTCGCCTATCTCCTGGACGGTGACCCGCGGCTGGTCGTCCCGCGCCGGGCCTCACCGCGCACCTCTGTGCCCGTCGGGGCGGTGGGCCTGGCCGGTGAGTTCAGTGGGATCTACCCGCGGTCCTCCCCGGGCGGGTGGCAGCTCATCGGGAGCACCGACGTCGTCCTCTGGGACGCCGACCGCGACCCCCCGGCCCTGCTCCAACCCGGTGCCACGGTCCACTTCATGGAGGCCTCATGAGTGCACCGAAGGCGCTCGAGATCATCGACCCCGGCATCCACGCCCACATCCAGGACGACGGCCGGATGGGACACATGGCCGTCGGGGTCGGGCGTGCGGGCGCGGCCGACCACGGCGCCTATGCCCTGGCCACGCGGCTCGTCGGCAATGTCCCCGGGGCGGCGGCGATCGAGGCGACGCTCGGTGGACTGCGGGTGCGCGCGATGGGAGATCTCCTCGTCGCCCTCACCGGCGCCCCGACGCACGCGCACGTGGACGGCCGCCCGGTCGCCCACGCTGCGCTGGTCCGGTTGCCTACAGGTGCCGAGCTCGCCCTCGGGGTCCCACTGCTCGGGCTGCGCACCTATCTCGCGGTTCGTGGCGGCGTGGCGGTGGAGCCGGTCCTCGGCTCCCGGTCGACCGACACGATGTCCGGGCTGGGGCCGCCGCCCTTGACCGCCGGGACGGTCCTGCAGGTCGGGACGTCGACCGTCCATCTGCCCCGCGTCGACCACGCGCCAGTGGCGCCGCCGGAGAGCGATGAGGTCACGCTGCGGGTGACCGCCGGCCCTCGACGCGACTGGTTCGCGGACCCCGAGCAGCTGGCCACGATCGCGTGGGCCGTCTCGGACAAGAGCGACCGCAAGGGGATCCGGCTCACCGGGGGGTCCGTGCAACGGGCTCCGGACCTCCGGGACGCCGAGCTGCCGAGCGAGGGCATGGTCCGCGGCGCGATCCAGATCCCACCGAACGGCGAGCCGGTCATCTTCCTCAACGACCATCCGGTCACCGGCGGCTACCCGGTCATCGGGGTCATCCGCACCGCCGACATCGACCGCGCCGCCCAGCTGGTGCCAGGTCAAGGGCTGCGGCTCCGATGGGACGGGATCCGCTAGGCGCACGGCGGCGTTCGGAAGGCGGGCTGGCGCGTTAGTCAGCCGGGATCGTCAGATCTGTTGCCGCTCGGGCCCGCCGAGGGGCCCGGGGAACGCTAGGTTGGGTCGGTCAGCCCCCAAGGAGGTGTGGATGTCGGTCGACACGACCGCCCGGGTTCCCCCGTCCCGCGTGCTTCTCGTCGCCAGTTTCGGCGCCTTTCTGGCCTTCCTGGACGCCACGATCGTCAACGTTGCCTTCCCGTCGATCCGGGAGTCCTTCCCGGGGACGGACATCGCCGGACTGTCCTGGGTCCTCAACGCCTACAACATCGTCTTCGCGGCCTTCCTCATCCTCTTCGGTCGCCTCACCGATCTCGTCGGGCGGCGGCGGTCGTTCATCTCGGGGGTGGCGCTGTTCACCGTCGCCTCTCTGGCCTGCGGCATCGCCCCGTCCGTCGAGCTGCTCGTGGCTGCGCGCGTCTTCCAGGCCCTCGGGGCCGCGATGCTCGTGCCTGCGTCCCTCGCCCTCGTCATCGCCGCGTTCCCCTCCGACCGCAGGTCGCACGCCATCGGCGTATGGGGTGCCTCAGCGGCGGTGGCGGCAGGGCTCGGACCGCCCATCGGGGGTGTGCTCGTCGAGCTCGGCGGGTGGCGCTGGGCCTTCCTCGTCAACCTCCCCTTCGGCCTCGCGGCCGTCTGGGCGGCGCGTCACGAGCTCGTGGAGAGCCGGGCGCCCGGACGGCGGCGGATGCCCGATCTCATCGGGGCAGCCCTCCTCGTCCTCAGCCTCGCGGTGCTCAACCTCGGCATCGTCAGGAGTGAGGAGTGGGGATGGACGAGCATCCTCACCATCGGGTCCCTGGCCGGCGCCGCCGTCCTGGCCGGGTTGTTCGTCGTCAGCTCGATGCGGCACCGCGCGCCCATGATCGACCCGGCGTTGCTGCGGCTGCGGTCCTTCAGCATCGGCTCCCTGGCCTCGGTCGTGGCCGGATTCGGTTTCTACGCCTACCTCCTCACCAACATCCTGTGGCTGCAGTATGTCTGGGGCTATGGGGTGCTGCGCGCCGGCCTCGCTCTCGTGCCGGGGGCGCTCATCGCCGCAGTCGTCGCCGCACGCCTCGGCCCGCTGACGAACCGCTACGGGTACCGTCCCTTCGTCGTTCCCGGCGCGCTCGTGTGGGCGGCCGCCTTCGTCTGGTACCACCAGCGGGTCGGCCTCGTACCGGCGTTCTGGGCGGAGTGGCTGCCGGGCCAGGTGCTGAGCGGCCTCGGGGTCGGCGCGACCCTGCCGCTCCTGGGGAGCGCAGCGCTCGCCGCGGTCCCGGGCGGACGCTACGCCACGGCATCCGCAGTAGCCTCGAGCGCACGCCAGCTCGGCGGGGTGCTCGGCATCGCCCTTCTGGTCGTCATCCTCGGCGATCTCGCGCCGGCCACGGCCGTCGACTCCTTGCGCGACGGCTGGATGCTCTCCATCGTCGCCTTCCTCTTCGTCGCTCTCATCGCAGCACCCCTCGGTCGGATCCGCACCGTCAGCGAGGAGGAAGAGGATGTGACCGAGGTCCGGGCACCCGTTGTCTATCCGCCGGCAGCACCGGACGGATGGGCGAGCCCGGACGCGCCGGCGGCTGACGAGTACCCGGACCCCACCGACCTCTCCGTGCTTCCGCTGTTCTCCGCCCTGCCTCATGGCGCGAGGCAACGACTCGAGCAGGCCTCCCGCCCCGTGACGCTGCCGGCGGGCAGGGACCTGATGCGGGAGGGTGACCCGCCCGGGTCGGCCTTCGTGGTCCGCACGGGCCGACTCGAGGTGGTCATGGATGGCACCGTCGTGCGGGAGCTCGGAGCGGGACAGGTGCTCGGCGAGCTGGCCCTGCTCAGCGGTGAGCCGAGGTCGGCGACGGTGCGGGCCCGTCGCGACACCACCCTCACCGAGATCCCGCGACACGCCTTCGAGGGCGTGCTCGACACCGACCCGTCCGCGGCGCGCTTCGTCCTCGGGCAGGTCGCGGAACGGCTCCGCACCGCGGGCACCACCGATAAGTCACCCCCGCCACAGCGGGTCTCGGTCATCGCCGTCGTCGGGCTCGGCGGCGGGGTCTCCTCGACCGAGGTGTCCAGCGTGGCGGATGTCCTGGCGACGAGGATGCGTCGGCACCTTCGCATCGCGACGCCGGGGAGGGTGACCCCCGACGGTCTGGCCCGCGCGGAGTGGGACCACGACCGCGTCCTGCTGGCCGCCGCCTCCTCGGAGAGCCGGTCCGATGCCGAGTGGTGGGCCTTCTGCGTGCGTCAGGCGGATGCCGTCATCTTCGTCGCCCACAGCGACGAACCGGTCCCGGACGGGGCTCTCTCGCCGGCGCCGGCGCGGCAACCGGAGATCGTGCTGCTCGGTGCGGCGCCGGACCCGCGGGCCAGGGCGCACTGGGTCGCAGCCACTAACGCCTGGCAGCTCACTCTCGTCCCGGCGGACCCGGCGACCGCGCTGCGGCCCCTCGCGGACCGCCTGGCCGGACGGTCGCTCGGGCTGGTCCTCGCCGGGGGTGGGGCACGGGCCTTCACGCACATCGGGGTGCTGCGCGAGCTCGAGGACGCCGGGCTGCACGTCGACCGCGTGGCGGGAAGCAGCGTCGGCGCCCTCATCGCGGCGGCCCACGCGTTGGGGATGGACGGCGCCACGCTGGAGGAGGCGGCCTACGCGGAGTTCGTGCGGCGCCGGCCGTTCAGCGACTACCGGCTCTCGGCCCAGTCCCTCGCGGGTGGGCAGCGGGTCCGCGCGGCACTCGGCCGCACCTACGGCACCGACACCGTCTTCGAAGGCCTTCCCAGGCAGCTCTCGGTCGTCAGCGTCGACCTCGTCAGCCGGACCCGACAGGTCCACCGCCGCGGGCATCTCGTCGATGCCGCGCTGGCGTCCGCCCGACTGCCTGTGCTGTTCGCCCCTCTCGCGCTGGAGGACGGGCGGCTGCTCGTCGACGGTGGCGTCCTCGACAACATGCCGACCGACCTCCTCGTCGAACGTGACGAGGGCCCGGTCATCGCCGTGAGCATCGGCTCGGGCGGCGACGGCACGGTCCGTGCCGGACGGCCCCGCATCCCAGGGCTCGGCGACACCCTCATGCGCACGATGATGATCGGCAGCGGTGGCGCTATCGACGCGGCCAGGTCGCGGGGCGCCTGGGTGATCGCACCCTCCTCGATGGGCGTGGGACTCCTGGAGTTCCACCAGCTCGACCGGATGGTGCAGTCGGGTCGGGCAGCGGCCCGGGCGCTGCTGGAGCAGGCGTCCGGCGACCTCTTCGCGGTTCCTCCCGAGGAGCCCGGAAGCGACCGCCC
>JBHEPF010000059.1:0-23550 GCA_046260445.1 Dermatophilaceae bacterium | reverse complement strand
GGCCACGGGTGAGCGGATGCCGGTTGCGGCGATCGATGCGCCCGCGTCGGGCCGGATGGCCGTGGGCGAGGCCCTGACGAACCTCCTTTCGGCGCCTATCTCCTCGTTGTCCTCGGTCAAGCTGTCCTGCAACTGGATGGCTGCCTGCGGTGAGCCCGGCGAGGATGCGGATCTCTTCGACACGGTGCAGGCCGTGGCCATGGAGCTCTGTCCCGCTCTCGGGATCTCGGTGCCGGTCGGCAAGGACTCGCTGTCGATGCGGACCCGGTGGAGCGACCAGGAGACCGGGGAGGCCAAGCAGGTCACCTCGCCCGTGTCGCTCGTCGTCACGGCCTTCGCCTCCCTGTCCGATGTGCGCGGCACGCTCACCCCGGTCCTCGACGCGGACTCGGCGCTCGTGCTCGTCGACCTCGGCGGCGGACAGTCGCGACTCGGCGGCTCGATCGCGGCCCAGGCGCTCAGTGAGTTCGGCGGTCTGGTGCCCGACCTCGACGACCCATCGCGCCTCATCGGCCTCGCCGGCGCGCTGGCCGAGCTGCGCTCGCGCGGCCTGACCACCGCATACCACGACCGCTCCGACGGCGGCCTGTGGGCGAGTGTGTGCGAGATGGCCTTCGCCGGCGGTGTCGGCGTCGATGTGGAGGTCGACTCGCTACCGGCTCTGGTGGCCGAGGAGCTCGGCGTCGTTCTCGGGGTGGCGACTAGCGATCTGGATGGGGTGTTGGGCGTGCTCGCCGATCACGGGCTGGAGGCGGCTGTTTCCGCCGTGGGGCGCACGAGCCTTGGCCGGCGGGTGCGGGTCGTCCTGGGCGGTGAGCAGGTCATGGACGAGTCCCTCGTGGACCTGCAGCGGGCCTGGGACGAGGTGTCGTGGCGGATCACCCGGCTGCGCGACAACCCGGAGTCGGCCGACAGCGAGCGTGCGCTGGCTGGTGCGGCTGAACCGGTCCTCACGCTGCGCACGACCTTCGACCCGGCGCAGGACGTGGCCGCGCCATATGTCTCGCTCGGCGCTCGCCCCAAGGTCGCGATCCTGCGCGAGCAGGGGGTCAACAGCCACGTCGAGACGGCGTTCGCCTTCGACCGGGCCGGGTTCGAGGCCTGGGACGTGCACATGACCGACCTGCAGAGCGGGCGCTTCGACCTTGGTGACGCGGTCGGCCTCGTCGCCTGTGGAGGGTTCTCCTACGGCGACACCCTCGGGGCGGGGGAGGGCTGGGCCCGCTCGGTGCTCTTCCACGACGACCTCACCGAGGCCTTCCGCGACTTCTTCCACCGCGGGGACACCTTCGCTCTGGGGATCTGCAACGGCTGCCAGATGTTTGCCGCGCTCGCCGACCTCATCCCCGGCGCGGAGGCCTGGCCCCGGTTCACCCGCAACCTCTCCGAGCAGTACGAGGCCCGGCTCTCCCTCGTCGAGGTGCTCGAGTCGCCGTCGATCTTCACGGCCGGGATGGCCGGCTCGCTCATCCCCATCGCCGTCGCGCACGGTGAGGGGTATGCGGACTTCGCCGCCCGCGGCGACCTCGCCGCCGTGGAGCGCGTGGCACGCTATGTCACGGTTACGGGAGAGCCGACCGAGGCATACCCCCTCAACCCGAACGGCTCACCGGACGGGCTCACCGCGGTGACCACACCCGACGGCCGGTTCACTGCGATGATGCCGCACCCCGAGCGGGTCCAGCGCAACCTCCAGATGTCGTGGACCTCCGGCTCGGCCGAGGAGGAGAGCCCCTGGCTGCGGATGTTCCGCAACGCCCGGGTGCACGTCGGCTGACCTGACGCTCGGCCGAAGAACGGCGATGGCCCCGCACCTCCTTGACGGAGGTTGCGGGGCCATCAGCGTTGGGCTCAGTGCTGGACGGACCTGCGACGTCGGTTCAGCGCGACGCCCGCGGCTGCGGCGAGACCCAGGCCGGCGAACAGGCCGAGCGCACTGCCGCCGCCCGCCGGGATGTCGGTCTCGACGACCGGACCCGTGACGGCGGCCTTGATCTCGGCCAGGAGCTTGACCGTCGTGCCGGACTCCTTCGCCACCAACGTGATGACCGTGTCACCGGCCGGGAAGTCGGCGGGCACGGTGAGGGTGACCACCGCACGACCATCGCGCACGGGCAGGCCGTCGATGGTGACGGTCTCGATCTTCGCGGTCCCGACCTCCTGCTCACCGAGGTAGACGCTGAAGAGGGTGTTGTCGGGAGCGCTCAGGCTGGTCAGGTCGATGCCGGAGACCTCGAACGTCGCCGAACCGCCGACCGACACCATGACGGGCAGGGTGGCATCCACCGCGACACCGTTCTTCTCCCACGACGGCGAGACGACCTCGTTCGCCAGGAAGTAGTTGATGAACGCGTCGCTGTCGATCTGACCGCTGTCCTTGATGTTCGTGCCTTCGCGCAGGACGGTGAAGTTGTCACCGCCGGCGATGAGGAACGAGCCGGCTGCGATCCGGTAGGTCTCGCCGAGGTCCATCGGCGCGCCGTCGAACCAGATGCCCGTGATCCGCGAGCCTTCGGGGGACTCCGGGTCATAGGTGTAGCGGACGTTGTCCGAGAGTCCGAGCTTGAGGAACGGGCGGGAGGCCGCGGCGGGCTGCCACTGCTGCTCCAGCAGCGTCTTGAACTGCGCGCCGGTGATGTCGATCGTCTGCAGGGTGTTCGCGAACGGGTTGACGGAGTATGCCTCGGCGTATGTGACGTTGCCGTCGCCCTCCGAATCGGACTGCGCGTAGAGGAGGTCGGAACGGACCCCGCCCGGGTTCATGATCCCGATGTCGGCGCCGGGGCGGCCGGGCTCGTTCATCGAGTCGAGCCAGACCTGGGCGACGAGGTTGCCGAGCGAGCTCTCGCGCAGCCGGTCGTCGCGGTTGGTGCTGCCGTCGGGGTTGAGCGAGTAGGCGCGCGTGATGTCGTCGGTGACCTCACCGACGACCTGCTGGCCGAGCACCTTGGCCTCGGCGACGGCCTTGTCCACGATGACCTTGGCGGCGTCATACTCCGGGTCGCCGACACACGAGGTCACGTCGACCCCGGGCTCGTCATCGACCTCGAGCGGGATGTTCTCCGCGCGGTACTCGACCAGCTCCTTCGTCGTGGGGTCGACCCCGAGCTCCAAGGAGCCGAGCGGGTCGGCATAGCTGCCGGACTGGATGACCGGCCGGGTTCCCGTCTCGCCGGGGATCGGCCCGTCGAAGGTGTACTCCTGGTGGGTGTGGCCGTTGAAGATGACGTCCACGTCAGCCGAGGTCTCGTTGACGATGCTCGCGAAGACCGAGCTGGCGGCTACCGCGTCGGAGAGCGAGTCGTCGACAGCGGCGCCCTCGTGATACTCGGCGATGATGATGTTTGCCTCTTGGTTGTCGCTGCCCACGCCGTCGTCGACGCCGTCACTCAGCATGGCGGCAACGCGGTTGACTTCTGCAACCGGGTCGCGGAAGTCAAGGCCCAGCACGCCATTGGGGTTGACCATGGTGGGGGTCTGCTGGGTGACGGCACCGATCACGCCGATCTTCACGCCATTGACGGTGAAGATGTCGTACTCCTGCAGGGCGGGTTCGCCCGCCTCATAGACGTTCGCCCCGAGGTAGGAGAAGTCGGCCAAGGGGATGACCTCGTCGGTGAGCACCGAGAAGCCCTTGTCGAACTCGTGGTTGCCCACGGCGCTCGCCTTCAGCTCGAGGGCGTTGAGGAACTTGATCGTCGGCACGTCGTCCTGGCTCGAGCTGGTGAACGGCGTCGCGCCGATGTTGTCGCCGGCGGAGAGGAAGAGGTACGCATCGTCAGGAGCGGCGGCCTTCGCCGTCTCGAGGGTGCAGGCGAAGAGCAACCCCAAGGCGCCCGTGTTGTTGGTGTCGATGCGTCCGTGAAAGTCGTTGATGTTGAAGATCGTCACCGGGGTGAGCCCGGCAGTGATCTCACCGACCGGTTCGGCCGCCACGGCCGACCCAGCCATCAGGGAGGCCCCCAGGGCTGCGGCTCCCGCCGCCGCCGTCATCGTTCTTGCTCGCCACGCCATTGCATAACCTCCACGCAGGGTCTTCAGGGATATGCGCCGAAAGGCGCGACGCCGGCCGTAGGGGTCACCCTGTCGGACGCGGACCTCCTGATAGTGCCCTAAGCGGTGGCCGAAGACACGACTAACGGTCGACGAAAGTCGGGCACGACCTGAGAAATCGCCGAACGGTCACCGGACGTCCACTCAGAGCAACGGCAGGTGAGACGACAGGTCGGCGCGGACGCCGCTGTCGCGCAACAGCCCGGAGCTGATCGCCTCGTGCCAGGTGACCCCACCCGTGACCATCCGCAGCCACGTCTGCGCGTCGGTCTCGACGACGTTGGGTGGCGTGCCGCGCGTGTGCCGCGGCCCCTCGATCGCCTGAGCCGCGCCGAACGGAGGGACGCGGATCTCGACACTGCGGCCCGGATGGCGCACGGCGAGCTCCTCCAGCGCATACCGGACGGCAGTGGCGAGCACCGCCCGCTCGACGTCGCCGGACGCCTCGACCCACGCGCGCAGCGCAGCCTCTCCAGCGGCGACCGGAACACGTCGACGCGGTGGCACCCTTAGGCCTCGAAGGGGACGAGCACGATCGGATCGCTGGTCGGTTGGGGCGAGCCTCCGGCGGGTTCCATGGTGATGGCGACACCGACCGCGTCACCGAGGTCGTCCGAGAGCACCATGGCGGGGTCGTCGGTGTGGGGCATCAGACCGGCACTGGTCACCGTCCCGTCGGCCTGGGCGAACCAGAGCTGGTAGTCCTGGCCGTCCGGGGCAGGCGGCATGTCGGTGGTCTCGATCGCTGCCCGGTCCAGGCTGCGGCTGACGATGACCGTCGCGGTGGCGTCCCCGACCTCGACCTCATAGCGCTCGGCGTCCGCAGCTGCGGCGATCGTGGCGGGAGTCATCTCGCCACTGCCGAGGAAGGGTCCGAACACGAGCGCCATGACGGCCGCGACGGCCGCGGCGGCACCGGCGAGGAGGATCAGGCGCCGTGCGGACTTCTTCTCGCGCTGCGCCGCGAGCGCATCCGGGGGCGCCGGGTCGTCAGCGCGGTCCTCAGGGGCCGGCTGCATCGTCGCGACCCGGGTCTCGGACACCCGACGGAGCAGGGCGTCACGCAGGTGGGGTGGCGGAGGAGCAGGCACGCTCGACCCGAGCGCCTCGAGGGTCGGGCCGAGCTCGGCGAGCTCGCGCTCGCAGTCGGCGCAGCCGAGCAGGTGCTCCTCGAACACCTGCCGCTCGCGCTCGTCGACCGCGTCGAGGAGGTATGCCGCGAGCAGGTCGTGCGGTGCCTGCGCCTGCCGCGGATCGCTGGTCATGTGCCCTCCCCCAGGACGTCGCGCAGTCGGAGCAGCGCGTCACGGATGCGGGACTTGGCGGTCCCGAGTGGAATGTCGAGCAGGTCGGCGACCTGTGTGTGGGTGTGGCCCTCGAAGTAGGCGAGTCGGATCGCCTCGCGCTGCAGCTCGGTGAGGGACCCGAGCGCCGCGCGCACCCGGTCGCCGTCGAGGTTGGCATGGGCCTGCTCGACGGTCTCGTCACGAACGCGCCGGGGGTCGCGGACCACGTCGAGGTGGTCGCGGCGTCGCGCAGCCTCCGCGCTGCGCACCCGGTCGACGGCACGGCGGTGGGCGAGGGTGAGGATCCACCCCATGGGCGATCCGCGCTCGACGTCGATCTGGTCAGCGGTTTTCCAGATGTCGAGGAAGACCTCTTGGGTGACCTCCTCGGACTGTGCAGGGTCGCGGAGCACCCGGAGCACGAGACCATGGACCCTTGCCGCGGTGAGGTCGTAGAGCTGCTCGAAAGCCCGCTCGTCTCCGGCGGCCGTTGCGCGCAAGAGATCGACGACCTCTCGCCCGCGCGAGACGGCGTGAACACCGGGGCGCGACGCGCCCTCCCCCAGCGTGGGGCCGGAGGAGGGCGTCGTCATGCGTCCCATCATGGCCCGTGTCACACCGAGAGCGCGAACGGATGGCGCGATCGGTGGCGAGAGCAGGGCCAGGAACATGGTGTCAGGAGATCGAGTCGGTCACGGGGCGGGAAGCAGGACCTGGTCGATGATGTAGACCGTCGCGTTGGCCGTCTGCACGTTGCCGCAGATGATCGTGGCCTCACCGACGGTGAACTCCTCGCCCATGCCCTCGACCGTGATCATCGTGCCGGCGAGCGTCTCGTGCTCGCCCGCGACCATGTCGGGGCTGAGCCGCTCGGGGACGACATGGTTGGTGAGGACCGTCGTGAGCAGGCCCGTCGGGTCGGCCATGGCCGCCTCGAGGGTCTCCTGGTCCATTGCGGCGAAGGCGTCGTCCGTCGGGGCGAAGACGGTGATGTCCTCCGCGGCGTTGAGGGTGTCGCCCAGGCCGGCCTCGCCCACGGCGCTGACGAGTGTGGTGAGGAGCGGGTTGGTCGAGGCGGCCGTGGCGACGGGCTCGGTCGACATGCCGTCGAAGGATCCCGCCCCGCTGGTCGGGACGGCCGCGCAGCCGGGGCCGAACGGCGCGGTCATGGTCATGTCGTCGTCCGCCTCGGTCATCTCGTCGGTCGGCGTCTCGGTCGGCTCGTCGGTCATAGGCTCGGTGGTCATCGTGTCGGTGGTCATGGCGTCGCTCGACTCTGCGTCGCCCGAGCCGCAGGCGGTGAGGCCGAGCGACAGGGCGAGAGCGAGTGCTGCGAAGCCGCCTCGGCGGCGGGTGATCATGGTGGACATTGGACTCTCCTTGTAGCGGCGCCTTCGCCCCGATGGGCAAGGAGCGCGTTGGGATCTGACACCCGGGGTTCGTGCTGGATTGGGCATCGGATTGGTATGTGTCCCAATAGTTTTGGAGGATCCTCTGTAGCTCAGATGATGGTGACGACCGTCGAGTGCCAGCCGCTGGCGCCGTCGGGGAAGACCTCGGCGCGATCCTCGGTCTGCAGCTCTCCGGTGCGGTCGGTGGCCCGGACACTGAGGGTGTGGCGTCCGGCGGGCGCGTCCCAGGGCAGGAACCACTGTCGCCAGTAGTCGATGCCGACCTCGTCGCCGAGGGTCGCCTCGGTCCACTCGCCGTCGTCGATGCGCACCTCGACCCGCTCGATGCCGCGGCCCTGAGCCCACGCCACCCCGCCGATCGCGATGGCGCCGCCGGCGGTCGGTCGCAGGGGAGCGGGAGTGTCGATGCGCGACTGCGTCTTGACCTCCGCCTGCTCCGCCCACCCCCGCTCGGTCCAGTAGGCCCGCTCCGCCGCATACGTGGTCGCGGTGAGCTGCTCCAGCCACTTGGTCGCACCGACGTAGCCGTAGAGGCCGGGCGTGACGAGTCGGGCGGGAAAGCCGTTGCGCTGGGGCAGCGGTGCACCGTCCATCGCGACGGCGACGAGCGCCTCGCGGTCGTCGGTGAGAGCCTGGACCGGGGTCGAGATCGTCATGCCGTCGACCGACCGGCTGAGGATCTGGTCGGCTCCCGGCCGGATGCCCGCCTCCTCGAGGAGGTCCGCGGTCCGCACGCCGAGCCAGCGGGTCGAGCCGATGTAAGGCCCCCCGATCTCGTTGGAGACACAGTTGAGCGTGATGTCGCGCTCGATGAGGGACATGGCGAGCAGTTCGTCATAGCTGATCTCGTACGGGTTGTCGACGTCGCCGTCGATCCGCAGGCGCCAGTCGGCGACATCGACCCGCGGCAGGGTGAGCGCCGTGTCGATGCGGTAGAAGTCGGCCGTCGGGGTGCGCAGCGGGCTGATGCCGGACACCTCAGCGGTGAGGTCGGCGGGGAGCGGACCGAGGGGAGCGGCCGGCCGCGGCAGGGCGATCGTGCTGGCGACCCGGGTGGGCCGGGTGAGCACCTGGCCGATGCCACCGAGCGCGGCGGACCCGGCGACGACCCCGACGGCACCGAGCATGAAGCCGCGCCGGTCCGTCCCCGCGCCGGCCAACGAGGCCCCGGCAGGCTCGGCGATGTGGTCGGTGGGGCTCTCACGCGGCTGGGATGAGTCTGATGTCCCTCGTGCGCCGGAGTCGAGACCGGCCGGGGGCCCGGCTAGCCCGGCGAGCCACGACAGCAGTGCGACACCGACGATCGTGGCGGCGACTCCCGGCAGGAGGGCCATCGAGGAGCGCCCTACCGCGAGGTGCCCGGCGAGCATGGCCAGCACCCCGAGACCGGCGACGAGCGTGACCCCGAGCCAGCGCCGACGGGCCGCGACGACGCCGGCGAGGGCTGCCAGCAGCGCCGTGGCGAGAGCGACCGACCCGATGAGGATCGGCTTGTCGGCGGTCCCGAAGGCCTCGATCGCCCACGTCTTGACGGGCGTCGGAGTCGCGTTGATGACCATCGACCCCACCGCGAGCACGGGGGAGGCCGCCGGCTCGACGAGCCCGGCGACCGCGTGACCCGCGCTCATCGCGCCGAGTGCGCTGAGCAGGCCGACCAGCGCATACCGTCCCCGCGCGGCGCTGGTGTGCGAGCCGCGGGGGATCGTGGAAGTCCTCATGCTGTGGAGTTCGGTCCGGGGGCCGCGCCGGATGGGGTCACCCCACCAGTGTGGGGGTCGGGTGGTACGCGAGGGGCAGGGCGCTCAGGCGCGTATCGTTGAGGACGTGCCCAGTGCTCGCTATCCCAACTTCGTCGCCTTCATCGTCACCGGTGTCATCATCGGTGGGATCGTCGGCGCCCTCATCTCCACGATGAGCACGAGCGAGGCGACCACGTTCACCGAGGGCTCGGCCCTGGGCTACATGGTGGTCACGTTCGCGTTCCTCGGTGCCATCCTCGGCGGGCTCGCCGCTGTGGTCGCCGACATCGTCATCACCCGCCGCGAAGGCCGCTGACGTGGCTCGGGGGGACGGGCGCCTGACCCACGACCTGCTCCCGGACGAGAAGGGTCCCCAGGATGCCTGCGGCGTGTTCGGGGTGTGGGCGCCGGGGGAGGACACCGCCAAGCTCACCTACTACGGGCTCTACGCACTCCAGCACCGCGGCCAGGAGAGCGCCGGCATCGCAACGAGCGACGGTCAACGGCTCCTGGTCTACAAGGACATGGGTCTGGTCTCGCAGGTCTTCGACGAGCGTGCACTCGCCTCGCTGCGCGGTCACCTCGCGATCGGTCACTGCCGGTACTCCACGACCGGTGGCTCGACCTGGGAGAACGCCCAGCCGACGCTCGGCGGCCACGAGGGCGGCACGGTCGCCCTCTCGCACAACGGCAACCTCATCAACAGCGCCGAGCTGCGCGAGCTCGTGCGCACGCGCGGCGGTGACTCCCAGCTCACCGGCGAGCTGCGGCGCGGCAACACGACCGATACCGCACTCGTGACCGCGCTGCTCACCGACTCGCCCGACCGCACGCTCGAGGCCCGCGCGCTGGAGGTCCTCCCCCTGCTCGAGGGCGCGTTCTGCTTCACCTTCATGGACGAGCACACGCTGTATGCGGCCCGTGACCGGCACGGCATCCGTCCCCTGGTCCTCGGCCGGCTCGAGCGCGGCTGGGTCGTCGCCTCGGAGACCGCTGCCCTCGATATCGTCGGCGCCTCCTACATCCGCGAGGTCGAGCCTGGGGAGCTCATCGCCATCGACGAGGACGGACTGCGCTCGCAGCGCTTCGCCGAGGCCGACCCCAAGGGCTGCGTCTTCGAGTACGTCTACCTCGCCCGCCCCGACACGACGATCAGCGGTCGCGTCGTCCATGAGGCGCGCGTCGAGATGGGCCGCACCCTCGCCCGTGAGCATCCCGTCGAAGCGGATCTGGTCATCCCTACGCCGGAGTCCGGCACCCCCGCCGCGATCGGCTACGCGCAGGGGTCGGGGATCCCCTATGGCCAGGGTCTGGTGAAGAACGCGTATGTGGGCCGCACCTTCATCCAGCCCTCCCAGACGATCCGCCAGCTCGGCATCCGCCTCAAGCTCAACCCGCTGCGCGAGGTGATCCGCGGCAAGCGCCTCGTCGTCGTCGACGACTCGATCGTGCGTGGCAACACGCAGCGGGCGCTCGTGCGCATGCTCCGTGAGGCGGGCGCCGCCGAGGTCCACGTCCGCATCTCCTCGCCCCCGGTGAAGTGGCCGTGCTTCTACGGCATCGACTTCGCCTCCCGCGCCGAGCTCGTCGCGACCGGGCTCGCCGTCGAGGAGGTCCGCACCTCGATCGGCGCCGACTCCCTCGGCTACATCTCCGAGGAGGGCATGGTCGCGGCCACCCGGCAACCGAAGGAGCGGCTGTGCACCGCCTGCTTCACCGGCGCATACCCCGTGCCGTTGCCGGAGGACCGCCACCTCGGCAAGAGCGTCCTCGAGCTCCAGCTGCCGTTCGACGGCGAGAGTGACGAGCGACCGGTGCCCAGTCGGCCTCCGGGCCTGGTGGCCCCGGCCTCCCAGATCTGAGCGACGAACTCTGGCACGCTGCTCCCCATGAGCACGAGCGTCCCCGCGCCACCGCCCGAGACATCTCAGCTGAGGCAGCCGACCACGGCGATGGAGGAGACCCGGGGGCTCGGCGTCGAGCACACCGGCATCGAGATCATCGCCGAGGAGGACCGAACAGCGCGGCCACGCGACCTGTTCTGGCCGTGGTTCGCGGCGAACATCTCGGTCTTCGGGATCTCC
Source organism: Dermatophilaceae bacterium (assembly GCA_046260445.1). Lineage (GTDB taxonomy): Bacteria > Actinomycetota > Actinomycetes > Actinomycetales > Dermatophilaceae > F2B08. The sequence continues at coordinate 12,976 of JBHEPF010000059.1, read as the reverse complement.
TACGCCGCGTTCGTCCTCGGCTTCGGTATCTCTTTCGGCCAGGCCGTCGTCGTCACGGTCGTCGGGGTCATCGTCTCGTTCCTCCTCGTCGGGATCATCGCGATCGCCGGCAAGCGGGGCTCGGCCCCCACGATGATCCTGTCGCGGGCCGCCTTCGGGGTCACCGGGCAGAAGGTGCCCGGCGTGATCAGCTGGCTCGTCTCGATCGGGTGGGAGACGTTCCTCGCCATCCTGGCCGTGCTTGCGACCTCGACGATCTTCACGCGGCTCGGCTGGGGAGGCGGGACCACGACGAAGGTCTTTGCCGCGGTCGTCGTCGCCACCCTCATCGTGGCGGCCTCCGTCATGGGCTACCACGTCATCATGCGGATGCAGTCGATCCTCACCTGGATCACGGCCGCCATCACGATCCTCTATGTCGCGATGACCGTGCAGCACATCGACTGGTCGGCCATCTCGGCCCTGCCATCCGGCTCGACGGGCGCGATGGTCGGCGCCCTCGTCATGGTGATGACCGGCTTCGGACTCGGCTGGATCAACATCGCCGCCGACTGGTCGCGATACCAGCGTCGGGATGCGTCCGGGGCGGCGATCGTCGGCTGGAACACCCTCGGTGGCGCCCTCGGCCCGACCCTCCTGGTCCTCTACGGCCTCACCATCGCCGGGTCCGACGCAGAGGTCCTCGCCGCGATCGGCGACGACCCGATCGGCACCCTGGCGACGCTCCTCCCGACCTGGGTGCTCGTGCCGTTCCTCATCGCCGCGATCCTGGCGCTCGTCTCCGGTGCGGTGCTCGGCATCTACTCCTCGGGTCTGACCCTGCTCTCGCTCGGGGTCCGGGTCTCCCGGCCGGCCGCGGCCCTCATCGACGGGCTCATCCTCACGGCCGGGACGGTGTGGGTGGTGTTCTTCGCGGAGAGCTTCATCGGCCCGTTCCAGTCGTTCCTCATCACCCTCGGGGTGCCGCTCGCCGCGTGGGCCGGAATCATGATCGCCGACATCGCGCTCCGCAAGCGCGACTACGACGACGAGGCGCTCTTCGACGCCTCCGGCCGATACGGCGCGTGGGACTGGACCTCGGTCGGCACCCTCGTCGGCGCCTCCGTCCTCGGTTGGGGGCTCGTCATCAACTTCTTCGCCGAGGACGCGGCGTGGAACAACTGGCAGGGCTACCTGCTCGAGCCGCTCGGCCTGGCGACCTGGGTCTCCGCCGCGGACGGCGGGCCGTACTGGGACGGCAACTGGGCCTATGCCAACCTCGGCGTCCTGCTCGCGCTCGTCCTCTCGTTCCTCATCACGTATGTGGCGCGCCGGGGCACCGTCGCCCGCCAGGAGAACCGGGCGTGAGCGAGGCGTCTTCCCGGCCACGAGGCGCCGACGAGTGGCTCGTCGTCATCGACCCCCAGTTCATCTTCGCGGATCCCGCCACCTCGCCGTGGGGGTCACCCATGTGGGCGCGGACGGTGCCGCGGATCGTGGACCTGGCCCGCGCATACGGCCCGGAGCGCACGGTGGTGACCCGCTTCATCGCCCGGCCGGAGCTCGGCGGGTCGTGGGCGTCGTACTACGACGAGTGGGCGTTCGCGCTCGTGCCCGAGGACGACGACCTGTATGCGGTGGTGCCCGAGCTGGTCGGGCGCGGCGCGCATACGCTCACCGCGGGCACGTTCGGGAAGTGGAACGCGGACCTGCGCGCGATCGTCGGCGAGCAGCCGACGCTGACCCTCGCCGGGGTGTCGACGGACTGCTGTGTCATCTCCACGGCGCTGCCGGCCGCCGACGCGGGGGCGACGATCCGCGTGGTCCCCGATGCGTGCGCGGGCTCGACGGCCGAGAACCATGAGCACGCGCTCGCCGTCATGGCGCTCTACGGTCCCCAGATCACCATCACCTCAGGCTCACTCTCGTCCGCGACGGACGGTTCTACGGTGGTCACCCGGCCGGATAGCCACCAGAGAACCGTCTCTCGCGGGGCGAGTCAGCGGGTGTGCGTGCCGACGACCTGAACCGACCCGCCGTCGACGCCCTTGGCGCCGTGGACGACCTCGGCTCCCTCCTGGATCGGCGCTGCCTCGGCGGCGTGGATCTCGCCCATGACCCAGGTGTCGATGCCGCGAGCCTGCAGGTGCGCCCGGGCATCGTCGACGGAGTCAGCGGTCACGACGGCGGCGAAGCCGACACCGAGGTTGAGGGTGCGCTCGAGGTCCTCCTGGGGGACGCGGCCGAGGTCGGCGACGAGGTCGAACACGGGCGGGCGGGTCCACGTCGAGCGGTCGAGCCGGGCATGGACCCCGCGCGGCAGCACCCTGGCCACATTGGCGGCGAGCCCCCCGCCGGTCACGTGTGAGAGGGCGTGGACGTTCACGCCGTCGGTGCGGATGAGGGAGAGCAGGTCGGCGGCATACACCCGGGTCGGGGTGAGCAGCTCCTCGCCGAGCGTGCGGCCCAGCTCGGGCACCTCGCGGTCGAGCGACCAGCCGGCAGCCGCGACGACCCGGCGCACGAGGGAGTACCCGTTCGAGTGCAGCCCGGAGGAGGCCAGCCCCAGCACGACGTCGCCCGGTCGGACGAGGTCGGGGGTGAGGATGTCAGCGTGCTCCACGACGCCCGTGGCCGCGCCGGCCACGTCGTACTCCTCCGGGCCCAGCAGCCCGGGGTGCTCGGCGGTCTCGCCCCCGACGAGAGCGACGCCGGCGGAGTGGCAGGCGTCGGCGATGCCGCCCACGATGGCCGCGATCCGCTCGGGGACGACCTTGCCGCAGGCGATGTAGTCGGTCATGAACAGCGGCTCGGCACCGCACACGACGATGTCGTCGACGACCATGCCGACGAGGTCGAAGCCGATCGTGTCATGGCGGTCGAGAGCCTGGGCGATGGCGACCTTGGTCCCGACCCCGTCGGTCGAGGTCGCGAGAACCGGTCGGGACATGCGACCCAGAGCGCTGGCGTCGAACATTCCCGCGAAGCCGCCGAGACCGCCCAGCACCTCCGGGCGGGTGGCCCGGCGCACCGACGCCTTCATCAGCTCGACGGCTCGGTCGCCGGCCTCGATGTCGACTCCGGCCGAGGCGTAGGTGATGGGGGCGGCATCAGGGGTCGGCTGCTCGGTCACGGGCCACCAGCCTAGTGGCCGGACCGCGTGAAGGTCGCTGGACTGCTCGCAGGCAGGCCAGCAAGGCGAGTGGTGAGACCCGCACACTGAGGAGATGAACGAGAGCTGCGCCTCAGCGCTGCCCGGATGCCCACCGCTTGTAGTCGTCGTCCTCGTCGTCGACCTCGTCCTTCGGCGACCACTGGTCGCGAGGGCTCGAGTCGCCGTGTAGTTCTCGCTCAAGCGCGGTCAGGTCGGTCTGTGGGCTGTAGTACTTCAGCTCACGAGCGACCTTGGTCTGCTTGGCTTTGGCTCGGCCGCGCCCCATGGCGTGACCCCCTTGTGTGCGTCGACCGATCGGCATCGTTAGAGCCGAAGTAGTGCCGCGCACTTCTTCGACTCCACGGAGCGTTCCCGGTGGGTGGTGTATGTGTCGTGAGGTCAACGCTACAGGAGTCGCGAAGATTCCGCTGCCATCGGTCATGATCGGGCTCCCCGCCCGTCGGTGGATCCCTAGCGCGCTCGCTCGTCCGACGAGCCGGGCACGGCCACCCACGGGGTCCGGCCGCCACGGGCCATGCGCTCCTCGGCGATCAGGTCGGCCGCCTCTGCCGGCGTGATCCCGCGGTCCGCCGCCGAAGCCAGCACCTCGAGCGTGTGGGCGAAGATCGCGCTCGCCTTGCCTCTGGCTCGGTCGAGATCGAAGCCGAGCAGCTCGTCGCTCACCTGGATGACGCCGCCGGCGTTGACGAGGAAGTCGGGGCAGTAGGTGATTCCGCGGGCGGCCAGCCGGTCGGCCGTGCCGCCGGGTCCTTCCCGGACGAGCTGGTTGTTGGCGCCGCCGCAGACGACGGTCGCCTTCAACGCCTCGACCGTGTGGTCGTCGAGCGCTCCGCCCAGGGCGCAGGGGGCATAGACGTCGAGGTCCAGCCCGACGAGCTCCCCGGTCGAGCCGCTCGACTCGACCTGCGGGTGCTCGGCGCGCAGTGCCGCCACCGCGTTCGGGTCGATGTCCGCGACGACGACCGAGCCCCCGTCCTCGAGGATCTGCCCCGCGAGCTGGCGGCCGACCTTCCCGACGCCTGCGATCCCGACCCGACGGCCGGCCAGAGAGGGGGCGCCCCAGACGTTCTCGGCTGCGGCGCGCATACCTTGATAGACGCCGTATGCGGTGAGCACGCTGCTGTCACCGCACCCACCCCGCTCTCGGGACCGGCCGGTCGCGTATGCGGTGGTCTCGCCGATGACGTCGAGGTCGTGGACCGAGGTGCCGACGTCGGCGGCCGTGACGTAGCGGCCACCGAGGGACTGGACGAAGCGCCCGTAGGCGCGCAGCAGCTCGGGGGTCTTGTCGGTGCCCGGGTCACCGATGATGACCGCCTTGCCGCCACCGTGAGGGAGCCCGGCGACGGCGTTCTTGTACGACATCCCCCGGGAGAGCTTGAGCACGTCGTCCAGCGCCGCGGCATACGAGGGGTACGGGAAGAAGCGGGTGCCGCCCAGGGCGGGGCCGAGAGCGGTGTTGTGGATCGCGATGATCGCCCTCAGACCGGACGCGGGGTCGGAGCACACGACGACCTGCTCGTAGTCGCCCATGGCAAGCAGGTCATCCGGATCCGGGGTTGGGGCGGTCGTCGACGCGGTGTCAGTCACGGTCACGGGGTGGCTCCTTTGCCTGTGGGACGACTGCGGGGGTGGGCAGCCGGCTTGCTGATCCGGGCGCGCGGGGTGAGTGCGGCTCCGGGGCAAGTCTGCCGCGAGACGAGCCGGTCTCCCAACGCGAGCGGTGACTAGAATGTGCGTCAATCGCCCCGGACAGGCCGACGAACACCAGGGAGCATCATGGCTGGCAAGCACACGACCGATCACTCGCACACGGACGAGCACGTCCTCCACGACCACCACGGCCAGAGCGTCGCGGCGTGGGCCTCGGTGGCGATCCTTCTCGTCGCCTCGGCGGTCATCGCTCTGTCCTTCCCCCTGTCGAACACCCCGCTGCTCATCGTCGGGCTGGTCCTCGTCGTCGTCGGGCTCGTCGCCGGCAAGGTCCTCGCCGCCATCGGTTACGGCGTGGGGGGCAAGGGTGAGGTCACGAACATCACCGACGCACCGGATGTGTCGAACGCCGACAACGTCGGGGTCAGCTGACGAGCGCTGACCAAGAAGATCCGAGGCTGCTGCAATGACGCCGGCACGCTCTGAGCCCACCCGTGTCCTGGCCGTGATGGCCGGCGGCACCACCGCGACCGAGCGCAAGCTCATCGACGAGTGGATCGCAACGAGCGACGACGGCCGAGGGGTCACCAAGGTCCTCGACGCCGAGTCCGGGCTCGCGGACGAGCTCGCCAAGTACGCCGACGCGCTCATCCTGCCGGTGCGGGTCGCCTGGCTGCCGAGTGTGCAGCGTGACGGCACCACCTCCCGCTGGTCCGAGCTGGCGCTCATGGCGACGCCGCGGCGACCCGCCACGTGGATCCAGCGTCGTCTCGCCGCGCGTGACCCGGAGCGTCAGCGGGTCCTCACCGGCGCCCCGGCGATGCTGAGCCAGCTGCGGGCGCGGCACCGTCGCACGGTGGGTTCGCACGCGGCGGACCCCGAGGACTTCGCCCGGTTCGTCCGGCGTGCGGCGATCGTCACCCTGGACCGGGCTGAGCGCTCCTTCATCGGCGACCGCTACAAGGTCCCCCACCACGTCGTCGAAGAGATCAGCTCACGGGCGGAGTTCCGAAGCCACCTGGTCCAACTGGCCGAGGAGTCGGGGATCTCCGAGAAGGAGGCGATCGACCGCGCCCACGCGGCGCTCGACGAGCTCGTCGCCGTCCAGAGCCGTGCGGCGGTCGACGTCTTCCAGGCCCTCATGGACCCGCTGCACTCCTCGACGTGGAACGTCATCGCGGACGAGAGCGGCCTCGACCGGCTGCGGGAGCTCAACAAGAAGCACGCGCTGGTGTTCCTGCCGTCGCACCGGTCCTATGTCGACACCCTCGTCCTCGGTGACGTCCTTGCACGCAACGACTTCCCCCGCAACCACGTCATGGGCGGGGCCAACCTGCGCATCTGGCCACTGTCGGACATCGCCCGTCGAGCGGGCCTGGTCTTCATCCGGCGCAGCTTCGGGAACGACAAGATCTACAAGGCGGTCGTCGAGGAGTACTTCGGGTATCTGCTGTCGAAGCGGTTCAACCTCGAGTGGTACTTCGAGGGCGGCCGGTCGCGGACCGGCAAGCTGCGCTCGCCCCGCTACGGCCTGCTCTCCTACGTCGCTCAGGCGGTGACGAGCGGTCGTGTCGAGGACGTCTACCTCGTCCCCGCGTCGATCACCTACGACCGGCTCTACGAGGTGTCCGTCATGGCCGCCGAGCAGGAGGGTGCCAAGAAGCAGCCCGAGGGCCTGAAGTGGCTGGCCAACTATGCCCGCTCGCAGCGGTCGACCGCCGGGGGCAACGCGCACGTCCGCTTCGGCGAGCCGATCAGCCTGGCGCCTCGGTTGGCGGCGGCGGACGCTTCTCCGGACGAGCAGCGCATCGCGCTGCAGAAGGTCGCCTTCGAGGTGGCCGTCGGCATCAACTCCTCCACGCCCATCACAGCCAACGCCCTGCTGACCCTCACCCTCCTCGGTGTCCGGGACCACGCGCAGACGCTCGACCAGATCACCAAGGTCCTCGCTCCGATCCTCGACTACATCGAGGCCCGCGGGCTGCCGACCACAGGCGTGGACCGGCTCCGCGACCCGCTCGGTCTGCAGACCGTCCTGGCCCGGCTCGCCCGCGCCAAGGTGGTCACCGCATACGACGGCGGCGAAGAGACGGTGTATGCGATCGAGCGGGGGCAGCACCTCGTCGCGGCCTTCTACCGCAACAACGCGATCCACTGGTTCGTCAACCGGGCGATCCTCGAACTCTCGATCCTGCACGTCGGGGAGAACATGCCGGCCGACGACGACCTGTCCGCTCTCGAGATCATCGAGGCCTCCTGGACGGAGTCGAACCGGATCCGCGACCAGCTCAAGTTCGAGTTCTTCTTCCCGACCCGTCGGGTCTTCGTCGACGAGCTGCGGGATGAGATGGACCTGCTGGACCCGGACTGGGAGGGGCGCACGCCGACCGTCGACTCGGTGGTGAACGTCCTCACCGACTCCAGGGTCCTCATGGCCCACCGGGCGCTCCGGTCCTTCTTCGACGCGCAGCTCGTCGTGGCCGAGCGGCTGGCGCTGCGCGGCGATGAGGACCTGGACCGCAAGGACAGCACGACGATCGACGCGTTCGTCGACGACTGCGAGAAGGTCGGTCGACAGATGCTGCTCCAGGGGCGTCTGCACGGCCCGGAGTCGCTCAGTCGCGAGCTGTTCGTGGGCGCGCTCGACCTGATGGCCAACCTCGGCCTGCTTCGCGATGAGGCTCGAGGTGAGCAGGGTGACGCAGCCCACGAGGGGCTCGCGTCGCGTCGGGAGGCGAGCGCCGCATACGCTCGAGACCTCGTCCGCCGCGTGCGGGCGATCGAGTCCATGGACGCATCCATCCGAGCGGAGGTCGCTGGTGTCCCTGACTGATGCCGCCCTGAGACAGCGGCTCGACGAGGTCTACTCGGGACCCATGGGGCCGGAGATCGGCGCCTTCTTCGACTTCGACGGCACGCTCATCCATGGCTTCTCTGCCATCGACTTCTATCTCGACCGGATCCGCCGCGGCAAGGTGGGGCCGATCGAGGGCCTGCAGACGATCGCGCTCGCGCTGCGTGGGATCACCACCGAGGAGGACTTCGAGCGGTTCGTCGGTGTCGGGTTGGGCACCTTCAAGGGCCGGACCGAGGAAGAGATCCTCGCCGTCGGTGACCGGGTGTTCCGGGGCACGATCGCCAGCCGGGTCTTTCCCGAGGCCTGGCAGCTCGTCGAGGCGCATCAGCGGATGGGTCACACTGTGGTGCTCGCCTCTTCGGCGACCCGCTTCCAGATCCAGCCGGCCGCTGACGTGCTCGGCATCCGCCACGTGCTCTATACCCCGCTCGGTATCGACGAGGACGGCAACCTCACGGGCAAGCCCGGAGGCAAGACGCTCTGGCGGGCCGGCAAGGCCGCCGCCGTTCGCGAGTTCGCCGAGCTGCATGACATCTCGCTCGAGGACTCCTACGGGTACTCCAACGGCGACGAGGACATCCCGTTCCTCCAGCAGGTCGGACACCCGGCGGCGACGACGTCGGAGCCCATTCTGCGGGCACACGCGGTCGAGCACGGCTGGCCCGTCCTCGACTTCCGGCCACGCGGGGTGCCGGGCATCAGCGACCTCCTTCGCAGTGGTGCCGCCATCGGTGGTCTTACCACCGGGATGTTCACCGGTGCGGCCTTCGGGCTGCTCAACAGGTCCCGGCAGCGTGCCGTCGACACGATGGCGGTCCTGTCGTCCGAGCTGTCGCTCGGACTCGCGGGCATCCAGGTAGAGGTGCAGGGCGAGGAGCACCTCTGGTCCCATCGCCCGGCCGTCTTCATCTTCAACCACCAGAGCCAGCTCGACCTGGCCCTGAGCAGCTATCTGCTGCGACACGGGTTCACCGGAGTGGCCAAGGAGGAGCTCAAGCGCGATCCGATCGTGGGGCTGCCGTTCCGCTTCGCCGGCGTCGCGTTCGTCGATCGCAAGGGCGGCAAGGACCCGCGCAAGGCGCTTGCTCCTGCCGTGAAGAAGCTGCACGACGGCATCTCCATCGTCATCGCCCCCGAGGGGACACGCTCACTCACGCCGACGCTCGGTCCGTTCAAGACCGGCGCCTTCTTCCTCGCCAAGGAGGCTGGTGTCCCGATCGTGCCGATCGTCATCCGCAACGCCGGCGAGCTGATGTGGCGCGACTCATACACGCTGAAGTCGGGCACCATCCAGGTCGTCGTCCAACCCCCGATCGACGTGTCCGGCTGGAAATCCGACGAGATGCGGGAGCGGGTGGCCGAGGTCCGTCAGATGTATGCCGACACCCTCGCCCGGTGGCCGCAGGGTCCGGCCACGGTGTCCGGTGTCGCCGTCGAGGCGCACGCGCCCGGCGAGGTCGATGTCGCCAACCTGACGCGGGGGGACTTGGAGCTCAAGCCGCTCGCGACCCAACCGCCGAAGCCGCGCGTGAAGAAGGCGACTGCCAAGAAGGCAACTGCCAAGAAGGCAACAGCCAAGAAGTCGGCGGCGAAGAGGGCCACGACCAAGAAGTCGGCGGCGAAGTCGGCGCCGGCCAGGAGGACGACCACCAGTGCTGCGAAGAAGACCGCAGCCAAGAAGACGGCAGCCAGGAAGACGGCAGCCAGGAAGGCCTCTGCACCGAAGGGCTCGTCCCTGGCCATCGCTCCGCGCACCGCGCCGTCCGGCACGCGCCGCAGCAGGGAGCGCCACTCGATCGTCGAGCTGGTGAGCCCCGAGGTGTCTGGATAGCGATAGCACGACCCCGACCTGCGACAACGTAACGGTCCGCCCTGCGCGATCGCCGCGCGGCCGCGAACGACTCACGCATTGAGATCGGACGAGCACGCCCAGTTCCGCCAGGGAAGAGCACTGTTTCAAGACGCCATCGTCATGCTGATGCATGCACTTCTGCCCGACCTCGAGGAGGACGTCCTCGACGAACGGTTCAAGGCCGAGGCCACAGTGCTCGTCGAGAATGTCGAGCACCACATCGAGGAGGAGCAGGAGTGGTTCCCAAAGTCCGTGAGGGTCCGAGCCGCACCCAGCTCACGTCACAGCTCCGAGAGCGGCCCGCCGCTGGTCGCTGAGTCGGCCTGCAGCGCCTCCGTCAGCAGCGACACGAGTGCCTCGAGCTGCACGTCGGCCGAGGAGCCGACCTCCTCGTCGGAGCCGTCCAAGGCTCTGGCCGCAAGGCCCGCCTTGTCGTCGATGAGCTGGGCGATCCTGGGGTCGATCGTCTGGGCGGCGATGATCCGCCAGGCGGTCACCGGCTCGGTCTGACCGATCCGGTGCACCCGGTCGATGGCCTGAGTCTGTTCGGCCGAGGTCCACGACAGCTCGGCCAGCACGACGTTCGAGGCGACCTGGAGGTTGAGACCGACTCCGGCCGCGGTGAGGGAGCACACCACGACGGCGACCTCGGGGTCGGTGAGGAACGCCTCGATGTTCGCCTTGCGAACCTTGGGGGTCTGGTCCCCGCGGATCGAGGCGTAGCCGATGCCTCGCTTGGCGAAGGTCTGCTCCGCCGCGTCCATGACGTCGATGTGTTTGGCGAAGAACACCACCTTGCCGACGTTGCGGGCCAGCTGGGCGGCATAGTCGGCGGCGAGGCCGGCCTTGGCCTGCCCGATCCTGCGCATCACCGTGAACACGTTGTCGCCGGTCTTGCCCGAGCCGGCGTTCTCGCGCTCCCCGGCGGCGACACGGCGAACCAGGTCGTGGTCGATGCCCTCGACCACTGTGACCGCCTTGCGGGCGGCCTGCGCCGACTCGTAGCGCGCGACCAGACGACGGGCCAGTTCCTGCTCTGCGGCCCGGATCGAGCGACTGGCCTCGTCGTCGAGCTCGACCGGCAGGTCGGCGACGCGGCGGGCTGGGATGTCGGAGGCGACGTCGACCTTGCGCCGTCGCACGATGCCGAGGTCGATGACGCTGGTGCGCGCGGCCGCATAGAACCCGGGGTCGGCGGGCGTCAGCCGGGTCTCTTCCAATGCCGCCATGAGGGCGGGTCGGGGCTTCGTGTTCTCGATCCAGCCCAGGAACTGCCAGATGGCCCTGAAGTCCTCGATGTCGTTGATCAACGGCGTGCCCGTCAGTGCCATGAGGAGCGCCTTGGCACTGCGGGCCCGGATCCGCTCGGACAGTTGCAGGACGTGCTGCGAGCGCTGCGAGGACTTGTTCTTGATGAAGTGCGCCTCGTCGACGACCATGCCGCGGAAGCCATGGTCGCCCAGCCAGCCCACGTGCCGGTCGAGGATCTCGTAGTTGACGATGACGATGTCTGCGAAGCCGTCGATCGTCTCACCGTCGCCGTGGATCACCGTGGCAGCCCGGCGTGGGGTCCACAGCTCGGCCTCGTGCGCCCAGTTCGCCTTGACGACGTTCGGGACGACCACCAGCAGGGGAAAAGCGTGCGCGGCCTCGGCGGCGAGCAGCGCCTGCGCGGTCTTGCCCAGTCCAGGCTCGTCCGCGAGCAGGAATGTGCGGTGGCCGGCCGCGGCCGCAGCGACGACCTGCGCCTGATGGTGCATGAGCTCGAGTCCGCCGCTGCCGTGGAACACCTCCGCAGGCTCCGGCAACGGCATGCAGGTCGCGTCACCGCCGTACTCGAACGCTCGGAACAACGGGCTCAGCAGCTCCCAGCCGCCGAGCCGGTTGGTGGTCGGGCGAGGTGACGGCGAGTACTCGGGCGCCAGGAAGGGGTTGGCCAGCTGGCGCGCGATGACGGTTTGCGGGACCACGCGACGCGACGCCGTGGCCGTCTGGGCGGCATCCTCGGGCTCGGGCACTGGTGGCTCAGGTTCGCGCCCGGCCGCCCGAAGCATGTCGTGCTTCAGGCTGATCGCCCAGGACGAGATAACCGCGTCCTCGGCCAAGAGCTCCAGCAGGGAGGTGTCACGGACCGCCGTCTTCGCCAGGATCGTGGCAATGCCCTCGAGCCGCGTCAAGACGGCGGCACGCTCGGCCTCGGCCATAGCCGAGTCCCCCTTGACCCGAGCACGTTCCTCTCGCACCAGCAAGGCGACAACCTGGTATGCGGTACGGCCGCTCGCCCGGACCTTGCCGCGCTGCGCGGCGGCCTCCACCTGCCGGACGGTCTTGGCCAGGACCGGGATGATGCCTTCCTCGTCCCCGGCGCGAGGACGACGCCGGTCGCGCGGCATGGTGCGCGGCGCGCCGGCGCGGCGCGAAGCTCGCTCTACCAATCGGTTCCCTCTCCTGAGTCGGACACGGCATGTAGCCGAGGGCGGCGCCGGGTGCACCGACCGTGAGGCGACGCGGCCGCCGCTCCGGTAGCACGGCATACCGGTTGAACGCGAGCGCACGTCAGGGACTAGGGCCCTGACCCCCTTGTCGCTGAAGCGTCCTCGCCAGAGGACGGGACGCACGATAAGTCTACTGGGTCCTTCACGACCATGGGTACCGCTTGACAACAGTGCGAGTCCAGAACTTGTCGGGGCCGGCCGACGATCTGCCGTTACTGGCATAGTCGCCACTATGCCGTGGGCGCCCGGGGACGACGCAGATTCCGAAACCCGCAATGCTCGTCTCGACCCTTTCCGAGAGCGTGCGGGTGTCCTCCTCGGTGGCGGCGAGGACAGCGGGGCTGATGTCTTCCTTCGAGCGGAGACGCACTGGTCTCGCGTCTCAGGACACCTCTGGTGGTCGAGGTGGTCAGGCCCGCACGAGGCCGTCCACGGCTACGTGCGTGACGTCGATGGCCGGTTCACTGATTGGCTCTCGTCCGGAGGTGAGCTCGAGATCGACCTCGACTACTGGCTGAGCGGGTCCTTCCGGTACGCCGGGCGGACCTACCGCGTGCAGTGGCAGGACGATGCCGAGTCGTTTCGGGTTCGAGACGAGGTCTTCGGCCGCGTGTTGTCCGTGCCGTGATACCCAGCCTTCACGGACGGATAGTGGCTCCGAAGCTGGGGTAGGCGACGCCGGGTCCGTCGGTGCCTTGTCGTAGCCGTCGTATCGGCTGTTGCCGGGAGCGGGCAGCCTGGCCTGATCCTGTGGGTGTATTCAGCCTTCATTGAAGTGACTGCCTCGTCACAAGAGAGGTGAAAGGGTGCACCGGAAGGGAGCCTGGTTCAAGCGTGGCTGGATCAAAACCTGTTGAACTGATGACTGCGAGCGAGGCTGCCCGGGTGCAGACTCGTCTGGATCTGTTGTCGGCTGTGGCCGATCCGGTGCGGTGGGGTGTGCTGCGGCATCTGGGGCAGCGCGG
>JBHEPF010000007.1:0-2949 GCA_046260445.1 Dermatophilaceae bacterium | reverse complement strand
GGCAGATCCTGCACGAGAGCAACCACCCGCGAGGTGGACGGACGAGGACGGCCGAGACCGATGCCGGTGCAGAGAGCGGTGTCCGACCCAGTGAAGGCACGCCTCCCGGACCGCACGGCCCCGTCGACCCGCTCACCGAGGCGGCGCTCGCCGCCACGACCGCCGAGTCATTGGAGACGGCCGCAGCGGCCGTGCGCGAGGGCCACGACCCGCACGCCGGTCCTGGACGCCCGCCTGTCCTCGCGCCCCCTCCGGCTGTCCCGTACGGGCTCGCCGGTCGACCCTTCGACCGGCAGTCCCCGTTCTACTTCGGCTTCCTCGCCACCCTCGGCGCGCTCGTCGCATGGATCCTCTTCACGATGGCGGGCCGGTTGACCACGACGATGACCATCCTCATCGTCGCCTTCTTCCTCACCCTGGCTCTCAACCCCATCGTCGCGTGGCTCCTCGAGCGCGGCCTTCGTCGTGCCGTAGCCGTGTTCATCGTCTTCAGCGGCTTACTCGTCACAATCGCGCTGATCGGGATGTTGGTCGTGCCTCCGGTCGTGTCGGAGGGCAGCGCTCTTTTCGATCAGGCGCCGGAGTACTTCAACCAGGTGCTACAGACCCCCTTGCTGCAACAGCTCGACGCGGAGTACGAAGTCATCGCACGCTCGCAGGAGGAGTTCACCAAGCGTGTCCAGGACGGCAGCCTGGCCGCTCAGATCCTCGGGGGTGTCCTCGGCGCCGGGCGGGTCGTCCTCAACGGGGTCTTTCAGCTCCTCACGGTCCTCATCCTCACCTTGTACTTCCTCGCGTCACTGCCACGGATCAAGCAAGCCGCCTATGCCGCGATCCCGGCGTCGCGCCGACCGCGCATCGTCTCCCTCTCCGAGGAGATCATGCGACGCACCGGTGCCTATGCCGCTGGGCAGGGTCTCGTCGCGTCGATGAACGCGCTGTTCAGCTATGTGATGATGTCGATCGTCGGCGTCCCGTATGGGGCCGTCCTCGCCGTCGTCGTCGGGCTTCTCGGCCTCATCCCCATGGTCGGCGCGACCCTCGGCGCCATCGTCGTCGGCGTCATCGCGTTCCTCACCGAGCCGCGGATGGCAATCATCGTCGGGATCTACTACATCGTCTACCAGCAGATCGAGAACTACGTCATCGTCCCCCGGATCATGACCTCGACCGTCTCGGTGCCTGGAGCCGTGACGATCGTCGCGGCGCTCACCGGCGGAACGCTGCTCGGGGTGCTCGGTGCCCTGCTCGCGATCCCAGTGGCGGCGGGACTGTTGCTCCTCTATGAGGAGGTCCTGCTCCCCCGACAGCGGCAGCACTAGCCTCAGATGTCCTGTCCGTCGAGCGGGGACTCAGAGCGGCGGCTCCAGCGGCCAGCGTGTCGCGGGCTCGCGGGCCTCGGACACAGAGCAGAGCCAGCCCCTGCGTGACGTCCTCGACGCTGATTCGCGCTTCCTCGGCAATGGAGCGGCGTAGCAGTGCCAGGGTGTGGCCGTGGGTGGTGTCACGGCTGATCACGAGGAAGTCGCCCGCGTCCCGCGTTCGAGGACGTTGGCCGCGTCCGGGCTCCGGACCGCGGTCTTGTCCACGAGGGACATGTCGCTGAGCCCGACCCGCTCACGGTCGGCCGTATGCTCGGCCCGCCAGTTCACCCACCACGGATGCCGTCCCCAGCGGGGGACGGCGGAGGGCACCTGTCCGGCGCCGGCGAACCACGCGGCTCCCTCCCAGCCGGACACGTCGGTGAAGTAGGCGCCGTGAGCGACGAGCCGGTCGTGGACCGGCGATGTGTGGACGCCCGTGAGGTGGTGAGCTGGACTCCCGGCGGGTGCGCCGCATACACCTGCCCAAGGATCTCGGTGGTCCGCGCCTCGCGGTGGGCCCCGCTCCCCCTGCCACGGCTGGAAGCGGTCGACGGTGAACCCGGTGACGTCCGCCCCGGGTCGCCGGTGGCGATCCAGTGCGCCATGGTCCGGCCCCAGCCGCCGCTGGAGAGGATCCCCACCGAGTTCAGGCCGGCGCACACGAGGTGGCTGCGGATGCCGGGCGCCTCGCCGACGGCGGGACGGAGGTCCGGGGTGAACGACTCCGGCCCGCAGAAGAGGGTGCGGATCCCGACGCCCTGCGTGACGGGCACCCTGGCCAGGGCGGTCTCGACGAACGGGGCCATCCGCTCCATGTCGAACGGGATCGTCCCGAACGAGAAGTCGTCGGTCACGCCATCGGGCGCCACGCCGCGGCGCGGGGCTCGAAGAGCCCGACCATCATGCCGCCGCCCTCCTCGCGGTAGGAGCCGAAGCTCGCCGGGTTCTCGAAGACGGGATGGTCGGGTTGCAGGACCTCGATGGTGTCGGTGATGAGGTAGTGGTGTTCAGCCACCTGGTTCGGGATGACGACGCCGTTGCGTTCGCCGAGCTGGCGCGCCCGCATCCCGGCACAGTTGACGACGATCTCGCACCCGATGTCGCCGTATGCCGTGCGCACGCTCGTCACCGTCTCGACGTGACTGCCCTCCCGGGTGAGGACGCGCTCGACGGGGACGCCCTCGATGATGCGCACTCCCCCTGCGGCGGGCGCCCTTGGCGAAGGACATCGTGAGGTCGACCGGGTTGACCCGGCCGTCCCCGGGGGCCCAGATACCCGCGAGCAGACCGGTCATGTCCGCGAAGGGGAACAGCTCGGCCATCTGATGGAGAGATCTCCTCGCACTGCAGGCCCAGACGGCGCTACACCACGGTCGTGCGGCGGTACTCCTCGAGCCGGTCCGCGTCGGCGGCCGCCTCGATGAGCCCGACGGGGCGGAACCCTGTCTCGACCTCGCCCGACGTCGTCGCGACCGTCCAGGACCTCTGCGCCAGGCTGGGCAAGGTGGCAGTGACCTGCGGCGACCGCAGCGGGTTCATCGTCAACGCGCTGCTCTTCCCCTACCTCAACGACGCGATCAAGATG
>JBHEPF010000023.1:0-8638 GCA_046260445.1 Dermatophilaceae bacterium | reverse complement strand
ACATTGGCGTGACCGCGTCGAGGGGCGGGTGGGTCTGGTCGGCCTCGGAGAGAATTGCCTCGCTCAGCGGGATGGGCCACGGGCAGGCGATGGTCTCGTCTGCCAGGTTGACGAAGGTGTAGCGCTCCTTGGCCTCGGCTGACCAGTGCTCGTTGACGAGGTAGGAGTAGGTCGTCCCGGGATCGAGGGCCTGGTAGGCGTTGGCGACGCCGCGGGGCGTGAACACGGCCCGACCTGGGGTGATTTCTGTCGTCACGAGCGTGCCGAAGCCGTCGCCGTCGCGCAGGTCGACCCAGGCTCCGAACACCCGACCGTGGGCGACCGAGACGAACTTGTCCCACGGCTCGGCGTGGAAGCCGCGGGTGACGCCGGCCTCGACGTTGTGGCTCATGTTCTCCTGGACCGGGCCGAAGTCCGGCACCCCGAGCGGGACCATCTTGGCGCGCTGCCAGTTCTCCTTGAACCAGCCCCGATCGTCGCCGTGAACAGTGAGGTCGACGATGAGGAGTCCCTCGATCGCGGTCTGATGGACGGTGAGGTCGCCCATCACTGACCCTTTGCGGCGTAGCGGGCTTCTGTGTGGGCCTTGAGCGGTCGCCACCACTCTTCGTTGTGCCGGTACCAGTCGATCGTGGCCGCTAGACCATCGGTGAAGTCGGTGTAGACCGGAGCCCAGCCCAGCTCGTCGCGCAGGAGTGAGGCGTCGATCGCATACCTCAGGTCGTGTCCGGCCCGGTCCGTGACGTGGTCGTATGCGTCGCTCTGCTGGCCCATGAGAGTGAGGATGAGCTCGACGACCTCCTTGTTGCTCTTCTCACCGTTGGCGCCGATGAGGTAGGTCTGGCCGACGTGACCGTCCTGGATGATCCGCCAGACGGCGCTGTTGTGGTCGTCGACGTGGATCCAGTCGCGCACGTTGAGGCCCGCCCCGTAGAGGCGGGGGCGGATGCCGTCGAGGAGGTTGGTGATCTGGCGGGGGATGAACTTCTCGACGTGCTGGCGCGGGCCGTAGTTGTTCGAGCAGTTGCTGATTGTCGCCTCGACCCTGAACGAGCGGATCCAGGCCCGCACAAGGTGGTCCGAGGACGCCTTCGATGCGGAGTAGGGGCTCGAGGGGTTGTAGGGCGTTGTCGGGGTGAACTTCGCCGGGTCGTCGAGCTCGAGGTCGCCGTAGACCTCGTCGGTGGAGATGTGGTGCAGCCGCCGGCCGTGCTGCCGGACGGCCTGCAGGACGTGGAAGGTGCCGACGATGTTCGTCTCGATGAAGGCCGCCGGCCCCTCGAGGGAGTTGTCGTTGTGCGACTCAGCAGCGAAGTGGACCACGATGTCGTGCTCGGCGACGAGGTCGTCGACGAGGGCAGGGTCGGTGATCGAGCCCTCGACGAAACTGAGGCGGTCCTCGGGAAGGCCAGCGAGCGAGGCCCGGTTGCCCGCGTAGGTGAGGGCGTCGAGCACCGTCACCGTCGAGTCGGTGTTCTGAAGGGTCCAGTGGACGAAGTTGCTGCCGATGAACCCGGCGCCGCCGGTCACGAGGAGAGAGGTCACGGCCCGACGATACCCAAGGCTTCGAGGCTATCCGACCGCTGTGGAAGAGTGGACGTAATGCGCGGCGTCTCATGGCCGGTGGACGGGCGGTGGTTCGAGTCCCAGTTCGAGTAGGTCCCACAGATGTCCGACCACGACGTCCGCATGATCATGCTCTCGACCGACGACCTCGATGCGTCGATCAGCTTCTCAAGTCGCTGGGGATGACGATGAAGTTCCGGGACGGCGCGCACTTCGCCGCTCTCGACGGGGATCGGTGACGCTGGCCTTGCGACGCGGGTCGACCACCCGATCCCCGGTCAGATCGTGGTCGGAATCAAGATCGCCGACGTGGACGCAGCGGCTCAGGCGGTCGAGGATGCCGGAGGCGAGGTCGTCCGGGCCGCCCATGACGACGCGCACGAGCGGCGCGCCGTCGCCTATGACAACCAGGGGAACGGTCTGGTGTTCTACAGCCCTCTCAAGCGGTAGGCAGGGTCGACCGGGCCGTGCTCGTAGGCCAGCACGAAGGCCCGGACGCGGCCCCGCCGGTCCAGCTCGGCGAGGAACCCTGCTGGCCTGATGGCGGCGGACATCTTGATGCCTTCCCTGCGGCGCGTCATGATGTACCTATGAGAACGACCTTGACGCTTGACGACGACGTGGCACGTCTCGTGGCCGAGGCAACGCACAGGGAGAGGCGTTCGACGAAGGCTGTCGTCAACGATGCTCTTCGACGGGCGCTCGGACCACGCGACTCACGCCCATACAGCGCGCCCGTGTTCGAGGCCGACGTGCTTCCCGGCGTCGATGTCGCGAGACTCAACCAGCTCACGGATGAGCTCGAGGATGATGCCTCGATCGAGAAGCTCGGCGCATGATCATTCCTGACCTCAACGTCCTCGTGTATGCGCACGTGAGCGGGTCCCGACATCATGCGGTGGCGCGATCCTGGTGGGAGGACCTTCTCTCGGGACACGATCAGGTAGGAATCGCCGGCCCTGTGGCTCTGGGATTCGTCAGGCTCACGACCGGCCGCCGGGTCCTCAGCTCACCGTTGACCGTTGACCAAGCGCTCGACGTCGTGGACTCCTGGCTGGACCAGCCCAACGCCGACTATCTGGCGGACTCAGCTGCGATCTTCCACCGAGCCTGTGAGCTGATTCGTTCCGTGGGGACGGCCGGAAACCTGACGACAGATGCGCAGATCGCTGCTACTGCGATCGAGTTCTCCGCTGTGGTAGCAACGAACGACGCTGACTTCTCACGCTTCCCAGGTGTGCGGACAGTCAATCCGCTTCGATGAGGGCCGTCGCGGGGGAGAGCGGGATCACGGATGTCAACCGGCCGGGCTGGTGCTTGGGGCCGAGTAGGTTCGGTCCATGAGCGAGCGAGTCATCGTCGTCGTGGGCGCCGGGCCGGGGGTCGGCGCGTCGGTGGCGCGTCGGTTCGGACAGGAGGGGTACAGCGTCGTGCTGCTGTCCCGAGACGCAGTGGGACTCGGGCAGCTGAGCGCGGCGCTGCAGGCGGACGGCATCGACGCGGCCTGGACGGACGTCGACGTCACCGACGACGTGGCCCTGCACCGGGCGGTCAACGAGGCGGGCGAGCGGTTCGGGCGGATCGACGTGCTGCACTTCAACCCGAGCGCGTTCCGCCAGAAGGACCCTCTCGCGCTCACGCCGGACGAGCTGCTCGAGGACCTCCGTCTCGGGGTCGGTGCGCTGCTCGTCGCGGTGCAGGCGGCGCGTCCCTTCATGCCCGTGGGCGGGCGTGTGACGGCGACCGGCAGTATGGCTGCCGACCGACCATGGAACGAGGCTGCCTCGCTGGGCGTGCAGAAGGCCGGGCTGCGCAACCTCGTGCGGAGCATCGACGCGACCCTGGAGCAGCACGGCATCCGGGCGGTGTCGGTCACCGTCAACGGCACGCTGGCGCCGGGTACCCCGTTCGCGCCGGAGCACGTCGCCGACGCCCTGTTCGCCGCGGCCTGCCAGGACATCTCGGCGTGGCGCGCCGAGGTGTCCTTCGACGGTGGTTGAGGCGGACGTTCGGCGTCACCCGAGCGGGATGGCCACCACCTGTCCGCCGCCCGCGGCGACGCTTCCGGTCGTGACGTAGGCCATCTTGCCCCTGATGGCGATGCCGTAGGGCGCGAAGAGGCCCTCTGCGACGACGGTGTGGCCGTCCCCGCCGCCCTTGGGGATCGCAACGACGGAACCGACCGGGCCGGCGAAGAGTCCGTTCGACGCCAGCTGCACGGCATAGAGCACGTTGCCGGGCCCGAACGCGAGATCGGTGACGTTGGTCAGGCCGCTCGCGTAGACGCTGACGTTGCCTCGCTTGTCGACCTTGTAGATCTTGGCGAGACCCTTCTCGAAGGGGAAGCCGGTCAGCTCGCTGACGTAGAGCGCGCCGCCCGGGCCCTGGACGACCGAGGTGGGCACGGACTGGCTCGGGATCTTCGTGCCCTCGGGGAGTCCGAGGAACGGCGGTGCGAACGCCAGCTGGTCCTCGAAGACCGCCAGAGTCCGGGTGTCACCATCCTTGGAGGCCTCGGCGAGGGTGTTGCCGCCGGCGTCTGCGACGATGTAGTCCGAGCCCCAGCGGATGAAGCCCCCTGGGTTGCTGTCCGGGTCGTGGATCGGGTTCTCGTCCGCCTCGTGCTGGGCGATATCCGCGATGAGGCTCGACTGCGAGGAGCCGATCGTCGCGCTGCGAAGAGTGCCCATCGTCTCGGCCCCAGGGATCCCGCCGCGTGCCGCCGGATCGGCGCCCAGCCCGATGGTGAAGACAAGCGTCTTCGCTCCCCGGGTCATGACATCGGTCGGGCCGCTGGCCTGCATTCCGGCGGGATCGGTCTCTGTCGCCGCAGCAGCGATCGACGGCAGGCCGGTGAGGACGCGTTCCTGCTTTCCCTTCGCTGTGACGCGGGTGATGGCGCCACTCAGCCCGAAGCACACCTCGCCACCTTCGGGACCGTCGAAGCAGGGTCCGTCGCCGCCACGGCCTGCCTCCGCGACGAAGAGGTCACCGCCTGGTCCGACCGAGAGATGGCGTGGGTTGTCCAGGCCGCTCGCAACGACCGTGAGGTGCGCGTCGGCGTTCGCGGTCGGGGCGGCGCCCATCGTCGCCACGAGTGCGATGGAGCCGAGAAGCGGCACGAACGCCCGGCGCACCCGCCGGGCCACTGGGTTGGGACTGTTCACAGGGTGTCCCCTATCTCTTCCGCAGGGAGTGGTCGCCCGGGTGGGCGCCGTCTCCTAGAGTCCCACCGGCCATTGGCTGTGACAAGGGTCACAAGCAGGGGAAGTCGCCTCTGAACTGCGGGTCTACGGGCCGACCCTGCACGGACCTTGTACGTCGCGTGGCGAGAGATCAGGTGAGGCCGGCGAGGCGGAGCAGTGCGGCGGTGAGGGCGCCGGCGATGACGACGGTGATGAAGCCGGCCCCCCGCCAGAGCAGGAGGGCGGCGACCACGAGGGCGCCGACCCGGGCGTCGAGGACGAGCGCGGGCCCGGAGGCGACGGTCTGGACGACGATGAGGCCGGCGAGCAGGGCGGCCGGAAGGAGCGTGGAGACGCGGATGGTCCGCTCGCCCTCGACGAGCCGAGGTGGGATGACATAGCCGATCGCCTTCGTCGCGAAGGCGAGCACGCAGGCGAGCAGGATCGCGATGGTCACGGGATCACGTCGCCGTCGGTGCGAGGGTCGGGCGGGGGAGCCTTGGCTCCGCGGGTGCCGACGCGGACCCCGATCGCGACGGCGGCCAGTGCCGCGATGAGCACCGGGACCCCTGCGGGGACGAAGGGCACTGCGACGAGGGCCAGCACGGCCGCGACGGCCGCCGTCAGCCGGCCGTCGGCGGACTGGAGGCGTGGCCAGAGGAGCGCGAGGAACGCCGCGACTGCGGCGCCGTCGAGGCCGTAGGTCGCGGGATCGCCCATGACGGAACCGGCCAGCGCGCCGACGAGAGTCATGAGATTCCAGAACAGGAACACCGCGACCCCGGTGTGCCAGAAGCCCAGTCGGGCCGCCTCGGGCTCCGCCTGCGCGAGTCCGACGGCGCTGGACTCGTCGATCGTGAGGTGGGCGGCGGCCACCTTGCGGACGGGGTGCAGGTGCCCGTCGGTCGGTGCGAGGAAGCGGCGGGTGCTCAGCGCATACAGGCCGTTGCGGATGCTGAGCATCGTCGCGGTGGCGATGGCAGCGGGAGCGGCTGAGAGACCGCCGGTGGCGACGATGCCGATGAAGGCGAACTGGGAGCCGCCGGTGAACATCAGCGCTGAGAGCGCCTGGGTCTGCCAGATCGAGAGGCCGGCGGCGACGGAGAGCGCACCGAAGCTCACGCCGTAGAGGCCGGTCGCGATCCCCACCGACCAGGACTGGCGCAGGACGGCCCGGCGGCGCTCGGCGGGGAGGGTCGTGGCCTCACTCATCGTCGGCGAGGCTCGCCGCGACCCGGATCTCGCGCAGGGTGACGTCGTCGACGATGCCGCGGTCCCGGTAGGCGCCGTCCGGCAGGAGCCCGGACTGCTGGAAGAAGGCGCGGATCTCCTCGGCGGCGGCGGGCAGCCAGGTCGTCAGCTCGGTCGCGCCGGCCTCGGTGAGGAGGTCCGCGGCGGCGTTGAGCAGGCGCGAGCCGTGGCCGCTGCGCCGCCCGAGCGGGTGGACGCCGATCTCCATGAGCGCACCGGTGGTCGGCTCTCCGTCGAGGTCCTGGGAGGGGCCGATCGCGGCATACCCGACGACCTGCTCGCCGGCGCACGCCACGAGGAGGGTGTAGACGCCCTCGGGCGGGCTGTTCAAGGAGCGGCGCCAGGCGCTGGCGAACCCGGCCGAGGTGAACTGCTCGGCGATCTGCGCGGGGACGCGCGGCGCATACGTCTCGGTCCAGACCGCCTCCTGGACCAGGCCGACCGCGGCGGCGTCGTTGGGGCGGGCGCGGCGCACACTGGCGTCGGCGAGGGGGCCGGGTGGGGGAGTCGTCACGCCCAGCATCGTGACACGGTGGGCGGGCTGTGGGCACATCTGGGGCCTCTTTGGGAGGGGGCGCTGTCAGCTCGCGTCCGTATGCTGGTCTCTATGTATGGCAATGACGACGGCCCCACCGACGTGGCCGATGTAGAGCGGCTGCCGCGGCGCGACGAACCCCTCAACGCCGCCGACACCGCTGTCCTCGACGGATACTTCGACGAGCTGATCGACGCCGACCAGCGGATCGAGCCGCGCGACGCGATGCCCGAGGCCTACCGGCAGACCCTCATCCGGATGATGGCGCAGCACGCCCACTCCGAGATCATCGGCATGCAGCCCGAGGGCAACTGGATCTCGCGCGCGCCGTCGTTGCGGCGCAAGGCGATCCTGATGGCCAAGGTCCAGGACGAGGCGGGGCACGGTCTGTATCTCTACTCGGCGGCGGAGACGCTCGGGGTGACCCGCGATGAGCTGCTCGACCGGCTGCACACGGGCCGGCAGAAGTACTCCTCGATCTTCAACTACCCGACGGTGACGTGGGCCGACATGGGCGCGATCGGCTGGCTCGTCGACGGGGCCGCGATCATGAACCAGGTGCCGCTGTGCCGGTGCTCCTATGGCCCGTATGCGCGGGCCATGGTCCGCGTCTGCAAGGAGGAGTCCTTCCACCAGCGGCAGGGCTTCGAGATCCTCTGGACCCTGGCGCGCGGGACCGAGGAGCAGAAGGCGATGGCCCAGGATGCCGTCAACCGATGGTGGTGGCCGGCGCTGATGATGTTCGGACCGCCGGACTCGGGCGAGCTGGCGTCGCAGGGGCACACCGCGCAGTCGATGGCGTGGGGGATCAAGCGGTTCAGCAACGACGAGCTGCGCCAGAAGTTCGTCGACATGACCGTGCCGCAGGCCGAACGGATCGGGCTCACGCTGCCCGACCCCGACCTGCGCTGGAACCCCGAGACCCAGCACTACGACTTCGGCGCGATCGACTGGGACGAGCTCCGGCGGGTGATCAAGGGCGACGGGCCGTGCAACGCCCAGCGGCTCGCACACCGGGTTTCCGCCCACGAGGAGGGGGCCTGGGTGCGGGAGGCGGCGGTGGCGTATGCCGCCAAGCATGCTGCTGCAGGCGCTGAGGCGGGGGCCGCGTGAGCGGGTCCAGTCCGGGCTCGGACGCCTGGCCGCTCTGGGAGGTGTTCGTGCGAGCGAAGCGCGGGCTGTCGCACACGCATGTGGGGTCGTTGCACGCACCCGATGCGGCGCTCGCGCTGCACAACGCGCGCGACCTCTACACCCGTCGGCAGGAGGGCGTCTCGATCTGGGTCGTGCCGGCCTCGGCGATCACCGCGAGCAGCCCGGAGGAGCGGGACGCGTTCTTCGACCCGGCGGCCGACAAGGTCTACCGTCACCCGACGTTCTATGACGTGCCCGAGGACGTGGAGTACCTGTGAGTGCTCCGCATGCGCCCTTGGTGACGGCGCTCGCCGACGACGCCTTGGTCTATGCCCAGCGGCTGGGCGAGTGGATCAGCCGCGCCCCGCAGATCGAGGAGGACATGGCCCTGGGCAACATCGGTCTCGACCTGCTCGGGCGGGCGCGGGCCGTGTATGGCTTGCTCGGTGCTCTGGACGGCTCTGGGCGGTCGGAGGACGACTACGCCTACTGGCGGGACGAGCGCGAGTTCCGGCACCTGCACCTCATGGAGCAGCCGCGGGGAGACTTCGCGTTCGAGATGATCCGCCTGCTCTTGGTCGCCGCACTCGACTGCGAGCGGTATGCGGCGCTCGCCTCCTGCGCCGACGCTGAGCTGGCGGGGGTCTCGGCCAAGTCGGTGGTCGAGGCGCGGTACCACCGCGACCACGCCCGGCTCTGGGTGCTGCGGCTCGGGGACGGGACCGATGAGTCGCACGGGCGGATGGTTGCCGCTGTGGGTGCCGTCGCGCCGTATGTCGATGAGCTCTTCGAGGACTCTGCTGTCGAGGTTGCTGCTGCTTCCGCTGGGTTCGGGGTGCTGCCGAGCTCGTTGCGCGCCTCGGTCGTGGGGTTCGTCGACGCGGTGCTGCGCGAGGCGACGCTCGATCCCCTGCCGTCGTCGACGTGGCGGTCGCGCGGTGGGCGTGACGGTGTGCACTCCGAGGCG
>JBHEPF010000003.1:0-15610 GCA_046260445.1 Dermatophilaceae bacterium | reverse complement strand
GAGAAGGGCCACGCCCATGTTCCCGGAGTTGTACCCGCCGGCGTGGCCGCCGGTGACCATGCGGTCTGTTTCGTCTTCGTGGCCGAAGTCGGAGCCGTCGCCCTTGGCGGTCACGCAAGACGTGCTCGCGGTGCCGGACCAGCGCCCCTCGTACACCACACCCTGCTCGTCGATGAGGTACTGGTATCCGATGTCGCCCCACCCCTGGTCGACGGCGTGGTAACGGTAGATCGCCCGCACCGTAGCCGCCGGATCGGGATCGTCGTTGGCGGTCGCCGTGTGGTGCACGGTGAGGGCCTGCACGGGGTGGAACTCGGGATCCCAGTCCCGGATGCTCTCGTCGGCGCCCCAGTCGGCCCGCGACCTGCACATCGCGCTGTCCAGGGCGCTGGCGGCACCACCTCGCCGTTCACCGACCTTGACCTCGGGCCCGTCGGTGGTGTTGATGGCCACGGCACGGGGCGAGCCCGCATCCGCGGGGATGCCTCGCACCTGGTACGCGTCGGCGTCGCCGCCGGTCACCAGTCCGCTCGCCCACTGGCCCTCGCCCTCGGCGCCGTCCTCGACCAACGGGATCCATCGACCCCAGTCGCCGTCGGTGCGGAACCGCACCGCGCCGTGCGGCTCGGGAGCAGAGTCGGCATCGACATGGCCATCGGAACGGCCGGGCGTGTCCCAGATCACGCCGAGGTGGTCGATCGGGAATGACGACTCGACCGGTCCGGCCTGGACGGGCCGTCGGTCGGCCATCGTCTCGGGGACGGTGATGGCCATGGCCGGCTCGGGCAGGACGAGCGCCGTCGCCGCGACGACCGCAACGGCGAGTAGCCGTGCCACGTGACCGAGTCGAGGAGTCATGAGCTGATCCTTCCGGACTTCACAGGTGGCGCCCTCGCATGTTCGGCGAACGTCGAGGTTTGCGGGCCACGTGGGGCGTCGGGCAACTACCATGCTAGGCCTGGATCGACCGCGTCGGCCATCCCGTTGCCGGGCCTTCGGGGTCTGGCGCTCACCAGACGTCGAGCTGCCGGCGGCGCGGCTGCAGCCGGTCATCCAGCGCTGCGGCGACGAGCACCCGAGCGATGACCTGCCGGGTCTCGGCGGGGTCGATGACGTCGTCGATCTCGCCGTGCCGGGCGACATTGAGGGCACTCGCATGCTCCTGCATCGCGGCGGTGAGCTCCCGCACCCGCGCCTCCCGTTCGCCATCGTCCACGATCGCAGCAAGCTCGTCACGCATCGCGAGCCGGACCGCTCCCTCCAGCCCCATCGGCCCGAGATGCGCACTCGGCCAGGCAACGGTCAGCACCGGGGCGTGCGTGCTCCCGCCGAGCATCGCCTGCGCGCCGAGACCGTAGCCTCGCCGCAGCACGACACCGATGAGCGGCACCTCGAGCTGCGCGCAGGCGACGAGCAGTCGCGAGGTGTGCCGCACGAGACCGGTCCGCTCCGCGTCGGGGCCGACCATCATGCCGGGAGTGTCGACGAGCGAGACGATCGCGAACCCGTATGCATCACACAGCTGGACGAAGCGCGCCGCCTTGTCGCCCGCGTCAGCCGTGATCGCCCCTGCCATGAACCTCGTGTCGTTCGCGATGACCCCCACCGTGCGGCCCTCGATGCGGCCGAGGGCGGTGCACAGTTCCGGCGCGAAGTCGGGTCGCAGCGCGGTGACGCTGTCCTCGTCGCAGATCCCCTCGATGACCGGCACGACGTCGTATGCGGTGCGCTCCCCCTCCGGAACCGCACCTCGCAGCGGAGTCGGGTCCGGCGCGGTCCACTCGTCGTCCGTCCCGAGGAAGTACCCGATGAGGTGGCGTGCCGCGTCCACCTCGTCTCCGTCCTCGACGGCGAGGTCGACCACGCCGTTGCGGGTCATGACCTCGAGCGGTCCCACCTCGGCTGCCTCCACCTGACCGAGCCCACCGCCGGCGATCATCGCCGGCCCTCCCATCCCCAGCGACGCTCGTGGGGTCGCAACGATGAGATCGGCACAGCCCGCGATGACGGCGTTGCCGGCGAAGCAGTTGTCGTTGACCACTGCGACGCGGGGGACCTTGCCGGTCAGTGCCGCCCACCGGGCGAAGGTCGGGACGTCGAGCCCTGAGACCGTCGGGATGTCGGTGTCGCTGGGACGTCCGCCCCCACCCGCGGCGAAGAAGACCACGGGCAGGGAGAGCCGCTCGACGACATCGAGAAGCCGGTCGGTCTTCGCGTGCCCCCGCATCCCCTGCGTCCCCGCCATGACGAGGTAGTCGTAGGAGATCACGGCCACCGGCCGACCGCCGATCGTCGCCAGTCCCCCGACCAGGCCGTCAGCCACCGAGCGGTCGAGCAGCTCGTCGACGCTGCGGCGCTGCTCCTGGGCGGCGGTGACGAACCGGCCGTACTCGACGAGACTCCCAGGGTCGATGAGCTCAGCGATGAGCTCGCGGGCAGAGCTGCCGCCGCGAGTGTGCTGTCGTGCCAAGGCCTCCGGACGGGCGGCGTCCTCGGTGAGCGCCCGCCGCGCGAGGACCGCGACGAGGTCGGCGCGCAGGCCGTGATCTACAGCCTCAGCCATCGGCCCGCTCCGCCAGCCTGGCCATGAACCGCTGCGCGTCGACGACCGCCCGGGTCACGGCGCCACGCCCCACGACGCTGTCGCCATGACGCGCCTCGACCGCGAACGAGACCGTCCGCTCGGTGCGCTCGGTGACGACCGCCTTCACCTCGACCGTGTCACCGACCGCGTTCGGAGCGAGATGCTCGAGCTCGACCCGGGTCCCGACGCTCGTCCGGCCCTCGGGCAGGCCGGTCAGAACCGCGCACGTCGCAGCCTCGCACCACGCGAGGAGGCGTGGGGTCCCGAGCACCGGCAGGTCACCCGACCCGACAGCCCGAGCGGTGTCGGCTTCGGTCACCGTGAACGAAAGGGTGGCGGACTGCTCTGGCGCGTCGGGCATACCGGTTATTCTTGCGCGGGCCGGCACTCAGTCGTCCGCCGGGCACCCGGGGTCGGCGTAGAACGCCATGAGCCGGGCACGGACTCGGTCCTCGATGAAGCGACGGACCGCAGGCTGACCCGTGAGCAGGTCTGCGGCCTGGGTCAGGGCCTTGGCCACGCCCTCCTCGTCGACTCCGATCTCGCGGAGCAGGTCGGCGGGAGACCTGTGTGCGGACCGCGTCAACAGATCGTGCACCGCCCTCTCGACAAGGGGAGAAAGGAGCCCGGTCGCCAGCGCGTGCTCCGCGAGGACGATGAGGTCCCGGGTGAGCCGTTCGACGTCCTCCTCGTCGGCGAGAGCGGCGAGGTCCGCGACCCTTCGCGGTGCGAGCTCTGCCCACGTCTCCTCGGCCAGCACGCGCATCATCCGGGCGTCCAAGGTGGCCTCGAGGTAGCGGCGGCTCTCGCGCAGGGTCTCGGCGATGTTCGCCTCGACGAAGGCGCTGAGCTGCCTGTCCACCGCCTGCTCGAGACCCGGCGCTGCGGTGTGGAGTCCCCGCTGGCCGAAGCGGACCAATGACGAGGCGCCGGGGATCCGGCGAGCGAGGACGTTCTCGGTGAGGACGTAGTCCTTGACCCCCCGGTAGAGGACGTGCGCGACAAGGTGCCGGTATGCGGTGCTCGCCGTGACCGCGCCGATGAGCTCCTCGCGGATTCGGTCGAGCCGCGCAGCGGTGTCGGCGAGGGCGAGCACGTCCTGCCGGCGTGCGAGGTCGCGGACCCTGAGGTCGCTGTCGGCGATCGCGTCCACTGCGGTCTCGAGGATGTCCGCGAGTGCCGCCGCCGTCTCCTCCGTCACCCGAAGCTGCTCGACCAGCCGCGCGCTGACCGGTGCCGCCTCCCCGGCCGGGAGGATGTCCTCGAGGCGGACGGAGGCGAGCCACGCATACAGCGCGGCGACCTCGTCTCGGATCACGGTCTGCAGACCCGGCCCCGACCAGCTCTCCAGCTCGAAGCGGACGTGCGCCTCGAGCAGTTCCGCACGTCGAGGGCTGAGCCGGGCCGCTGGTGGCACGGGCGTGCGTCGCGCCCGGGGGCTGGCGGGTTTCCTGGGCGACTGTCGGGACATGGCCCCAGCCCATCAGATGGACGGGTCGAATGGCGCAGCGGCCCCGACCCAAGAGGTAGCACTGTCGGTGGCCTCCGATAAAGTGAACACATGATCGATATAAGGGCACTTGAGCCACTGGAGACGGAGGAGATCGATCTCTTCCTGGCCCGGCTCGCGCTGCCCTCGCCGGCCCCAACGGACGCCGCGCGGGTCGACCGACTGCGGGCGATGGAGCGCGTCAAGAACGCTCTCGCCGCGGCGCAGGCCACGGAGACCGTCGCCTTCGACGCTTCCCAGCGCGACCGTCAGATCGAGGCCGGCTTCGGCGAGCACCGCCTCGGGCGCGGGATCGCCGACCAGGTGGCCCTGGCCCGGATGGAGTCGCCGCACAAGGGATCGCGGCTGCTCGGGCTGGCCAGGGCGCTCATCCACGAGATGCCCACCTGTCTGGCCGCCCTCATGCGCGGCGAGGTCTCCGAGTGGCGGGTCACCTGCGTGGTCAGGGAGACCGCGCACCTGCGCGTGGAGGACCGCGCGGCCGTCGACGCCGACCTCGGGCCGAGGCTGCACGAGATGGGGGACCGGCAGGCAGTCGGCGCTGCTCGGGCGATGGCCCAGCGGCTCGACCCTGCCGGCGCTGCCGGTCGGGCAGCACGAGCGGAGCGGGAGCGCCGGGTCTCCATCCGGCCGGCACCGGAGTCGATGACCTATGTCACGGCTCTGCTGCCGATGCGCGATGGGGTCGCCGTCTACGCCGCTCTGACCAAGCTCGCTCAGGACGCGATCGCCGGAGGGGACGCACGTGGCAGGGGTCAGCTCATGGCCGACAGCCTCATCGAGCGGGTGACCGGCCGGGCCGTGGGCGCGGTGCCGATCACGATCAACCTGGTGATGACCGACAGGAGCCTGCTCGGCGGGGACTGCGCCCCGGCGAGCGTGCCGGGCCATGGCAGCATCCCGACGGACATCGCCCGGAGCTGGATCCGGGCGACCCTGAGCGCGCGGGTCGTGCCCTTCCAGGACCTGGTCACCGTCCGCCGTCTCTTCACGAGTCCCGACGGCCGGGACCTTGTCGCCATGGAGTCGACGAAGCGGGTCTTCACCGGCCTGCTCCGGCACATGCTCGAGCTGCGGGACCAGACCTGCCGGACACCCTGGTGCGATGCCCCCGTCCGGCACGCCGACCATGTCCACCGCAGCGAGGACGGAGGGCCCACGAGCTACCTCAACGGGCGTGGCACGTGCGCACGGTGCAACCATGCCCGGGAGGCTCCGGGCTGGGAGGCGACAGTGACCAGCGCGCCCGATGTGACTCACGAGGTCGCTCTCTCCACTCCCACGGGCCACACCTACCGGTCTCTGGCGCCGTCGTTGGTGCCGGGTGAGTCTCTCGAGGGGACGGGCGAGCGGGTTCGCTCCAGAGCCGGACCACAGGAGTCCCGCGCGGGCTGAGCCCCAGCGCTCCCCTTCTCCAGCCGGAACCGCCGGACGTCGCGGTAGCGTTGAGACCGCGACATGCTGATCCGACGATCCAGGCACGAGGGGATGGCCACGATGGGACGCGCCCGCCGCGCCCGCAAGATAGCGAGCGCTGCCGCCTACGGCGGCGGAGGCGCTGCTGCCCTCGCCGGCGCGCTCGGGGCGGCCGGGTACGGGCTCATCAGAGCGGAGGCCGCTGTCGCGCGCAAGCTCATCGGGCGGCCCTTGGACGACTCCCCAGACGACAACGGGGTCTTCGGGCACGGTCCTGGTGACCCTCTCCAGCTCGTCATGCTGGGCGACTCGCTCGCCGCCGGCCTCGGCACGCAGGAGCGTAGCCAGACGATCGGCGCGATCCTCGCCTCGGGGGTCGCCGCCCTCTCCGGCCGCAGAGTGCGGCTGACCAACGTGGCCGTCGTCGGCTCGGAGTCCGCGGGCCTCGACATGCAGCTGGCCAACGCTCTGGACTCGGTCCCCTCCCCCGACATCGCGGTCATCCTCGTCGGCGCCAACGACGTCACCCACCGCATCGAGCGGGCGACGGCGGTGCGCCACCTCGAGCAGGTGGTCCGGCGCCTCCTCGCGACCGGCGCCCACGTCGTCGTCGGCACCTGCCCCGACCTGGGAACGATCGAGCCGCTCCCCCAGCCGCTGCGCTGGCTGGCCCGCCGCTGGTCGCGTGACCTCGCCGCCGCCCAGACCGTCGCGGTCGTCGAGGCCGGCGCCCGCACCGTCTCGCTCGCCGACATGCTCGGGCCCGAGTTCGAGACCAGTCCGGGTGAGCTGTTCTCGATCGACCGCTTCCACCCCTCTGCCGCAGGGTATGCGCGGGTCGCCGCCGCCCTCCTGCCCAGCGTCGTCGACTCGCTCGGCCTGTGGGCCGGGCAGGCCCCGGCCGCCGTGCCGCAGCCGATGAGCCGGCGCGACGTCGCGCCGGTCGCGGTCGCGGCCGGGCAGGCCGTGACCGAGCCGGGCACCGAGGTCGCCGGCACCGATATCGGCGGCAGCTCGCGCGGTCCTCGGGGTCGCTGGGCCACCCTCCTGCGCCGGCGGCAGCCCGACGTCCCGGTCGATCGCGACGCCGACGTGGAAGCCGACGTGGACATGGACGTGGACATGGAGCCGGGCGGCGACACCGGCGGGTCGGACGTCCATGCAGGGGCGCCGACCCCTGCGCCGCATGGCGATGATCACACCGAGGGCATCAGCGGCCCCGACCCCGACTCAGGCGTCGAGAAGTAGGCTCGGCGACACGGCCGCTCTCCCGGGCCCTGCCCTGGTGACGGGGCGGGCCAGGTGAGCACGGTATACCCATAGATCCACCCGATGGAGGAAGAACTCATGACCGAGGCTGTCATCGTCGCCACGTCCCGGACCCCGATCGGGCGCGCCTTCAAGGGCTCGCTCAAGGACATCCGCCCGGATGACCTCTCCGCGCAGGTGGTCTCATCGCTGCTGTCGCAGGTGCCCGGCCTCGACCCGGCCCTCGTCGAGGATCTGTACTGGGGGTGCGCCGAGCCGAGCGGTCGGCACGGGTCGAACATGGCCCGGGTCATCGCCGTGCTCGCCGGGCTCGACCATGTCCCCGCCTCGACGGTGAACCGGTTCTGTGCGTCCTCGACCCAGACCATGCGAATGGCCTTCCACGCGATCAAGGCCGGTGAGGGCGACGTGTTCATGTCCGGTGGCGTCGAGTGCGTCTCGCAGTACACGAACTTCGCCGGCGCCGGCGGGGCTGCCGAGGACACGCTCAACCCGAGGTTCGCCGACGCCCAGGCCCGCAGCGAGGCGATGGCCAAGAGCAACGAGACCTGGTCCGACCCCCGCGAGGACGGGCACCTGCCCGACGTCTACCTCTCGATGGGGCAGACCGCCGAGAACGTCGCGACCTTCCGCGGCATCTCCCGTCAGCGCCAGGACGAGTGGGGCGTGACGAGCCAGAACCGCGCCGAGCAGGCGATCAAGGACGGCTTCTTCGCGCGCGAGATCACCCCGGTCACCCTCCCCGACGGCACCGTGGTGTCGACCGACGACGGCCCGCGCGCCGGCGTCACCCTCGAGGCGGTCCAGGGCCTCAACCCGGTCTTCCGCGAGGACGGCACCGTCACGGCCGGCAACTGCTGCCCGCTCAACGACGGGGCCTCCGGCGTGGTCATCATGAGCGACACCAAGGCCGCCGAGCTCGGCGTCACCCCGCTCGCGCGCATCGTCTCCACCGGCGTCTCGGCGCTCTCCCCCGAGATCATGGGCCTCGGCCCGGTCGATGCCTCGCGCCAGGCACTCGCCCGCGCCGAGATGTCGATCGGTGACATGGACCTCTATGAGATCAACGAGGCCTTCGCCGCCCAGGTACTGCCCTCCGCCGACGACCTCGGCATGGACCTCGACAGGCTTAACGTCCATGGCGGCGCGATCGCGCTCGGTCACCCCTTCGGCTCGACCGGCACCCGCATCATGACGACCCTGCTCAACGGTCTGCGCGCCCGCGACGGCCAGTTCGGCCTCGAGACCATGTGTGTCGGCGGCGGCCAGGGCATGGCGATCATCGTCGAGCGCCTCAGCTAGGCGGGATACAGGCTACGGCGCAGGGTTGCGAGCGCCTGCGCGAGGCCCTCACCGACACCGCCGAGGTATGCGTCGTGCACCAGGACCGTCAGCTGGTCCGGGATGACAGCCGGGCCGAGGTCGGGGGCGGGGGCATGACCCAGCTCCCCACAGAGGTGGTCGAGCAGGGGACGGGCGCGGCGCATACCCGCCTCTGCGTCGGGGACGGACAGCTCGGTGAAGCGGCGCCGGATCCGGTCCAGCTCCACAGACGACTCCGCCGGGACAGGTGAGCCTGTCCCGGCGGAGTGCAGCGAGCGGGTGTCGATGACCTGCCGGCGATCAGTTGCTGCGCAGGCGGGCGAGCAGTCGCAGGAACTCGATGTAGAGCCACACGAGCGTGACCATGACGCCGTGCGCGAGGAGCCAGCTGTACTTCTCCGGCGCGCCGCTGGCGATCGCCCGCTCGATGGAGTCGAAGTCCAGCGCCAGGGAGACCGACGCGAGACCGACGGCGAAGAGCGAGATGGCGATGCCGAGCGGGCCGGAGCCGCCGAACCCGAACGCGGTGTTGGACACCATCGCGTAGATGAAGTTGACGACCGCGAAGATGGCGTAGCCGAAGATCATCATCGTGACGATGCGGCGGAACTTCGCGGTGACCTTGATCAGGCCCGTCTTGTAGGCGATGAACATGCCGGCGAAGGTGGCCAGCGTCGCGAGCACCGCCTGGGCGACGATGCCCTGGAAGACCGGGGTGTTCGGCGGGTCGAAGGCGACCGCGAAGAACTGGCTGACGGCACCGACGAAGAGGCCCTGGACTGCCGCGTACACGAGGATGAGCGGGACGCTCAGGGTCTTCTTGAGGACGATGACGAAGCCGAGAATGAGCGTGGCGATCATGCCGCCCATCCACAGCATGAAGCCGAGTCCGGGGTTGGCGGCGGACACCATCCAGCCGATCGTCGCGGTGACGAGCACGATGCCGAAGAGCGAGAGCGTCTTCATGATGACGTCGTCCATCGTCACCCGGCCGGTCTGGATCGGGCCCGCGGGCGGCTGGTTGTACATGTTCTCGAGGCGCCGCTGGGTCATCGCGTCCTGACCGGCCCACTGAGCCGGCGCCTGCCCCATGTTGGGCCGGCGCTCTGTGCCAACGTTGCGGGGAGCCTCGAAGCCCGCGTATCCACGCTGGGCATCCTGCTCGATGCGGTTGAAGACGGGGTTGGTCGCCACGGCGGCCTCTCTGTGGTCGTGCGGATGGGTCCGGTGCCCATCACCTGCTACGAGGATAAATGCTCTGCGGTGTGCGATTGTTCCGCGGGCGCCCTTGTCGGCGCCCCCGACGAGATTCGAACTCGCACTCGGGCGATTTTAAGTCGCCTGCCTCTGCCGGTTGGGCTACGGGGGCGTCAGCCACTGTAGCCGCGCGGGGAGGGTCTTCGGGTGGCCCGGGTCAGGCGCTGCGGAGGCGGTAGGCCACGCTCAGAGCGATGCCGTCGAGAATGTCGTGCTCGGAGGTCACGACCTCGACTCCGGGCGAGGCAGCCGCCACGCGCGCGACCACCCGGTCCCAGACCAGCGCACCGGCTCCGATCACGTCGACCCGTCCGGGGTGCATGAACCCCAGCGCTGCCCGCTCCTCGCGGGACATGGCCAGCAGTTCCGCCGCGGACTCGGCGATCCGCTCCGGCGCGATGACGGCGAGGTGGATCCGCTCCGGGTCGTATGCCGGCAGCCGAAGCGCGTGCGCCGTCACCGTCGTGATCGAGCCGGCCAGGCCGACAAGGGTCCCGGCGCCGGCGATGTCCACCTCGGCGACGATGCCGTCGATGGCCGCCTCGATGTCACGAGTGGCCGCGGTGATCTCATCGCCGGTCGGCGGGTCCGACATCTCGTGCCGCTCGGTCATCCGCACGCACCCGACGTCGGCCGAGAGCGACTGCAGGACCCGTGTACCCGTCGGTGTCGCCTCGCCGCGCACCAGCTCGGTGGAGCCGCCGCCGATGTCACAGACGAGATAGGGACCGGGATGCCCGGCCGCGACGACGTCGCCGGTGGCACCGGTGAACGACAGCTCGGCCTCCTCTCCCCCGCTGATGACCTCGGGCGCGATCGCGAAGTGCGAGAACGCTGCTCGCACGCCCTCGATGAACTCCCCGGCGTTCGAGGCGTCCCGCGAGGCCGACGTGGCGACGAACCGGACCGCCTCGACGCCGTGCTCTTCACAGGCCGCGGCATGGCGACGGGCAGCGACGAGTGTCCGCTCCATCGCGGCCGGGTCGATCCGACCGGTCCGGTCCACGCCATAGCCAAGCCGCACGACCTCCATCTCGCGCACGACATCGGTGAGCACGGGGGCCTGGCCCTCGGCGAGCTCGATGTCGGCGATGAGGAGGCGGATGGAGTTCGTGCCGCAGTCGATCGCTCCCACGCGGGGCATCTACGTCTCCTTCGTCGGGTCGGTCGGGCCATGTCGGTCTCGGCAGGGGTGCTCCCACCAGCGCGGCAGCATCTCGAGCGCCTCGTCCCCCAGCGGGTTCACCCCAGGCCCCGCACCCAAGGAGTGCGCGACGAGCACATGGAGGCACTTGACCCGGGACGGCATCCCGCCGGCGCTCACCCCGGCGATCTCCGGCACCTCCGCGAGCTCCGCCCGCCGGCGCAGATAGTCCGCGTGGGCCGTCGCATACGCCGCTGCGAGCGCGTCGTCCGTGGCGAGCCGCTCCTGCATCTCTCGCATGACCCCTTGCGACTCGAGGGTGCTCACAGCACCGGTGAGCCGCGGGCAGGTGGCATAGAACGAGGTGGGGAAGGGCGTCCCGTCCGGCAGCCTGGGAGCGGTCCGGACGACATCGGGATCGCCGCACGGACACCGGTGCGCGACCCCGACCGTCCCCCGCGGGGCGCGCCCCAACTGGCCGTGGACCGCGGCCAGATCCGCCTCGCTCGGCGGCTCACCGCAGGGGCCACCGGCCTCCTGCGCTCGCGTCACGGCACCGGCTCGGCGTCGGTCCGGTCGGCCTGGCCGATGCTTCCCCAGAGCCGGTCGTACCACGGCCGGGACTCCGCGACGGCACCGGTCGCGATCTGCTGGCTCTGCAGCTCATCGGCCCCGATCACGGTGTAGGAGACCTCGCCGGGCCGCACGAACTTCAGCCGCTCCCGCGCCTGCTGCTCGATGTATGCAGGGTCACGCCAGCGCTCCTCCTCCGCCTCGAGCGCAGCGACCCGCTCCTCACCCTGGGCGACCTGGCGCTCGAGGGCGGCGATCTCACCGCGCTGGGCGAAGTAGGAGCGCACGGTCGGTGCAAGCAGCACGACGAGCACGAGTGCGACGAGTGTGATGACGCCCCACCGCCAGAGCCCGCTCCCCTGGTCGCGGCCCGCTGGGGAGGACGGTCCCCGCGGCTTCCGGGCGGCAGCCCCGCCACGGCTGGCGGGGCGCGCCTTGTCGGAGCGGATCGTCGTGCGGCGAGCCGAGGACGCGCGGGCTCCGGGACGGGCTGTGACCCTCCCCTTCGCCGCGCCAGGCCCTCGGGTCGCCATCGTCAGCTGTTCCGGTCAGCCCTCGCTCAGGATGCCGAGAAACGCGGGAAGGCGCCGGCGCCGGCGTAGACCGCGGCGTCGTCGAGCTCCTCCTCGATGCGCAGCAGCTGGTTGTACTTGGCCACGCGCTCCGATCGGGCCGGCGCGCCGGTCTTGATCTGGCCGCAGTTCGTCGCGACCGCGAGGTCGGCGATCGTCGTGTCCTCGGTCTCCCCGGAGCGGTGGCTCATCATGCAGCGGTAGCCAGCGCGGTGCGCCATGTCCACGGCATCCATCGTCTCGGTGAGCGACCCGATCTGGTTGACCTTGACGAGCAGCGCGTTGGCCGTGCTGGAGGCGATGCCGCGCGCCAGTCGCTCGGGGTTGGTGACGAAGAGGTCGTCACCGACGATCTGCACCTTGTCGCCGAGCTGGTCGGTCATGGCCTTCCAGCCGTCCCAGTCGTCCTCGTTGAGAGGGTCCTCGATCGAGACGAGGGGGTATGCGTCGACGAGCTCGGCGTAGTAGGCCACCATCTCCTCGGCGGACTTGGTCCCACCCTCGAAGGAGTAGGAGCCGTTGTCGAAGAACTCGCTCGCGGCGACGTCGAGCGCGAGCGCGATGTCGGTGCCCGGCTCGTAGCCGGCTGTGCGGATCGCGTCGAGAATGAGGTCGAGGGCTGCGCGGTTGGACTCGAGGTTCGGGGCGAAGCCGCCCTCGTCACCGAGACCGGTCGCCAAACCCCGCTCCTTGAGCACGCCCTTGAGCGCGTGGTAGACCTCGGCGCCCCAGCGCAGGGCCTCCCGGAAGGAGCTCGCGCCGATGGGGGCGATCATGAACTCCTGGATGTCGACGTTGGAGTCGGCGTGGCTGCCACCGTTGAGGATGTTCATCATCGGCACGGGCAGGATGTGGGCGTTGGGGCCGCCGATGTAGCGGAAGAGCGGGAGGCCGGCGGACTCGGCGGCCGCCTTGGCGACCGCGAGGGAGACGCCGAGGATGGCGTTCGCGCCGATCGAGCCCTTGTTGTCGGTGCCGTCGAGGGCGAGCATCTCCGCGTCGATGAGTCGCTGGTCGCTTGCGTCGAACCCGAGCAGCTTGGGCTGGATGTCTTCGAGGACGGCCTCGACCGCGTCCTGGACGCCTTTGCCGAGGTAGCGGTTCTTGTCGTCGTCGCGACGCTCGACGGCCTCGAAGGCTCCGGTCGAGGCACCCGACGGCACGGCAGCGCGAGCGAAGGTGTTGTCGTCGAGCAGGACCTCGACCTCGACGGTCGGGCTGCCGCGGGAGTCAAGGATCTCGCGGGCGTTCAGGGCCTCGATGGTGGCCACAGGGCACTCCTATGCTTTCGGGGGATGGGTGAGCGGCGGATGGGGATCACGCTCAGCGTAGCCGCCGAGCGCATACGCGCGTGCGACTGCCGCGCCGAGTCGGGCGTTGTGCCGGACGAGCGCGATGTTCGTCGCGAGGGAGCGCCCGCCGGTGATCTCGACGAGCCGGCCGAGGAGATAGGGCGTGATGTCCTTGCCGTTGATGCCCAGGCGTTCGCTGTCCGCGAGGGCCTGGTCGATGAAGACCTGCATCTCGTCGGCGGGGATCTCCTCGGCCTCGGGCACCGGGTTGGCGATGACGATGCCGCCGCGCAGGCGCAGATCCCACTTGGCGCGCATCGTCGCCGCGAGCAGCTCGGGCCCGCCGTCGTCGAGGCCGGGCACGGACATCGGTGCCTGGACCCCGCTACGACGGGAGAAGAACGACGGGAACTCTCTGGAGCCGACGCCGATGACCGGCACACCGAGCGTCTCGAGGACCTCGAGGGTGCGACCGATGTCGAGGATCGACTTCACTCCCGCGCAGATGACCGCGACGTCGGTGCGACCGAGCTCGGTGAGGTCGGCGCTGACGTCCATGCTCGACTCGGCGCCGTGGTGGACGCCGCCCAGACCGCCGGTGACGAACACCGGGATGCCGGCGAGCGCCGCCAGCCGCATCGTGCTCGCGACCGTCGTGGCGCCGTGCGCGCCTCGGGCCACCACATACGGCAGGTCACGCACACTCACCTTGGCGACCTCGGGGTGGGAGCCGAGGAGCTCGAGCTGGTCGCAGGACAGTCCCACCCTCGGCACCCCCTCGAGGACCGCGATGGTCGCGGGCGTGGCGCCACCCTGGCGGATGATCTCCTCGACCTCACGCGCCATCGCCACGTTGTCGGGATAGGGCATGCCGTGGCTGATGATCGTCGACTCGAGGGCGACGACGGGACCTCCGGACGCGAGCGCGTCGCGGACCTCGTCGCTGGGCTGAACCATGGCGTGCGGCGTCGTCATGGCTGTTCTCCTGGTGCGAGGGTCCTCGGGTCGGGGAGGTCGTCGACGTCGGTCGGGACAGCGAGCGGGGACCGGACGGTCCGCGCTGCGACCGCATGCCCGAAGGCGATCGCCTCCTCGAGACCGGCGCCGCGGACGAGCGCGTGGATGAGCCCGGCCGTGGCGGAGTCGCCCGCCCCGGTGACGTCACGCACCTCACCGGCCGGCACGAGGACGGCGGGGATGTCGAGCGGGGGCTCGTCCGGTCCGCTGATGAGCCGGCTCCCGGCCAGGCCCCGTCGCAGACAGACCCATGTGGCGAGGGTGAACGGGTCGGCGCGCGAGGCGAGCGCCGCATACTCGTCCTCGTTCGGCGTGAGGAGGTGGGCCGGGTATGCGCTGGCCAGGTCCGCCAGCCGGCCCGCCTTGGCGACGCTCACCGGCTCGATCGTCACCATGGCTCCGGCCTCGGCGGCGCGCTCGAGCGCGGCGGTGAGGACGGGAGTGGGGAGGTTGGCGTCGAGGACGACGTGGGCGATGCCGTCGAACGACAGCGACGTCACGTGATCGAGGGTCATCGTGTCGATGGCCGCGAAGTCGGCGACGGCGACGGAGAGGGAGCCGTCCGAGTCGAGCGTGGCGACATAGGTCGCGGTCCGTTCGGCGTCGGTGTGCACGTCGGTGATGTCGACTCCGGCCGCCTCCGTCTCGGAGAGCACCAGCCGACCGAAGGGATCGTCTGCGACCCGGCTGACGAGGCGGACGGAGGTGCCGAGCCGGGCGAGGACCTCGGCGATGTTTCGACCGACACCGCCCGGGGTGGCGGTGACGGAGCCCGGGTTGCTCG
The DNA here is from genome assembly GCA_046260445.1 of Dermatophilaceae bacterium. GTDB lineage: Bacteria > Actinomycetota > Actinomycetes > Actinomycetales > Dermatophilaceae > F2B08. The sequence goes on along the minus strand of JBHEPF010000003.1, from coordinate 869 downwards.
TCTCGGGGACGAGGGGAGAGCCGACCGTGGCCTTGAGGTCGATCGCGCTGGCCCCGATGACGATGACGTCAGCCATCCGCGCCGTCCGGGGAAGCGGCGCCCGGCCGCGCGGTGAGGGCCAGCCGGCGCAGCGTCGCACGGGCGTGCTCCTCGGCTGCGGCGAGGTCCGCCAGCGCTCGGCCGAGCTCGGCCTGGATGGCCTCGTCCACGACGAGGTTGCGGCGCCGCACGCGGTCGGTGACCTTGTCCGCTGCAAGACCAATGGGGAGGGACTCCGGCAGACCATGCAGGAGGTCGTCGTCATGGTGGCCGGCGGCCACCCGCTCGGCGGTCTTGATCTGCTCCCAGGCGGCCTCGACCTCGTCCGGGGAGGACGCGTCGCCGTCGGCGAAGACGTGCGGATGGCGCCGGACGAGCTTCGCCACGAGATGGCCTGCAACGTCATCGATGTCGAAGCCCTCGCTCGCCTCCTCGGCGACCCGCGCGTGGAAGACGACCTGCAGCAGCACGTCGCCGAGCTCCTCGGCCAGATGACGGAGATCGCCGGCCGCGATCGCCTCGACCGTCTCGTGCGCCTCCTCGATGAGGTACGGCGCCAAGGACGTATGCGTCTGCTCGGCATCCCACGGACAGCCGCCGGGCGAGCGGAGCCGGTCCATCGCGGCGACGACGTCGAGGAGCCGGGAGCCCGGAACGTCCCACGACCCGACGAGGACCTCGACGTCCGGTGGTTCCGCGCGGCTCGAGACCTCGGCCGCGATCGCGTCGGTGAGGCCCGGGTCACCGTCTGCGGAGACGAGCCAGGCAACGTCCTCGCCGACAGCGCGCTCGACGAGGTCTCGGGCCAGGTCGGGCGGATGTGTCGCGGC
>JBHEPF010000161.1:0-25355 GCA_046260445.1 Dermatophilaceae bacterium | reverse complement strand
GTGTCGATCTCGGCCGGCTCGTACCCCTCGGCGGGGAAGAGCACCTCGTAGTACGTCGGCAGAGTGACCAGGGTGACGTCGCCCTCGGGCTGGATGTTCACCGTCGGCACGGCGAAGGCGGTGTCGTGGAAGGCGGAGACGATCATGTCCATCGTCAGCGCCGGGCCGCCGCCCACGAGGTCGGGGAAGCAGGAGATGCCGCGGAACTCCCACGCTGTCTCGCCCGCCGCCTGACGGAAGATCTTGATCGCCGGGCCGAGCCCCTGCTCCGGGGTGTTGCCCGCGCACTCCATGAAGGCTGCTGTGCAGATCTCGTCGCGCCCCGGGTCGTTCGGGTCCACCGCGCAGAAGGAGATCGACGCGTACGTGTACTCGACGCCGGATCGCTCACCGGCCGTGACAACCTGCCGTGCTTCCCCGCGTGTCAGGCCAACCCGCGCACTCCCTGCACCGATCGCTCCAAACGCGTCGCCGGGATTGGCGAGAACCTGCGGTGACCAATAGAGAAGTACGAGGGCAACCAGTGCGATTTGGACTACTCCACCGCGGAGTCGTATAGCAGCCACTTCTCCCCCTCCCAGATGGCCGCGATGACTCCAGACTTCTCCAGCGCCCCTGACTCTTGGACAACTTGGTCGTCCGCAGACAGGAACTCATTAGCCGGCTGGCTGACTTCCGTATTGAAACTTGTCACGCCTGGTGCTCCACCGCCGACAGCCGTCATGGTCCCTAACTCAAACGGGGGAACCCTGACGCGTTGATCGGCCTCGACAAGTCCCTCAATCTGCTCCTCGATCTCCTGGCACGCGAGACACTCTGCGTCTGACAGCTCCGGCAGCAGACCCATCCTCGGCGTGGTGTAGGCGGTATTCGCGACGTCGAAGTAGTACCGAATGAAGGCCTCGGCTCCCTCGGGAGTGTTCTCCTTCGCGGCGTCGGGAAGCGGCGGGAGCGCGGACGTCTCGGTCGGCGAGGGCTCCGCCGTCTCGGTGGGAGAAGGCGTCGACGTCACCGTGGTGGCAGAGGCCGCGCCCGTGGGAGGCGGCGCAGCGCCCTCACCCGAGCCAGAGCACCCCGTCACAACAAGGGCACCGGCGGCGACCAACGCCGCGCCGACGGCGCGCGGGCGCGCCAAAGATCCAAGAACCATGAAAAACCCTGCCTGATGAGAGTAAGGCCGGACTCTCGTCTTCAGCCCGGTCAGAGGAGACTAACCGCAACCGGTGGAGGCGCGCACGGCATACGGCTCAGCATGTGGATAACTACGCTCACCGCACTAACGCCTGATCGGGCCGCGCCTGTGCGAGTCTGAAACGCATGAATGTCCCACGTGGAATGGTCAAGATCGACGGGATCGGCCTGGCGGACCTGCCGCGGATCGGGCTGTATGCGACGGACACCATCGCAGCCGGGGGCCACGCGACGGTCAGTGACGAGCCCGCGGCCCGCGAGCTCGAGGACGGGGTGCTCATCGTCCACGGCCACTCCGACCTGACGGAGCTGGACGAGTCGATGGCTCTGACGTTCGGCACTCGCGTCGTCGCAGTGTCGAACACCGCGGACCTGTCCACGCTCGCGGTCAGCGAGGGGGACGGCCGTCGCAGGCACATCGTCGACGCGCTCGAGGAGAGCCATCTCGAGACGGGCCAGCCGCTCCCGGAGGAGGAGGGCCACTCGCGACTCACCGAGGAGTCCGCGCTGGCGATCTTCGAGCGGCTCACCGGCATCGGGCTCGGCGACCTGGCCGCGTCCGAGTTCGTCATCCTCCGTCCCGTCCAGGAGCACGACGAGACGGAGGAGCGCCCCTTCATCAAGCGGCTCTTCGGCCTGCACTGACCCGGCTGCCGCTCGGCCGCCGCCGTGCACGTGAGGGGCGGCCAACCAGCGCAAGACCCCTCTGGGACCGACGGTTCGCCGCCCCTCAGACGCTGAGGAGCCCAGCGGCCCGCCGCACATGCCTCAGGAGGCGTACCGCTTCGCAGCGCGAGCCCGAGCCTTGGCCGCCTCGACCGCCCGGTCCTTCGGCGGCGCCGCGGTCTCGAGGGAGGACAGCAGCCGAGCAGTCGCCTCGGTCACCTCTTCCACCGCACGCGAGAACGCAGCAGCGTTGACCGAGGAAGGCTTGGTCGTTCCGGAGACCTTGCGCACGTACTGAAGCGCGGCCGCCTGGATCTCCTCGGAGCTCGCAGGCGGCGCGAAGTTGTGAAGCGGGCGGATGTTCCTGCACACACCGGCCAGCCTAGGCTCGGGACCATGACCAGGGAAGACGCAGCGACCACCACCCGATACATCACCTGTGTCCTCTGCGAGGCCAGCTGCGGGCTCCAGGTCACGCTCAAGGGTGACGAGATCGAGGACCTGCGCGGGCATGCCGACGACCCCCTCAGCCGTGGCCACATCTGCCCCAAGGCGTTCGCGCTCAAGGACATCCACGACGACCCCGACCGACTCAGGCGCCCGGTGCGCAAGATCGACGGCGAATGGGTCGAGGTGAGCTGGCACGAGGCGATCGACCACACCGCGCGCCGCATCCACGAGATCCAGGAGCGCGACGGCAACAACGCGCTCGGCGTCTACCTCGGCAACCCCAACGTCCACAGCCTCGGCGCGCTCACCCACGGCATCCAGCTGGTTCGCGCGCTCAGGACCCGCAACGTCTTCAGCGCCACCTCCGTCGACCAGCTGCCGCACCAGGTCATGGCGTGGGCGCTCTACGGGCACCAGTTCCTCCTGCCCGTCCCGGACATCGACCGCACCGACCTCCTCGTCCTCATCGGTCACAACCCGATGGCGTCCAACGGCTCGCTGTGGACCGTCCCCGACTTCCCCCAGCGCCGCCGCGAACTCGTCGCCCGCGGTGGCCGGATGGTCGTCATCGACCCCCGCCGCACCGAGACGGCCAAGGTCGCCGACGAGCACCACTTCATCCGCCCCGGCGCCGATGTGTATGCGCTCCTCGCCCTCCTCCGCGAGCTGCTGGCCAAGGGGGACCGGGCCGCCGCATACGTCGACGGGCTCGACCGGGTGCGGGAGGCGGTCGACCCGTTCACTCCGGAGGTGGCCGAGTCCCTCTCCGGTATGCCGGCGCACGCCATCGTCGATCTCGCCGATGCGCTGTGGTCGGCTGAGCGCGCCGCGGTTCACGGGCGAATGGGGTTGTCGACACAGGCGTTCGGCGTCGTCGGCCAGTGGGCGGTCCAGCTCATCAACATCGTCACGGGCAACCTCGACCGCGAGGGCGGGACGATGCTGAGCAGCCCGGTCATCGACATCGTGGGCCGTGGCATCGTCGGCCCGGGCCACCTCGGGGGCCGGACGTCACGTGTGCGCGGACTGCCGGCGTTCGGGGGTGAGCTGCCGGTCTCGGTGCTGCGCGAGGAGATCGAGACGCCGGGCGAGGGGCAGATCAAGGCGATGCTCACGGTCGCCGGCAACCCGGTGTCGTCGACGCCCGCCGGGCAGCGGCTCGGCCAGGTCTTCGAGGGTCTCGAGTTCATGGTCGCGATCGACTTCTACATCAACGAGACGACCCGCCATGCGGAGGTCATCCTGCCGCCGACGGCACCACTGGAGCGGCATCACTACGACCTCATCTTCCACGCGCTCGCAGTGCGCAACACGGCCCGCTTCTCCGCGGCGCTCTTCGCGAAGTCCGCTGAGCAACGACACGACTGGCAGATCTCTCGTGACCTGACGTTGGCGATCCTCAAGGCCCGCGGGCAGCGCCCGGACCTGGCGCAGCACGCGAGGCTCCGGATCAGCCCGCGCCGCCAGGTCGACGCACTCCTGCGCACCGGCACGCCCCGGACCTCGGTGCGTGCGCTCCGTCGCGATCCCAAGGGCGTCGACGCAGGTCCGCACGTCTCGCGCTTCCCTGAGCGGCTGCGGACGAAGGACAGGCGTGTCGACGCGGCCGTCGACTTCGTGCTCGACGAGGTCCGCACCCTGGCGTCGAGTGTCAAGGCGGGTGCAGCGTGGGCGCCGCAGGCCGACGAGCTCCTCCTCATCGGGCGTCGCCACCAGCGCGACAACAACTCCTGGCTGCACAACGCTCCGCGCCTGACGAAGGGCCGCCCGCGCCACCACCTTCTGATCCACCCCGATGATGCGGGCGAGCGCGACATCGCCGATGGGAGCCGCGCGCACGTCAGCTCCGCCGCCGGCGAGGTCGAGGTCGACGTGGCTCTGACCGAGGACATGATGCCCGGCGTGGTCTCGCTCCCCCACGGCTACGGACACGCCCGCGAGGGGGTGGCGCTGGAGCATGCCACGACCCTGCCCGGGGTCTCGATCAACGACCTCACCGACCCCGACCGGGTGGAGTCACTCGCCGGCAACGCGATCCTCAACGGCGTCCCGGTCCGTGTCAAGAGGGCAGTTTCGGCCATCTGAGGGCTGTGGACAAACACGCCGACGCTTTTCTTCGATCCACAGGTGGTGGATCGCGTTCGCGCACGTCAGAGGGGGTGAGGTGACGATGTGGTGTGCGTCGCATACCCACTTATCCACAGCTGTCCACGACCTGTGGATTGTTGTCCACCGCCTTGACCACAGGTTGTCAACGGATCATCCCCACAAGCTTGCGAAGGGTTGCGGCGAGTCGTTGGTGCCCTGCGGACGAGCGGCCTAGTGTCGGTCCGGATCGGTGGCAGCGCGCGGTTGACGGAAGCGTTGTCAGAGGCCGGTGACAGCATGCTGACCATGGCGGGAACTGGAGGATCTGATGTCGGTCTCTGACGTCGAGCGGGAGATGGATCTCGGCTCACCGGACCGACTGCCACCGCAGGACGTGAGCGCGGAGAAGAGCGTCCTCGGATCGATGATGCTGAGCAAGGACGCGATCTCCGACGTGGCCGAGACGCTGCGTGCGAACGACTTCTACCGGCCGGCGCACGAGATGATCTACGACGCGATCGCCGACCTGTTCGGACGGGGCGAGCCGGTCGATGCGATCACCGTCGCCGACGAGCTGACCAAGCGGGGGCAGCTGCAGCGGGTCGGGGGCCACGCCTACATCCACGACCTCATCCAGTCGGTGCCGACGTCGGCCAACGCCGCCTACTACGGGGACATCGTCGCCGAGCGAGCGATCCTGCGCCGCCTGGTCGATGCCGGCACCCGGATCGTGCAGATGGGGTATGCGCAGGAGGGCGACGTCGTCGACGTCGTCAACGCCGCTCAGGCCGAGGTGTACGCCGTGGCCGACAAACGCGGCGGCGAGGACTATGCGCCGCTGTCGGACATCCTCGAGGCGACGCTGCACGAGATCGAGGTCGCCTCCGGCCGCACCGATGAGCTGACCGGAGTGCCCACCGGGTTCCTCGAGCTCGACGAGCTCACCCACGGCCTGCACCCCGGCCAGATGATCGTCATCGCAGCTCGACCGGCCATGGGGAAGGCGCTGGCTCTGGACACACCACTCCCCACACCGGATGGGTGGACGACGATGGGTGAGGTGCAGCTGGGGGACCTGCTCCTCGATTCCAAGGGACGACCGACCCGAGTCGTTGCAGCCACGGACGTGATGCATGAACGGGAGTGCTTCGAGGTGACGTTCAGCGACGGGTCGGTGCTCGTGGCCGATGCGGAGCACCAGTGGCTCACCGACACCCGAGCCTCTCGGCGGTCTCATCAAGCGGCGCGCGATGGGCGAAACCGAACCAAGAAGCAACGAACGCTGTCGGCGGTTCGCACCACGAGGGAGATCGCAGCGACCCTACGTAGCTCCACAGCCGATCTTCGCCTGAACCACTCCGTTCGGCTCAGTCAGCCTCTCGCGTTGCCCCACCGATCGGTGCCGCTCGCCCCCTATGTCGTGGGCGCCTGGCTCGGTGACGGAACGTCAGACGAGGCGACCATCACGACGGCAGACGACGAAATCATCATGCTGCTGGAAGGGCAGGGCGTGGTCGTCAAGCCGACATCGGCTCGGATGCGCTACTCGCTCCGGTTCCCGACCACTGAGATCGCCGAACGCCATTGTGTGGTCTGTGGCGTGTCCTTCGCCCCACGCACCTCTCACGTGAGGACGTGCGGGCGTTCTTGCGGCGGCCGCTCTCGTGGCCTGACCCCACCGCGGACAGCCTGCTGCCCCGACTGCGGCCGACCGTCCTCAGGTCTACGGCAATGCTCTACCTGCCGTGAGGATCACGGGACCGTGCGAGCAGTGCTACGAAAGCTGGGGGTCCTCGGCCACAAACGAGTGCCACCCGAGTATCTGCGTGCGTCGGAGTCTCAGCGGCGAGCACTTCTCGCCGGTCTCCTGGACACGGACGGCACGGTGAGCGCGCAGGGCTGCCCCCAGTACACAACCACAAGCGAATCCCTCATGTCGGACGTCTACGAACTCATCGTGAGTCTTGGCTACCGCTGCGGCGTCTCGCGCAAGAAGGTGCGCGGAAAGTCTGCGGAGTCCTCGACCGCCTTCACCCTGACGTTCAGCGCGGACGAAGACGTCTTCTGGCTGCAACGTAAGTCCTTGCTTCACAAAGAGCGGCGCAGCCGCTTGTTCCAGCGCAGGAACTCGCGGTTCATCACGGATGTGCGGCCGATCCCGTCGGTGCCCGTGCGGTGCGTCGAGGTCGACAACGACGAACATCTCTATCTCGCCGGACGCTCGATGATTGCGACCCACAACTCCACCATCGGTCTCGACATCGCCCGCTCGGCGGCGATCAAGAACGGCCTGGCGACCGCCGTGTTCTCGCTCGAGATGAGCAAGACCGAGATCACCATGCGGGTGCTCTCGGCGGAGGCCTCGCTTCAGCTTCAGGACCTGCGCAAGGGCACCCTGCGCGACGAGGGCTGGCAGAAGCTCGCCCGGGTCATGAGCGACATCTCCGTCGCTCCGCTCTTCATCGACGACAGCCCGAACATGACGCTGATGGAGATCCGTGCCAAGTGCCGGCGCCTCAAGCAGCTGCACAACCTCAAGCTCGTCGTCATCGACTACCTCCAGCTCATGAGCTCGGGCAAGAAGGTCGAGTCCCGTCAACAGGAGGTCTCGGAGTTCTCCCGGGCGATCAAGCTCCTCGCCAAGGAGCTCGAGGTCCCCGTCATCGCCATCTCGCAGCTCAACCGTGGTTCCGAGCAGCGCTCCGACAAGCGCCCGCAGATGTCCGACCTTCGTGAGTCGGGCTCGATCGAGCAGGATGCGGACATGGTCATCCTGCTCCACCGAGATTCTGCCTCCGGCAAGGAGGGGGAGGCCGACGTCATCGTCGCCAAGCACCGAAACGGCCCGACCCGCGACATCACCCTGGCCTTCCAGGGGCACTACAGCCGCTTCACGAACATGGCGCAGGGCTACTAGGACCGACGGCGCCCTATCGGCGCTAGTCGAACCGTTGCTGCTCCCGGCGTGGGATCTGACGAGGGGGCCTGCTGCGGTGTGCAACCGATACTGTTTCCCTCATGTCCGACCCTGCTCATCCCGTGCTCCGGGATCATCGTCGATGGTGTACCGATAGACCGGAGCGGATCTCGAGGTGACCGGAGCCGTTCTCCTGCTGTTGCTGGGGATCGCGGTGATCCTGGTGATCATCGCCGTCAATGGGTACTTCGTGGCCCAGGAGTTCGCCTACATGTCGGTCGACCGCAACCGCCTGGCTGCGCGGGCCCGGGAGGGTGACGCGGCGGCCGAGCGGGCCCTGAAGGTCACCAAACGGACGTCCTTCATGCTGTCAGGTGCGCAGCTGGGCATCACCGTCACCGGCCTCCTCGTCGGGTACGTCGCCGAGCCTCTCGTCGGTGAGGCGCTCGGTGAGCTGCTCGGCGGGGCCGGCGTGCCCACCGCGGTGAGCGTTTCGGTCGGCACGATGATCGCGCTGGCCGTCGCCACGGTGGTGCAGATGCTGTTCGGGGAGCTCTATCCGAAGAACCTGGCGATCGCCAACGCCGAGCCGATGGCGCGGTGGATGGCTCGCTCCACGCTGATCTATCTGGCCGTGTTCGGCTGGTTGATCGCGTTCTTCGACGCCTCGGCCAACCTGTTGCTGCGCCTGGTGCGGATCGAGCCGCTCCACGACCTCGACACCACGGCCACCGCGGAGGATCTCGAGCGCATCGTCGCCGACTCCCGCGACAGCGGAGACCTGCCTCGAGAGCTGTCCATGCTGCTCGACCGGATCCTGGACTTCCCCGGGCAGGACGTCGAACATGCCATGGTTCCGCGCGCTCGGGTCGACACCATCGGCCCGGAGATGACGGTGGGCGAGGTTCGTGTCCTGATGGCCGAGGCGCACACCCGCTACCCCGTCATCGACGAGAGGGGTGAGCCGGTCGGCGTGGTGCAGCTCGGCGACGTCCTGCGGAAGGCGACCGACCCGCGCACCCCGGTGTCGGAGTTCATGCGTCCTCCTGTGGTGTTGCCGACTCTCATGCCGTTGCCGGCGGCTGCCGAGGAGCTCGCCACGGCGGAGCAGCAGATGGCGTGCGTCATCGACGAGTACGGCGGCTTCGCCGGCATCCTCACCGTGGAGGACCTGGCCGAGGAGCTGCTCGGGGAGATCACCGACGAACACGACGAGAACACGCCGGAGCAGATCATCCAAGGCGAGCAACATGAGTGGCACATGCCCGGGGACGTGCACCTCGATGAGGTGGCGCGGGCTCTGGGGTGCCGCCTGCCGGAGGGGGACTTCGAGACGATGGCCGGACTGGTCATCGCCGAGCTGGGTGAGCTCCCCGAGGTCGGTCGCGTCATCACGATCGACCTCCCGCAGCATCCTGCCGAGTTCGTCTCCGACGAGCCGACGGCCCGGGCGATCGAGATCGAGATCCTCGAGGTCGCTCGACACGTGCCCAGTGAGGTCAACGTCCGGCTCGTGAGCGTCGAGCCCGGGCAGCAGACCCGAGTCCCCGACCCTGACGGCACGGTCGACGACGACGGCGCCGATCACACAGCGTCAGAGTCAGCAGCCGGAGCAGGCGACCCAGGCATACAGCATCATCCAGACGAGCACGACAATCGGGGGGAGGAACGATGAGCAACCCGCTCGTGGTCACTTCTGTCACGGCCCTGTTGATCTTCCTGAGCGCGTTCTTCGTGATCATCGAGTTCGCGCTGCTCGGGGCGAGGCGCCACCGGCTCGAGCTGGAGGCGCCGACCTCCCGATCAGCCCGTGCCGCCATTCGCGGGATGAACGAGCTGACGCTCATGCTTGCCGGAGCACAGCTCGGCATCACCGCGTGCACCTTCGCCCTGGGAGCCGTCACCAAGCCCGCCCTCGACCGCTGGCTCGGCCCGGTGCTCGAGTCGGCCGGTCTGCCCGAGTGGCTGGCCGGCGGGTCCTCGTTCGCGCTCTCCCTGCTCTTCGTCACCTTCCTGCACCTCGTGGTGGGAGAGATGGCGCCTAAGTCGTGGGCCATCGCCCACCCGGAGACCGCGGCCAAGCTCGTAGCCTCCCCCGGCCGAGCCTTCATCTGGGTCGTCCGACCGTTGCTCGTCGGCATCAACGCCCTGGCCAACCGCCTCGTCTCGGCCAGCGGGGTGACCCCGCTCGATCGGGCCGCCGTCGGCGGTAGGGACGCCGAGACGATCCGCCAGCTGGTGGAACAGTCGGCGGCCAAGGGCACGCTGGACACGAGGTTCCAGACCCAGATCTCCGAGGTCATCGAGCTGGAGCGCCTGACCGTCGGTGACCTGGTGCCCGAGGACCAGGAGCCTGTCACCGTCGACATCGGCGCGACCGTAGACGAGGTCCAGGCGGCCGCAGCGGCCAGCAACCACATGCGGATCCTGCTGGGCACGTCCGATGGCGGGCTGCCAGGCGTGGTGCACGTGCGCGACACCCTCACGGAGTCACCCGGTCACCCCGCCCGGCTACTGGCCCGGCCGGCATTCGTGCTGTCCCCGTCGACCCCTGTCTACGAAGGCCTCGCCAGGATGCGCGAGAAGAGTGAGCAGCTCGCCGTCGTCGCCATCGACGATCAGGTGGTGGGACTGCTCAGCGTCTCTGACATCCTGTACCGGGTCCTGCCCAGCACCCGCAGGCTGCGCGGCGTCGGCTGACGGGCTGACCTGGTCAGGCGCCCTCTTCCCACCAGCGCAGGACGCGGAGGGCGCGCAGCGTGTTCCACCGCCTGGGCCTGCCGTCACCGTACTCGAGCTCGAAGTGCACGAGCCCCGGGATGGGTCTTCTCGAGCAGCCACGTCCCGTCGGGCTGCTTCTTCTGCCGGACCAGGGACACCGCCTCTGCCAGCCGAGGATGGGGCGCCTGGCCGACCGAGCGGAAGTACTCGAGGCCACGCAGGACGTCGTAGTGCCACTGCACCGACAGCCTGATGGGTCTTGCCGGAGCATGTGACTCAAGCGGGGTCATCACCCCGCTTCAGCCACACGTTGCCTCCTCCGTGTCAAGGGGAGCGGCTGTCGGCCGGGCGTCGTAGGGTGAGGCGAGGAACTCAGCCCACCCCTGACGAGGCCCGCCGATGGACTACGCAAGTGCCGCATACCTGCGCGCCAACTCGCGTGCCTGGCGACTGCTGCGGGCCGACTCGGCGCCACTCATCCTCCATGTCCTCGGCCAGATCTTCATCGTCGACAACGTCCGGATGATCGCCGAGCCCGACCTGCTGACCCGGGTCGACGACCTCCTCTACGCGGTGAACTCGGCCACGCTCACCGAGGACGGCTCGCCGCCCTACCCGCGCACGGCCCGCGCCTACGTGGACTCCTGGGCCGACCCGGACGCGGGCTGGCTGCGCAAGTTCTACCCCGAGGGCTCGCAGGAGGCGCACTACGACGCGACGGTCGACGTCGAGAAGGCGTATGCGTTCCTCACCGGCCTCGCCTCGCGCACCTTCATCGGCACCCAGTCGCGGCTGCAGACCATCGTCGAGCTGTTGCGCGACATCGTCACCGGCGCCGATCCCGACCCGGACGCCCGGCTGGCCGAGCTGCGCAAGCGCCGGGACGAGCTCGATGCGGAGATCGCCGCCTTCGACGGCACCCGACGGATGGACCCGGTCGCGATCCTCGACCGCTACCAGCACTTCTCGAGCACGGCCCGAGAGCTGCTGTCCGACTTCCGCGCGGTCGAGGAGAACTTCCGCGGTCTCGATCGCCAGATCCGAGCCGACATCGCCGCCTGGGACGGGTCGAAGGGTGAGCTGCTCGACCAGATCATCGGCGAGCGGCACGCGATCGCCGACTCCGACCAGGGCCGCAGCTTCCAGGCGTTCCACGACTTCCTCCTCTCGCGGTCCCGGCGCGATGAGCTCACCGACCTGCTCGAGCGCCTTGTCGAGCTCGAGGAGATCGAGGTCGACCGAAGCCTGGGCCGGGTCCACTTCGACTGGCTCGACGCCGCCGAGCGCACCCAGCAGACGGTGCGGCTGCTCTCGGAGCAGCTGCGGCGCTTCCTCGACGACAAGGTCTGGCTGGAGAACCGCCGCGTGGTCGAGCTGCTGCGCTCGATCGAGCGCAGCGCCCTCGCCGTGCGCGACCAGAACCCCGCGCTGACGATGGAGCTCGACGCCGCCTCGCCCGAGGTGCGCCTGGCGTTCGAGCGCCCGCTCTATGCCCCCACGACCTTCCACGGCGTGGACTCGGCCGGACCGGTCGAGGAAGACGAGCCGCTCGCCTGGGACGCGTTGTTCGACCAGGTGCACGTCGACATCGGCCGGCTCACCTCCTCCGTCCGCGCCACGCTGCGCCACCGTGACCAGGTCGGTCTCGACCGGCTGCTGGACGAACATCCTGCGACCCAGGGCGTCGCCGAGCTCATCGCCTATCTCGGGCTGGTCGAGGACGACTTCGACGTCGTCATCGACGACTCCAGCGAGGTCCGCATCGCGGTGACCGACGCCGAGGGGCGGGCGAGGGCGGTTCGGATGCCGCAGGTCCTCCTCGTCCGGTCGCGGTCCACGGTGGGTGGGCGACGATGACGGCCATCCCGCGCGGCGGCTCCCCGCGCACCGACGATGAGCGCCTCTCCGCCGCCGCGGTCGCGCTCATGCGCGGTGTCGTCGACCGGGACTCCGCCGAGCGGACCTGGCTCGACGTCCTCGCCCTGCAGAACGCCCTCCGTGACCATGTCGCCGTGCTCGGCCTGGACCTCGTCATCGACGAGGCGGAGGGCTACGCCTACCTGCGCTCCACGCCCGAGGACCCCGACCACCCCTTGCCGCGCCTCGTGCCGCGCCACCGTCTGTCCTTCCCGGTCAGCCTCATGCTCGCCCTCCTGCGCAAGGCGCTCGCCGAGTTCGACGCCTCCGCCGGAGAAGGCCGCCTCGTCGTGAGCCGGGACCGCCTCGTCGACGAGATCCGGCCTTTCCGTCCGGCGACGACCAACGAGGCGCGCCTCGTCGACGAGGTGGACCGCTCGGTGCGCCGTATCACCGAGCTGGGGTTCCTGCGGCCGCTGCCCTCGGATACGCGGGCCTTCGAGGTGCGGCGGATCCTCAAGGCGTTCGTCGACGCGCAGTGGCTCGGCGAGCTCGAGGCACGCCTGGCCGAGTATGCGCTGGCCGCGGGCGTCGGTGCTGTTGCGGGCGACGCTGGTGCCTTCGACGCCGGCCACGACGAGGTTGTTCAGCAATCCGGAGATCGCGATGAGTGACGCCCTGTTCTCGGCTCTCGACGTCGAGGTGCCGACCGAGTCTCGGCCGGGCTATCGGCTCGAGGCCCTCGAGCTGCTCAACTGGGGCACCTTCGACAACCGGGTCGAGGTCCTGCGCCTCGGCGGGGAGAATACCCTCGTCACCGGCGACATCGGGTCGGGTAAGTCCACCCTCGTCGACGCCGTGACGACCCTGCTCCTGCCGGCCAACCGGATCAACTACAACAAGGCCGCCGGCGCCGAGACCCGCGAGCGATCCCTGCGGACCTACGTCCTCGGGCACTACAAGTCCGAGCGGGTGGAGTCCACGGGTGCCTCGCGCGCGGTCGGGCTGCGCGACCACTCCTCGTACTCGGTGCTGCTCGGCCGCTTCCGCAACGAAGGCTTCGACGCCGACGTCACCCTCGCCCAGGTGTTCTGGCTGCCGGGCTCGGGCGAACAGCAGCCACGACGGTTCTTCGTCACGCACGACCAGGCCCTGAGCATCTCGGAGCACTTCACCGAGTTCGGCCGCGACCCGGCGGACCTCAAGCGCCGGCTGCGGGGCCTCGGCGCCACGGTCTCGGACCACTTCCCCGAGTACGGCACCCGGCTGCGCCGCCTCCTCGGCATCCGCAGCGAGCAGGCCCTGGACCTGTTCCACCAGACCATCTCGATGAAGAGCGTCGGCAATCTCACCGAGTTCGTCCGTCAGCACATGCTCGAGCCGGCCGACACCGGGCCGCGGATCGCCCAGCTCGTCCAGCACTTCGAGGATCTCACCCGCGCTCACGACGCGGTGCGCAAGGCCCGCGACCAGCTTGCCCAGCTCGACCCGATCGTCACCGCCGCCGACGAGCACGACTGGCTCGGCGCCGAGATCGCGGAGAGCACCGAGGCCCGAGAGGCGCTCCCGGCCTGGGTGGCGGAGCGCAGGCTCGAACTGCTCGATGTCGAGCTCCAGCGCATAACGGAGGCCCGCGATGCGACAGTGAGGCTCGTCGAGGAATCCGAGCAAGGAGCAGCGGCACTCGAGCGCACCCTCGGGGGACTGCGACAGAGACGCGACGGCATCGCCGGACCACGGCTGGCGGAGATCGCCGTCGAGCTCGACGCGAGCGCGACCCAACGGGACGAGCGTCGAGTGCGGGCCCGGGCGCACGCCGACCTGGTGACGACCGCGGGCCTGGCGCAGGTCGAGGACCGCGCCTCCTTCTCCTCGGTGCGCTCCCAGGTCCTCGCCCGGCATGCTGAGATCGAGCAGCGTCGGGTCGCGGACACGGACGAGATCACCGAGCGCACCGTCGCGCTGCGAGACGTCCAGGCCCGCAGCGACGAGCTGCAGACCGAGATCCGATCCCTCCAGGGTCGCGAGAGCAACATCGAGCGACGTCAGGTGGAGCTGCGCAACCGCCTTGCCGGCGCGCTCGGCGTGGAGTCGTCGACGCTGCCGTTCGTCGGCGAGCTCATCCAGGTGCGAGAGGGCGAGGGCCGGTGGCGGGGCGCGGCGGAGCGGGTCCTGCGCGGGTTCGCACTGTCGGTCCTCGTGCCCGCCGACCGGTACGCGCAGGTCGCCTCCTGGGTCGACGGCCACCATCTGCGGGGCAGGTTCGTCTACTTCCGGGTCGGTGACGCCGTCGTCCGCCGGAGCTCACCTCTGCGCGAGGAGCCGACGCTCGCGGATGTCCTCGAGGTGCGTCCGGGGCCGTATGCAGAGTGGCTCGAGTCCGAGCTCGAGGTGCGGGCCGACCACGTGCGGGTCGAGGACGCCGAAGAGCTCGCGAGGCACCGGCGAGCGGTCACCCTCCAGGGCCAGGTCAAGGCCGACCGCCGCCACGAGAAGGACGACCGCTTCGCGATCGACGACCCGGCGCGGTGGGTCCTCGGGTGGTCGAACGCCGAGAAGGTCAAGGCCCTCCTGGATGCCGCGGCGACGGTGACCGTCGAGCTGGACGACGCCAAGCGCCTCGTCGCCGAGGCCAAGTCCGCCGCGTCCCGGCGAGCAGCCCTGGATCAGGCGATCGTCCAGCTCCTCGCCTACGCCGACTGGGAGCAGCTGGACTGGGCCTCGAGCGCGTCCCGGATCGCGGCGCTCGAGGCCGAGCGGCGACAGCTCGAGGAGGACAACGCCGAGCTCGCGGAGGTCGAGCAGCACATCACCGCCGTCGAGTCAGACCTGGTTCGGGCCAAACGGCGGCACCAGGACGCCACCGAGGATCTCGGCGGACTCAAGGGCGAGCTGGCGCGCCTGTCGGCCGACCACACCCGCACCTCGGGACGACTGGCCGATTTTGCGGCGGCCGATCTCGACCGGCTGCGCACCGCATACGGCGTGCTGGCGGGCCGGACCATCGAGCCGGCGAGCATTGACGACTGCGACCGGGTCGAGCGCGAGGTGAGGGACGAGCTGACCGGCACCATCGAGGGCTCCCAGCGGCGCCAGGCGACCGTCGGTGAGCGGGTCGTCCGGCTCATCGGGGGGTTCCGGCAGAGCTGGCCGAGCGACACCGTCGAGCTGGGCGCCGACGTCGAGGCGGCGTCGGAGTACCGCGAGCTGCGCGCCCGGATCGCCTCGGACGACCTGCCACGGTTCGAGGCCGAGTTCAAGCGACAGCTCAACACCAACACGATCAACGACATCGCCGGCTTCCAGGCCTGGCTCGACCAGTCGGCCCAGACCATCCGCTCCCGCATCCGGGAGATCGACGAGTCGCTGGGCGCGATCGACTACAACCCGGGCACGCGCATCTCGCTGCTCGCGGAGCCGACGCCGCATCAGGAGATCCGGTCGTTCCGCGACGAGCTGCGGGCCTGCACCGACGACGCGCTCTCGAGCGACGACCAGTACAGCGAGGAGCGGTTCCGCAAGGTCAAAGCGATCATCGAGCGGTTCCGCGGACGGGAGGGGCTGACCGAGGCGGACCGACGCTGGACCACGCTCGTGACCGACGTGCGCAACTGGTACGTCTTCGCCGCCTCGGAGCGGGACCGCGAGACCCGCGAGGAGCGTGAGCACTACACCGACTCCGACGGCAAGTCCGGCGGTCAGAAGGAGAAGCTCGCCTACACCATCCTCGCGGCCTCGCTCGCCTACCAGTTCGGCCTCACCTGGGGGGTGCCGACCTCCCGCGACTTCCGGTTCACCGTCATCGACGAGGCGTTCGGCCGCGGCTCGGACGCCTCGACCCGCTATGCCCTCGAGCTGTTCCGCAAGCTGGGGCTGCAGCTCCTCATCGTCACCCCGTTGCAGAAGGTCCACGTCATCGAGCCGTTCGTCTCCGCGGTCGGGTTCGTCGAGAACCGCACCGGACAGCGCTCCCGCTTGCAGACCCTGACGATCGAGGATTACCGAGCCGAGCGTGAGCTGCGGGTGAGGGAGGCCGAGGTCGCGACCGTATGACGACGTGGACCTCGCCCGCGGATGTCCGGGCCCGGGCTCGCCGCAGGTGGGACGACCGGTCACTGCTGCGCGCATACGTCCTCGGCGAGCCGTGCCCACAGCTCGACCTGCCGGTGCGCGGGCCATCGGCACGGGAGATCGGCGGAGTGCTCCAGCGGGTGCGCGACTGGAACGACGCTCTGCTCTCGGCGGCGGCGGGCGGGCGGGCCTACGAGGTCGTGACGCGCGAGATCGGCGGCCGGGCGGTCGGGCGGATGACGGTCCCCGACCGGGTGCAGATCTCGACCTATGCGCAGTTCTGGCGACTGCTCGGCGTCGCGGGGGAGGTCGCGCGTCTCGACGAGGTGGTCGCGCTGACGCGCGACAGCTCTCCTGTACTGGTCGACTGGGTCGCACGCCGCGCTCACGTCGCGATCGAGCTGGAGGCGCAGTGGCCCACAGTGCTTGCCGCTGTCGACTGGCTGGCCGCACAGTCGGGCCGCGGCCGCTATCTGCGCGAGATCAACGCCCCGGGTGTGGACACGAAGTTCATCGAGCGCCACCAGAGCGTGCTCGGCGAGCTGCTCGACGTTCTGTCCGTCGTTGCTGAGGAGCCAAGTGCCGGGCGGAGCTTCGCCGCGCGCCGGGGCTTCCGCGAGCCGGAGCGGCTGGTCCACGTGCGCCTCGATCCCGCGCTCGGAGCCCTCCCCGGCGGCATCGACGAGGCTGCCCTGCCGCTTCGGCACGCTGGCTCGCTGGCGATGGCGCCGCAGCAGGTCCTCGTCATCGAGAACCAGGTGACCTTCCTGTCCGTGCCGGTCCCTCAGGGCGGCGTCGTGGTGTGGGGTCACGGCTACGACGCGCTCAGGCTCGGTGCCCTGCCCTGGCTGCGAGATGTGCCCGACCTCCGCTACTGGGGAGACCTCGACACCCACGGCTTCGCCATCCTCAACGGTCTGCGGACCCAGGTCCCGCACGTGAGATCCGTGCTCATGGACCGCCGGACCCTGATGCAGCACCGGGACCGCTGGGTCACCGAGCCGCGCCCCACCCGAGCCGACCTCTCCGCCCTGGCTGCCGACGAGCGCGAGCTCTATGTCGACCTCGTCGAGGGGACGTTCGGCAAGGGCGTCCGGCTGGAGCAGGAGCGCGTCGACTGGGAGTTCGCCCTCAGCGCCTTGGAAGCCGCGCCGCCCACCTCGTCCGGCAGAGCCTCGGGACTTCAGGCATCGGCGGGGAGTCTGGCTGGCAGCGACGACCATGACTGGGATCTGGATGCGGCGGCCTGGGTGCGGCGCAGCCGACACGCGGACGACCGACGTGGTGGCTAGGGGAGCATCGAGAGCAGGCTCCACAGCAGCGAGTGAGTAGAACGGCGCCCTGACCCCGCTTCAGTCACACGATCCTGCCACGGTCCACGCGCGGTGCCGTCAAGGTGCCTCAGCTTGGCCTGACGACGACGTCGACCTGGCCGGTTGCCTCCTCGATGTCGTGCTCGGCAATGGCCAACAGGTGGTCGGCGAGTCGTCGCAGCGCGCGGGCCACGGCCACCTCGTCACCGATGTGGGCGTCGCCGGGGTCCGCACTGCTGCGATGACTCGCGCCCTTGGCGGTGAGGGCCTCGGGGGAGTCGGCGAGCAGCGCGACGCTGGCGGTCGTGTCGTCGCCCTTCTCGAAGATCGTCACCCGCACGCTCCACTCCCGCGACGTCCCCAGCTCAGGACGCGGCACGAGATCGGAGTGATGGGCGGGCTCGGAGTCGGCGGCCATAGTGAGCCCTGCCCCCGGCCCCGGGAAGATCGTGCTCGTGTGGCCGTCCTCCCAGCGCACGACATAGGGAGGGTCGCCGTCGGACCCGCGGACCTCCAGCACCTCCCCGGATCGACTCGGCTGGCTGACGATCTCTCCGGCCAGGATGATGTGGTCACCGGGCTTGGCTCTCATGGCTGCTCCTCACGCGCTCTCGTCACCGTGCCGCGGGGCGCCGGGCGGTGGCGACGGCCACGGCACCCAACTCGATTCTGCTCCTTTGCCGACCGATCGGCCAGGGCGAGTCGGTCACATCCCCCCGCGGTCGCTCGGTCAGCCGGGCGACGCCGCGGTGCGCAGCCGCACCTGACGCTTGATCCGGCTGAGCATGGCGACCATGCCGCGCATCCGCAGCGGGGAGACGACCTCGGCCAGGCCGAACTCCATCGGCGCCTGCTCCGAGGTCGCGAGCACCTCGGCGACCGTGAGCCCGTCGAGGCCCTCATGCAGGATCCCGGCGAAGCCGCGGGTCGTGGGCGCCTCGGGCGGTGCCGAGAAGAAGAGCGAGACGCGCTGGTCGTCGGTGGCCACGCCCGGCTCCTCACCGACCTCGACGGCGAGGAAGAGCGGCGACTGGCACTCGTGCACCTGCTCCAGCTTCTCCGGGGCGTCGGCGAAGCGGGCCGGCAGGTCGGGCAGCTCGTCGCTGAACTCGAGGAGGAGCTGCAACCGGTCGGGCGGCGTCGCGTCGCGGAAGTCGGCGGCGATCTCGGCAAGCGGGGAGGGCATACCCCTATCGTCGCTCACGTGCGCTGCTCACCCGGCGCCGATCGGTCACTTCTCGATCGGCACGCGGACGGCGTTGCCCCACTCGGTCCACGACCCGTCGTAGTTGCGGACGTTCTCGAAGCCGAGCAGGTGGGTGAGGACGAACCAGGTGTGGCTGCTGCGCTCGCCGATCCGGCAGTAGGCGACGACCTCGTCCTCGGCGGCCAGGCCCTGCTCGTCGAGGTAGATCGCCTCGAGCTCGGCGCGGGACCTGAAGGTGCCGTCCTCGTTGGCCGCGCGCGCCCACGGGACCGACTTCGCGCCGGGGATGTGCCCGCCGCGCATCGCGCCCTCCTGCGGGTAGTCCGGCATGTGCAGCAGCTCGCCGCTGAACTCCCCGGGCGAGCGGACGTCCACGAGCGGCTTGCCGAGGTGGTCGAGCACGTCGTCCTTGAACGCGCGGATCGGTGCGTCGTCCCGTTCGACGACCGGGTATGCGGTGGCTCCGTCCGCGGGCACCGGCGGCACCTCACGGGTCACCTCGCGACCCTCCTCGACCCACTTCGCCCGCCCGCCGTCGAGGAGCCGGACGTCCTCGTGGCCGAAGAGCGTCATCACCCACAGGGCGTAGGCAGCCCACCAGTTGCTCTTGTCGCCGTAGATGACGACGGTCGTGTCGCGACCGACTCCGCGCTCGGTCATGACCCTGGCGAACTGCTCGGCGTCGACGTAGTCACGCGAGAGCGGGTCGTTGAGGTCCTGGTGCCAGTCGAGCTTGAGCGCCGTCGGGACGTGCCCGGTGTCGTAGAGCAGGACGTCCTCGTCGGACTCGAGCACGACGACGCCCTTACCGGGGCCGGTACTGCCTGCCGCGATCTGCTCGGTGAGCCACTCGGTCGTCACGAGCCGCTCGGGATGCGCATACTCGGCGATCTTGGCGTTCTGGTCGGTGCCGGACGGGTCCGTGCTCGTGTTCTGGGTCATCCCGCCACGGTAGCGCCCTGTCCATGCGGCTGCGCCGCGGTTCCGCTCGCAGGGCTTCAGGGTGAGTTCCATGAACGGGGCCATGGTCGGGGCCATGGTCGGGGGATTGACGGGCGATGGACGGGCGATGGACGCGCCAGGGGGAATGCGTGAGACTGAACGGGTGGCCGAGAACCTCGTCGTGAGCCGCCGCTGGGTCGTGCCCGGCGGCGAGCTGCAGGAGCGCTTCTCACGCAGCTCCGGCCCCGGCGGGCAGGGCGTCAACACCGCCGACTCGCGGGTAGAGCTGCGGTACGACGTCGCGGCGAGTGCGAGCATCCCACCGGAGCTCCGGTCGAGAATCCTTCGTCGCCTGTCGAGCAGACTCACCGACGGTGTCATCAAGGTCGTCGCCTCGGAGCATCGCACTCAGCTCGCCAACCGTCGCGCCGCACGAGCCCGGATGGCCGTCCTGCTACGTGACGCCGGCGCCCCTCCGCCACGGCCGCGCCGAGCAACCACACCGACGGCGGCCTCGCGCCGTCGACGCTTCGTCGCCAAGCGTCAGCGGAGCGAGCTCAAGCGTGGACGCGGATCGCGCGCGGGGTCCATCCATGACTGAGGACGACCCGATGACGGAGAGCGACGCGGCGACCGAGCCGAGCCGGGTGCACGCCAAACGGCGCATCCTCATCACCGGTGCGACCGGCAACATCGGGATGCTGCTGGCCGAGCGGCTGGCGGACGACTACGAGGTCGTCCAGCACGGCCGAACGCCCACGACCGAGGAGCAGGAGCGGGTGCTCCGGCGGGCCGACCTCACCGACTACGACGAGGTTCGCGAGCTCATGGACGGCGTCGACACCGTCCTCCACCTCGCTGGCGCGGCCTCACCCGACTCCGACTGGGAGTCGGTGCTGTCGGCCAACATCGTGGGGTACCGCAACGTCCTCGAGGCCGCGCGGGAGGCGGGTGTGCGCCGTGTCGTCTTCGCCTCGTCGAACCACGCGATGGGGATGTACGACCGGCACGAGCAGTGGCCGGTGTATCCGCACCATCTGCCGCGCGCGGACTCGCTCTACGGCGTCTCGAAGGTCTTCGGCGAGACGCTGGGCCGGTTCTACCACGACGAGCACGGCCTAGACGTCATCTCGCTGCGGATCGGCTGGTACTCGGGGAACCCGACCGACGCCGACGAGGATCTTCTGCGCGCGATGTGGCTGAGCTTTGACGACACCGAGCAGGTCTTCCGGCGGGCCATCGAGGCCGAGGTCCGCTACGGCGTCTACTACGCCGTCTCGGACAACCCGAACCGGCGCTGGGACATCACGAACACGATGCTCGAGCTCGGCTACCGGCCCAAGGACTCGTGGGAGGAACGCCCCGGCGAGCCCGAGACCGTGGTCGAGGGCGGCGCCGATGTCCGGGCCGACTGGCCGTCCGGGTCCTGAGCGAGGGTATGCGGGGTGCGGCTCGTTCATCCGCCTCGCCTGGCAGGATCGCACCATGACCGACGTGACCGTGACCCACAACCCTGACGAGAGCCGCTACGAGGGGCATGTCGACGGTGACCTCGCGGGCTTCGCCGACTACGAGCTCAGGGACGACCTCATCGTGTTCCCCCATACGGAGGTCGACGCGGCCTTCGAGGGCCAGGGTGTCGCGAGTGCCATCGCGCGCTACGCCCTCGACGATGCCCGGGCGACGGGCGAGCGCCGGGTCGTCCCGGAATGTCCGTTCTTCAAGGGCTGGGTCGAGAAGCACCCGGACTACCAGTCCCTCGTGGCCAAGCGCTGAGCTCAGGCTCCTGCTCGGCGCTCGGCGAGCCCGCGGACGTAGCCGATCTGCCCGAGGTGGGCCAGGGCGTCGCCGATGACGGAGACGAGTCGCACGGCAGCGGTCACGGGCGGGTCCCAGTCCTCGTCGACGACGCGCGCGAAGCCTGAGTCGTCCATCGTCTCGACCACGCCCATCGTCATCACGTGCACCGCGTCGTGGTAGTCCACGAGCAGCCGCGCGTCCGCGACGTCGAAGGCCCCCACCTCCGCACTGGTGTGGCCGTAGCCGATCGTCTCCACCGCATACGGCAGCGCGAAGCGCCCTGCGAAACCGTCACGGGTCCAGACCTGCTCGACCTCGCCGACGCCTGCCACATGGTCGTCCTGGACCCTGGTCAGGTGCCAGGCGAGCCACGCGATCGAGTTCGCATCGGGGTCGGGTCGCCACAGCAGGGTCGCTGAGTCGAGACCGCCGAGCAGCTCCGGCAGCTCCTCGTGGATCCGTTCGTATGCGTCGCGCAGGATGTCGGTGGCGCTGACGGTCGAGCTCATGGTCGGTCTGCCTCTCCGGTCGTGCGGGTCGTCCGTTCAGTCTGTTGCATCCCATCACCCGCGTCGGGTGATGCAGCCGCGGACGCTGGGTCCGAAGATGGCTGGGTGAGCACCGACCTGCATGACCAGCCCTACGTCTCCACCGGCCATCTCCCGCCGCATGGTGCCGTCGCCGATCTGGTGCGCAACGCATACGAGCGGTTCCGGGGCGACGACGACGGTGAGGTCTCCACGGTCTACCCGGCCTTGGAGCAGGCCGACCCGAGCGCCTATGGGCTGTGCCTGGTCACCGCGCAGGGCCGGCAGTACGCGGCGGGTGAGGCGGACGTCGAGTTCACCATGATGAGCGTCGCCAAGCCGTTCGTCTTCGCGGTCGTGACGGAGGCGATCGGAGCGGACGAGGCCCGCGCGAGGATCGGCGTCAACGCCACAGGTCTGCCGTTCAACTCGGCGGCGGCTGTCGAGCGTTCCTCCGACGGGCGGACCAACCCCATGGTCAACCCCGGCGCGATCATCACGACGAGCCTGCTTCCCGGCGGCGGTGAGGAGAAGTGGGACGCGCTCCTGGACGGTCTTTCCGCGTTCGCCGGTCGGCGGCTGAGTCTCGATGAGGAGGTGTATGCGTCGGCGACGGAGTCCAACCACACCAACCAGTGGCTCACCCGGCTGTTGCACCAGCGCGGGCTTCTCGGGTGTGACCCGGAGCTCGCGCTCGACCTGTACACCCGGCAGTCCTGCCTGCGGGTGACCGCGGGGGATCTCGCCGTCATGGGCGCCACGCTCGCCGACGCCGGGGTGAACCCGGTGACCCGAGACCGTGTCGTCGGGCCGATCTCGTGCCACCACACGCTCGCGGTGATGCTGACGGCCGGGCTCTACGAGGCGTCGGGGGACTGGCTCTACGACGTCGGGCAGCCCGGCAAGAGCGGCATCTCCGGGGGCATCGTCACCGTCTCGCCCGGCAAAGGGGGGCTCGGTGTGTACTCGCCGCTGCTGGACCCGGCGGGCAACAGCGTCCGCGGGCAGCAGGCCGCCAGGCTCCTCGCGGCCCGGCTCGGGCTCGACCTGCTGCAGGCGGCCCCCCCGGGTGAGGCCAGTCCGTCCCGCTAGGAGCGCCCGGCCTCAGACCACGCGCTCCCACACGGCCGCCAGGCCCTGACCGCCGCCGATGCACATGGTCTCCAGGGCATACCGGCCCTCGCGGCGGACGAGCTCACGCGAGAGGGTGGTGAGCATGCGGGCACCGGTGGCGCCGATGGGGTGACCGAGCGAGATGCCGGAGCCGTGGACGTTGAGGCGCTCGCGGTCGGCCTCGCCGAAGTCCCACTCGCGCAGGACCGCGAGCACCTGGGCGGCGAAGGCCTCGTTGAGCTCGATGAGGTCCATGTCCGCCGACGTCAGACCTGCCCGCCCGAGCGCCATCTCGCTCGCGGCCACCGGACCCAGGCCCATCCGATGCGGGTCGAGGCCGGACAGCCCCCAGGACACCAGGCGCACGAGCGGCCGGAGCTCGTGAGCCTCGGCGTAGTCGCGCGTGGTCACGAGGCACATCGCCGCGGCGTCGTTCTGGCCGCTCGCGTTGCCCGCGGTGACGGTCGCGTCCGGGTCCTGGCCCATGAGGGGCTTCAGTCGCCCGAGGGACTCCATGGTCGTGTCCGCTCGTGGGTGCTCGTCGACGTCGACGACGGTATCCGCCTTGCGACCCCGCACCGTCACGGGAACGATCTCCTCGGCGAAGGTCCCGTCCTGCTGGGCGCGCACCGCACGCCGGTGCGACTCGAGTGCCAAGGCGTCCTGCTCCTCCCGGCCGATCCCGTAGTCCCGCCGGAGGTTCTCGGCCGTCTCGATCATCCCGCCGAGGACCGGGTATGCGCTGCCCCCTGCCGTCACGCGCGCTCGGGCGAGCTGGTCGACCAGCTCCGCCGGCCGGCCCTGCGCGCCCCACCGCACGTCGCGGCTGTAGTGGACGGCGTTGCTCATCGACTCGGTCCCACCGGCAGCGACGACGTCGCCGGCGCCGGTGGCGACCTGCATCCCCGCATACAGGACGGCCTGGAGCCCGGACCCGCATCGCCGGTCCACCTGCACCCCGGGCACGGTGACCGGCAGGCCCGCGTCGAGCGCGACGACCCGCCCGATGGCGGGCGCGTCCGCGGTCGGCACGGAGTGGCCGACGATGACGTCGCTGATCGCCTCCGGATCGACCCCGGATCGCTCGATGGCGGCCCGCAGCACGGCGGCTCCGAGCTGGGCCGCGCTCACGTCCTTGAGGACGCCGCCATACCGGCCCACGGCGGTGCGCAGTGGCTCACAGATGACGATCTCGGTCATGTCACTCCTCGGCTCAGGCAGGGACCAACTGTCTCAAACACTCGGAAGTGCACGACACGCCCTATGGGTGGCTGAAGGGCGACGGTAGGGGAAGCCTGGACTCTGCGTGACCTCCAGGACGACGGCACATTCCCGATCCCGGAGTCACGCAGGGTGCTGCTGCGGAGGTTGGGAGTAGGTTGCGAGCATGCGCTTCGATGTCCAGGCTCTGCTCTTCGATATCGATGGCACGCTGGTGGATTCGACCGCTTCAGTGGATCGCACGTGGAGATCGTGGGCGAGCAGTCGAGGTATCGAGGTCGAAGACGTCCTTCGCGTCTGTCACGGGCGTCGTACCGAGGACACTCTGGCGCTCTTCCTTCCTGCGCAGCACGTGGCTGAGGCTGTCACGGAGCTGGAGGAGCTGGAACTGTCCGACGTGGCCGAGGTGACCGCTCTGCCGGCCACGCAGGCGCTGCTCCCGCTCATCCCGGCGAATCGGTGGGCGGCCGTCACCTCTGGTTCCCGCGCACTGATGCGCGCACGTCTCGCCGCCGCCGGCCTTCCTGTTCCGTTCGTCATGGTCGCTGCGGAGGATGTAAGTGAGGGCAAGCCGAATCCGGAGGGCTACCTCAGGGCCGCGGATGCGCTCGGGTATGACATCGCACGATGCCTCGTCTTCGAGGATGCTCCCGCAGGCATCGACGCCGGCCTGGCGGCCGGAGCCCAGGTTCTGGCGGTCGCAACGTCACACTCGGCCGACGAGCTCACTGCGGCGAACGCCGTGATTCCAGACCTGAGCGCCTGCTCAGTGAGAGTCGGCCGCGACGGGTTCGTCGTGACCTAGGAGTCCCGACAGCCCCTTCGTCGTCCCCGGCAACAGGTGGATCGCTGCCTCGGACATGAGCGCATCTCCTCGGCAGTGACCGCCGGGAGCAGTGTGCCCGGTCTAGCGTGGGGGCATGCATCAGACCCCCCAGTGGGAGCCCCTGTCCGAGGAGGTGCTGCGCGACCAGCGCGCGCACTATGACGAGCGGCGCCAGGCGTGCCCGGTCGCCCGCTCACCCCGGGGCGTCACCGTGTTCCGGCACGCCGACGTCGTCGCCGTGGCGGGCGACCCGCGGACGTTCTCCTCTGCGGCCTCGGCCTTCCGCTCGGTGCCCAACACGCTCGACCCGCCCGAGCACGGCCGCTACCGCGAGGTGGTCGACCGCTTCTTCACCCCCGAGCGGATGGCGGCCCTGGAGCCGGCCGTCCGCCGGATCGCCACGGAGGTCGTCGCCGACCTCGGCGACCGCACCGATGCCGTGACC